>NZ_JANUYG010000007.1:0-488 GCF_055700915.1 Gardnerella sp. c10Ua_31 | reverse complement strand
GAGGTTGATACTATGATTAATATTCGCCCAGTTTCCGATTTAAGAAACAAATTCCCAGAAGTAGAAGAAACAGTTATAAATTCAAATACACCAGTATTCCTTACAAAAAACGGTTATGGAACTATGGTTCTCATGAGCATCAAACAATACTCTGCCCTCACTGACGACATTGAAAGAAAACTCGACGAAGCAGACGCTTTTGCCGCAAATACTTCTACGCGTCTTTCTAAAAACGACGTCTTTGATAGCGCAAGTAGTAATTAATCAAACAACACGAGAACACCCTTACTACAGGATTAACGTACGCAACTTTTCTGTTTTTTACGTTGTCATCGACGACACTATGGAAGTGCGCAGACTTCTATATTCAAAACGAAATATTGACGTACTACTGGAATAACTATTCCTAATAACTATCGTTATTGTGCTAGCGGTTATTGAAAAACCTATTGTTAAAAGGTTTAAGATTGGCTTAATAGCTTGATTTT
>NZ_JANUYG010000006.1:0-554 GCF_055700915.1 Gardnerella sp. c10Ua_31 | reverse complement strand
GGCATGATAGGACAGGATTAAATAATGATCCGTGGGAGGAATAGTTGTGAATAAGTTTGAATTGTTTTCTATGATTTATTACGCGTTAAATCATTATTGGAAAGAAAATAAAAGTGAAGAATTGACTTCATTTTTAAGTGATATGAATCCTTTTTTATTTGATGATATTGGCTCTGCTGTTCCTTCTGTTTATGAGAAGTATAGTTTGCTAGTAAATGAAGAGATCAGCATTGATAATAGTTTTAGTATTGCTTGTAAATATGTTGAAAGTTTAGGTTTGCAGGCTGTGACGGATGCGTTTGCTTGCGTTAGTGAAAATGATTGGAAAGCGCGGTGCGTGAAATACATGTCATCAAGTCATAAAGGGCAAGATATTTAGTGCGTGAAGCAATTTTTTGCCGTGCGTCTTTTACGCGCAAAAGTGCAAGTTGACCATTTTGGGCGTAATTTTTAAGTTGAACTTGAAATTTACGCCCATTATTAGAACATCACGGCTTACAGCCAACAAGCTGATATCGCATGGGTATGGTGTTAGTAGAATGGATATCATGTCT
>NZ_JANUYG010000005.1:0-5609 GCF_055700915.1 Gardnerella sp. c10Ua_31 | reverse complement strand
TCTCCCACACCCTATCGAGTGCAGTACCCTCACCGTGTCAGGCCTTAGCTTCCGGGTTCGGAATGGGACCGGGCGTCTCACCTGAGCCATGACCACCGCAAAACTAGATTATACACTCGCAATACGCGAGTGGCAAGCTGGCGGTTTGGGAACCGGACATGAACGCGAGCAAACAGAAGAAACAATCATCAAAATCAACAACTTAACCATAATCATGACCGCTTAACACTCCCTAATGTTAAGAGAATTAAACGATAAGCAATACAAGTAGTATCACAATCGCCCATTAGTACTGGTCAGCTCCACCCCTTACAGGGCTTCCACATCCAGCCTATCAACCACGTGTTCTACATGGGGGCTCACACACAAAGTGCAAGGAATGCTAATCTTGGAGCAGGCTTCCCGCTTAGATGCTTTCAGCGGTTATCCCTTCCAAACGTAGCTAACCGGCAGCGCCACTGGCGTGACGACCGGCATACCAGAGGTTCGTCCACCCAGGTCCTCTCGTACTATGGGCAGGTCTCCTCAACATTCCAACGAGCGCAGAGGATAGAGACCAAACTGTCTCACGACGTTCTGAACCCAGCTCGCGTGCCGCTTTAATCGGCGAACAGCCGAACCCTTGGGACCTGCTCCAGCCCCAGGATGCGACGAGCCGACATCGAGGTGCCAAACCATCCCGTCGATATGGACTCTTGGGAATGATCAGCCTGTTATCCCCGGGGTACCTTTTATCCGTTGAGCGATGCCACGTCCGTACGCCGGCACCGGATCACTATCTCCGACTTTCGTCCCTGCTCGACCCGTCAGTCTCACAGTCAAGCCCGCTTGTGCGATTACACTCAAAACCCGATTGCCAACCGGGCTGAGCGGACCATTGAGCGCCTCCGTTACTCTTTAGGAGGCAACCGCCCCAGTTAAACTACCCGCCAGGCACTGTCCCTAACACGGATAACGTGTCGAGGTTAGACGCCAGATATGGAAAGAGCGGTATTTCACTTGTTGACTCCACGCAAGCTAGCGCCCACGCTTCACAGCCTCCCGCCTATGCTACACGATCCACACCTAACGACAATACCAAGGTATAGTAAAGGTCCCGGGGTCTTTTCGTCCTTCTGCGCTTAACGAGCATCTTTACTCGTACTGCAATTTCGCCGGGCTCCTGGCCGAGACAGTGGGGAAGTCGTTACGCCATTCGTGCAGGTCGGAACTTACCCGACAAGGAATTTCGCTACCTTAGGATGGTTATAGTTACCACCGCCGTTTACCGGGGCTTAAATTCACCGCTTCGCCAAAGCTAACGGATCCTCTTAACCTTCCGGCACCGGGCAGGCGTCAGAGCGTATACAGCGGCTTACGCCTTCGCACGCTCCTGTGTTTTTGGTAAACAGTCGCTACCCCCTAGCTTGTGCCACCCCCAACAGCTCCGCATGTAAAAAACATCACCATCAGGGGTCTCCCTTATGCCGAAGGCACGGGAGTAATTTGCCGAGTTCCTTGGCCAGGATTCGCCCGATCGCTTCGGTATACTCTACCAGACCACCAGTGTCGGTTTAGGGTACGAGCGGAATCACACCTCACGTTGAAGCTTTTCTCGGCAAGCAGGATCACCGGAATCAGCCATACGGCCTACCCATCACGCCTCAGCTTAAACATCCCCCGGATTTACCTAGGAGACAGCCCACACGCTTAGCCACGGAAAACCACCTCCGCAGCCGGCTACCTACCCGCGTCACTCCCACGCTAACCTACTACCGATACGCTCCCAACACTAAACCAGAAGAAAACCCCGAAAGGCAATCAACCAGAATAACGAAGGTTAGTACTCTCAGATTCAGTTCGAACGGTGTAACACCGGTACGGGAATATCAACCCGTTCATCCATTCGACTACGCCTGTCGGCCTCGCCTTAGGACTCGACTCACCCGGGGACGACGAACGTGGCCCCGGAACCCTTAGTCATTCAGCGGACAGGATTCACACCTGTCTCTCGCTACTCATGTCTGCATTCTCACTCCCGTATAGTCCACGACAAGTTCACACTGCCGCTTCACCCCATACAGGACGCTCTCCTACCCCGCGTGAAATAAATCACGCAGTCGCGTCTTCGGTGGCGTGCTTAAGCCCCGCTACATTGTCGGCGCGGAACCACTAGACCAGTGAGCTGTTACGCACTCTTTCAAGGATGGCTGCTTCTGAGCCAACCTCCTGGCTGTCTATGCGACTCCACATCCTTTCCCACTTAGCACGCGCTTCGGGACCTTAGACGACGATCAGGGCTGTTTCCCTTTTGACGACGGAGCTTATCCCCCGCCGACTCACTGCCATGATAAACCTAACAGGTATTCGGAGTTTGGCTGCTATTAGTACCCGGTATGGGCCCGCAAGCATCCAGTAGCTCTACCCCCTGTAAGCAATAACATGACGCTGCACCTAAATGCATTTCGGAGAGAACCAGCTATCACGGAATTTGATTGGCCTTTCACCCCTAACCCCAAGTCATCCCCCCAGTTTTCAACCTAGGTGGGTTCGGTCCTCCACACGGTCTTACCCGCGCTTCAACCTGCTCAGGGCTAGATCATCCCGCTTCGGGTCCAGGACATGCGACTAAAACGCCTTTTAAAACTCGCTTTCGCTACGGCTCCCCCACCCGGGTTAGCCTCGCCACATACCACTGACTCGCAGACTCATTTTTCGATAGGCACGCCGTCACCCCACAAGAAGGCTCCGACGGATTGTAAGCGCACGGTTTCAGGAACTATTTCACTCCCCTCCCGGGGTGCTTTTCACCTTTCCCTCACGGTACTAGTACACTATCGGTCAGACAGGAATACTTAGGCTTACCCAACGGTCTGGGCAGATTCACGCGGGATTCCACGAGGCCCGCGCTACTTGGGAATAAACATAAAGAGACATCGCACGACCTGCTACGGGGCCATCACCCTCTACGGCTGGGAATTCAATCCCATTCACATAACACGATGTTTTATCACTCTCCTCAACCCCGTCAGAGGCTGAACAGTCAATCCCACGACCCCGAATACGCAACACCTGACGGTTATCACACGTACTCGGTTTAGCCTGATCCGCTTTCGCTCGCCACTACTCACGGAGTATCCTTTCCTGCAGGTACTGAGATGTTTCACTTCCCTGCGTACCCCCCACAAAACTGTGGTGACCACCCATAACAGTGGCCGGGTCTCCCCATTCGGAAATCCTCGGATCAAAGCCCACTCGGCAGCTCCCCGAGGCATATCGCAGCCCGTCACGTCCTTCATCGGTCCTGTCTACCAAGGCATCCACCATACGCCCTTACCAGTGATACACCAGTAAAAAGCCTATCGCTTAACTCTCTAGACAATAAATCATCACACTAAACGATCACAAAACGATCAAGCGACTCCACCAAAATGGAGCCGGTTGAAATTGATAAAAGTAAAAACAAGCAAAACCAAAAAACAGTCTCACTATTCTTACTCGCGTCCACTATCCAGTTCTCAAACCACCAAACACCAAGAACACAAGCCAAAAACCAAAAAGCCTCAACCTGTAATCCAAGGGCTAGGACCGCAACCCCAAACAAAAGGGGGGTGGCAATCCGGGAACCCAAAAGCATGCCCAACACACTCACAAAAAAAACGTTAACTATTGTTTTCCACACCAGTAACCACACTCAATCCGAGCGTGCACAAAAACTCCGTAGAAAGGAGGTGATCCAGCCGCACCTTCCGGTACGGCTACCTTGTTACGACTTAGTCCCAATCACGAGCCTCACCTTAGACGGCTCCATCCCAAAAGGGTTAGGCCACCGGCTTCGGGTGCTGCCCACTTTCATGACTTGACGGGCGGTGTGTACAAGGCCCGGGAACGCATTCACCGCGACGTTGCTGATTCGCGATTACTAGCGACTCCGCCTTCACGTAGTCGAGTTGCAGACTACGATCCGAACTGAGACCGGTTTTAAGGGATCCGCTCCATGTCACCATGTCGCATCCCGTTGTACCGGCCATTGTAGCATGCGTGAAGCCCTGGACGTAAGGGGCATGATGATCTGACGTCATCCCCACCTTCCTCCGAGTTAACCCCGGCGGTCCCCCGTGAGTTCCCGGCATAACCCGCTGGCAACACAGGGCGAGGGTTGCGCTCGTTGCGGGACTTAACCCAACATCTCACGACACGAGCTGACGACGACCATGCACCACCTGTGAACCTGCCCCGAAGGGAAACCACATCTCTGCAGTCGACAGGCACATGTCAAGCCCAGGTAAGGTTCTTCGCGTTGCATCGAATTAATCCGCATGCTCCGCCGCTTGTGCGGGCCCCCGTCAATTTCTTTGAGTTTTAGCCTTGCGGCCGTACTCCCCAGGCGGGACGCTTAACGCGTTAGCTCCGACACAGAACCCGTGGAATGGGCCCCACATCCAGCGTCCACCGTTTACGGCGTGGACTACCAGGGTATCTAATCCTGTTCGCTCCCCACGCTTTCGCTTCTCAGCGTCAGTAACAGCCCAGAGACCTGCCTTCGCCATTGGTGTTCTTCCCGATATCTACACATTCCACCGTTACACCGAGAATTCCAGTCTCCCCTACTGCACTCTAGCCCGCCCGTACCCGGCGCAAACCCACCGTTAAGCGATGGGCTTTCACACCAGACGCGACGAACCGCCTACAAGCTCTTTACGCCCAATAATTCCGGATAACGCTTGCGCCCTACGTATTACCGCGGCTGCTGGCACGTAGTTAGCCGGCGCTTATTCGAAAGGTACACTCACCCGAAAGCTTGCTCCCAATCAAAAGCGGTTTACAACCCGAAGGCCTTCATCCCGCACGCGGCGTCGCTGCGTCAGGGTTTCCCCCATTGCGCAATATTCCCCACTGCTGCCTCCCGTAGGAGTCTGGGCCGTATCTCAGTCCCAATGTGGCCGTCCGCCCTCTCAGGCCGGCTACCCGTCGAAGCCTAGGTGGGCCATTACCCCGCCTACAAGCTGATAGGACGCGACCCCATCCCATGCCACTAAACACTTTCCCAACAAGACATGCGTCAAGTTGGAGCATCCAGCATTACCACCCGTTTCCAAGAGCTATTCTGGAGCATGGGGCAGGTTGGTCACGCATTACTCACCCGTTCGCCACTCTCACCAACCAGCAAGCTGGTCAGATCCCGTTCGACTTGCATGTGTTAAGCACGCCGCCAGCGTTCATCCTGAGCCAGAATCGAACCCTCCACGAAAAACTTCAATGAAGAGCCAACATAAGGCTCCAATATAAAAGAAAAAGACGAGACATTCTTTAAGGAAAGAACATCCCAACAAAAAACCTCACCATCATTTAACCATCTCTCAGGCACCCCACAATCTGTGAGGCTGACAATGAACTGGCAATAATTAACTAAATAAGTAGTACAGACACGCTCTTGAGTTCTCAAACCACCACCACACCAGCCGGCTCATCAACCTCAACCGAGGAGAACCAGCCGCGCTGAGCAGCAAGAGATAAACTTACACCAAAGCAAGCCCAAAAGCAAATCACACCCAAACCAACAAGCCAAAACCATTGAAACAAAGCCAAAACATCGGCGTGTTGAAAACACGGCTAAAACACGCAAAAAA
>NZ_JANUYG010000004.1:0-114692 GCF_055700915.1 Gardnerella sp. c10Ua_31 | reverse complement strand
CGCCACGCAACCACACACCAACAAAAACAAAACAAAAACAACCCAAAAAAACAAGAAAAACACCCCCAAAAACCAAAACACGGGAGTGTCGCAAACAAAAATAGATGGGCAATTAACACATAACTGCCCATCTATACAATCTTTATCTATTTTTTACCTATTTTACCTATTTTTACCTTAGATATTTTCTACTTACTTTGACTATTTTTTAGTCACATGGCCACCAAACTGCGCACGCAACGATGAAACTACTCGCAAAGTGTCATCTCCACCTCCGCGAGATACTTGACGAGCCCACAATGAGCATGCGGTAACTGGGGTTGGAACACCAAGTTCAAGTGCAGCTTCAACCATCCACTTTGCTTCACCAGACTCATTAGCAACAGGAGGCATAGATTCTAATGTAGGATCGTCTTTTGCAGCGCGTGCGAATAAGTCAAGCAGCCAAGACTGAACAACAGAACCTTGACGCCATGAAGACATAACCTTAGCTGGATCATCTATTAATTCTGAACGCATCATTGTTGCAAAGCCTTCACCAAAAGCCTGCATCATGCCGTATTCGATTCCATTGTGAACCATCTTGGCAAAATGACCACCACCAACAGCACCAGCATGAACTAGTCCGTCAGGACCTTCAGGCTTCAAAGTCTCGAAAATTGGTAACATTCTCTGATAATCTTCATCGGAGCCGCCAGCCATCAATGCGTAACCACGAGTAGATCCCCAAACTCCGCCTGAAACTCCAACATCCATAAAATGGATTCCTTTTGTTTTTAATTCAGAAGAATGACGCTGATCATCAACATACCTAGTATTGCCTCCATCAATTACTAGGTCATTATCTTCAAGAAGATTGCTTAATTTTTCGATAGTTGTGTCTGTAGGAGAACCAGCTGGAACCATAACCCATACAATACGCGGACTAGAAAGTCTTTGTACCAATTTTTCTAAAGAGTCAACATCTCGATTTGATTCGGCACTAACGTCGTATCCAACAACTTCATGACCTCCTTCGCGCAAGCGCTTAACCATGTTTCCGCCCATGCGCCCTAAACCGATAACACCTAATTGCATAATAAATTCCTTCTTTCAAATTTTTTAATAACTTTTAATAACTTTTAATAACTTTTGCAAAACTGTCACAAAACTTATTCAGACAATCTTTTTAATTTCATATGAACACAGGAACAACAGCAGAAACTAGCATAATAATTGCAAGTCCAACAACAGACAATACTGTTTCCATCAATGACCATGTTTTAAACGTTTGCCCTACGCTCATACCGAAATATTCTTTAACCAACCAGAATCCAGCATCATTTACATGAGATAAGAAGATTGATCCAGCACCAATAGCTAGTACGAGTAACGCTAATTGTACTTGATTTAGATTTGCAGCCAAAGGTGCAACAATTCCAGATGCTGTTACGGTTGCAACGGTTGCAGATCCAGTCGCTAATCTAATTAGTACAGCAACAATCCATCCAGCCAGAAGAGGATTAAGATTTGCCTGAACAATGCCAGTAGCAATAACTTTACCAATTCCAGAATCTACAAGGGTTTGCTTGAATCCACCCCCAGCAGCAACTATCAACAAGATACTTGCAATTGAGGAGAACGAAAGACCTACCAGAGAATTCAATGTATCTCTACTCCATTTTGCGCGAATAGCAAATAATATCATCGCAAAAATAGTAGTGATTGTAAGAGCTTCAAGTGGTGTTCCAATCCATGCGATTACACTACCAAATGTAGATTTTGATTGCCCCGTAATATCAACAACACTGGCTGCAAGCATAAGAATTACTGGAAGTAAAATTACGCTAGACGCTTCCGCGAATGTAGGACGATTTTGTGGCTTATCTTCCTTCTTATTGTCTTCTTCTTGCTTAGCTTGAATAGGAACCATTTTTACCATCCAATGAACCATTAGAGGTCCTGCGATTGCTACAGTTGGTATGGCGATAATCAAACCAAAAGCCAAAGTCAATCCAATGTTTGCATGCAAAGCATCAATAGCAACAAGTGGTCCAGGATGTGGCGGTACAAAAGCATGCAAAGCCGATAAGCCTGCGAGCGCTGGTATGCCGAGAGCAATTACTGGCATTTTTGTACGACGCGCAACAAGAAGAATAATTGGTATAAGTATCACTACACCAACTTCAAAGAACAGTGGAATTCCAACAATAAATGCGCTCAGAGCCATGGCCCATGGAAGCTTATGTTCTGGAGCTTTCTTCAGTATGGTGTCACAAATCACGTCTGCTCCACCTGAACGTGTAAGAAGAATTCCAATAATTCCGCCTAAAGCAATGAGTAATCCAACTCCTGATGCTGTGGAACCAACTCCATTAGTAAAGCTTGTAAGACTTTTATCATATGGAACTCCTGCAATGATTGCAGTTGCAATCGAACCAATCATTAACGATAGGAAAGGATGTACTTTTACCACTGCAATAAGTACGACAATAAGCGCTATACCTAATATTGCCGCAAGAATTAACCCACTCATAAATCCTCCATGATTTTGTGAATTGTTTTAATTATTGTGAGGCTTTGTTTATAATTCCTTGTGATCTTTTGTTTACGATCAATGCGCTAACAACTTTGTTATTTGCGTTAGTAATTTTTGAATGTATATTTTTGTGCTGCTTTACAATTGTTATGCTTTACAATTGCGACTATTTTTACATTTACAATTGTTTTTGCAGCTGCGATTGTTCATATGTTTTCACTGCTTTGATAGCTCTATGAACCATATCTTCAACAGAACCTTCAATCGATATAACGGTTCCGTTTTCTTCTTTACCTAGAGGCTCCAAAATTGCGAACTGACTTGGCAATAAAGATGGTGGCATAAAGTGTCCTTTACGATCTTTTAGCCTCTGCGCTATTAACTCATGGCTTCCGTTTAAATGCAAGAAGTACACGTTTAGATTTTTAGAAAGAACTTCGCGATATGACCGTTTTAATGCAGAGCTTGAAACAACTGTGTTTTCTCCAAGACTTTCACGCGCAACCATCCATTTGTTAATAAGATCCAACCAAGGCCAACGATCTTCATCTGTTAGCGCAATTCCTGCGGACATTTTATCTATATTAGCTTTTGGATGAAAATCATCACCTTCTGCCAGAGTGTAACCAAGTTGATCACGAATTGCCTCAGAAACAGTAGACTTGCCGCAACCAGCAACGCCCATCACTACAATGTGAATCGCCATAATAGCTCCTTTGTTATTGACAACACTATAAGAATACCACACAAAGACTCTTTGTCAAAGAATTAAGAGTCTTTAATGTGTTATTTTTTGAGCATAACTATATTTTCATTTTCTATTTGCTAGGATGAAACCATAAATATACATAAAACTGCGAGGCAAATATGGTGTCTAATACCACACAAAGTCAAATTTCTAGTGACTTAGTGACCGAAAACGCTCCTTTACATCTATCTATATCAGATTCTCTCGCAGATGAAATAGTAAATAACAAATGGGAGCCAAAAACTAATCGAAAACTAGAAGATATTCAAAAACAATATGGAATATCTAGAACAGTAGCTCGAGAAGCAACAAGACTATTAGCATCTTTGGGTTGCGTACAATTTCAACGCGGAACAGGCGTAATAGCTTGCAATCCAGAAAATTGGGACGATTTAAATACACGAGTAATCACATGGAAACTACATTCACCATACAGAGAAAATGAACTACGAGCATTAACAGAACTTCGTCTTGTTGTAGAACCTGCCGCAGCAGCTGGATGTGCATTACGCGGAGATGTAGAAATACGCTATAAATTGGGCGTAATTGGTCACGATATGGTAAAAGCGGTAGAAGAAAATAGACTGGCAGATTTTCATGAATTAGATATCCAGTTCCATACTCTTTTGCTTGCAAATAGCGGTAACCCGATTTTTGCAAAACTTAGTTCAATAGTCGAAAGCGTATTACGAGGCAGAGTTGAACTTAATCTTTATCCACAAAAACCAAACAAAGAAGCGATATTAAACCATAAAAAGGTAACACAGGCAATTATGGAAGGTGACGCAGCTGCAGCAAGCGCTGCTATGCACGATATTGTAGCCGAAGTAAACACTGCACTTGGATTAGCGGCTTTATAGCCATAAAAGCAAAGCTTAATCAATCTTACCTAATCAACTTTGCCTAATCAACCTTAAGACCAAAGAAATCTGCAAGCTTGCAAACGCTCACTCTGCCATACTTATTAACCAAGCACATCCATCGCTTTGCGTTCTCTTCGCCAAAGCGCGCAGCCTTACGCCTATACGTATCTACAGTTAAAAATCGCGGCGGAATCGACTTACTGTTGTATTTATCTGCAACCATCACAATTTCTTGCTCAACCGTACGCGGAACATAATCGCCAGATGGAAGCGGCAAATTTTGCGCAACAACTTGCTCGCGAGTTAGCCCAACGCCCGTATGGTTACGCGCAAATTGCGCAATATCTTCACTAAAACCATTATCAATCAAATAGTTGTAGCCGCGCAAGCCGTGCAAAATATAATTCGGTCCGTCAAACTCCAACTTGCCATCCGCAGCTTTTGAACCGTCTTTAGCTAAAACAAAATACGTTCCAATATCGTGCAACAATCCGCCAGCAAACGCCGCATATTCGTCTACATAATCTTTCGGCGCGATTCCGCCACTAACTTTAGGAAGATCAAGTGGATTTGTGTCAATTAACTTTTTAAGACACGACTTTGCTAAATCACACCTGTTTTTTAGATCTTCATTGATTTTAGACATTTGACGAAGCATAATTTGCTCAACATCTGCTTGCGACTTATCCGCAAAATCCGCAAAATCATTATTCAAATTAAGCTGCTTAAAAGCCAACAGCTGATTTTGGTGTCTAGCAAGCATCCAAGAAATCGTAGCAATAACAACACAATGACAATGAATCAAATTGTACGCAGCTTCACTTGGCGCAGTAGTGCGATGTAACTTTTCAATCCTATTAAAATCAGGCAAATCTGCAAGCATAATAATCGCGCTCCTTAAACCCTAAATCACAAAACGGCCGTTATTGAAAGCAAGCGCACAAGTAAACATAAGCACATGCGCAAGCCAACGCAAACGGCCGATTAGCAGTAAAGCAATAAAGCAATAATACGTATTTTAGTTATTTTTTAACTGCTTTAATCTGACCAGTATCTATTCTAGCGATTTTGCCAGTGTTAGATATTTTAGTCTCCTTATTTTCAGACTTATTTTCAGACTTGCTTACAGACTTATTTTCAGACTTGACTTCTCCAGAAACATTCGCTGCAGCAATATCTCTAGCGTTCATAATCGCAGTTTGCTCGGCATCAACCGAAGCTTGCGCTGCAACATCATTGCCTTGCAAAGACTGAACAGCTCTAGATGAAGCAACCTCTTCTCGCTTTAATCGAGGAGGTCTACGAGTAGAAACAAACAACGGCTGAACTTCTACAACAGGATTATACGGAGCTAAGCCAAACCACTTAACTGGCGTTCCCGCAATATGACGAATCGCATACTTCATTTTTAGAGACAATGCGCCACGCAAAGAAATATTCGATTCAGGCATTAATGCCTTGTGCAAAAGCACGTAACGAATTGGGCCAATATCTGGATCCGCATCTACCTTAGGGTACACAGACTGCTGTTGTGGCAGCTCGCCCGTATGCGATAAATCGTGCATAATTTGATGCAAATATGCAGGAATCGAAGGAGAAACCTTAAATCCAAGCTTGATTTTAACGCGGAACAAATAATCCGTGCCAAAATTCTCCACGCAATATTCGCGAGTAAACGGAGCGTCATCAGTTTCTACAGAAACAGCCCACCACGCACGAGCGCGCTTAGGATGATCCGCAAAAATCGAGAAGAAAATACCAGTATCTAGACGCTTCATCTCCTTATCGGAAGTCAAATACACAATATTGTCTGCAAAATAAGGGATTCTAAAATCACTGTGCAACTTATCTAGAACAGGCAAAAAGTCCTTAGGCTTCATGTGCAATCGCTGCGAGCGCTCAATCTTAGTGCCATCTTTCCAGGTGAGCATAATAATCAAAATCGATGCACCAAGAAGCATGGTAAACCAGCCGCCGTGCATAAACTTTGCCATAGAAGCTATAAAGAACAAAATCTCAATAATCAGGAATACTGTGGCAAATACCAGAGCGCCAACCTTCTTCTTTTGATACCACATGTGAACCGTAAGAAGTATTGTTGTTGCAATCATGGTAAGCGTAAGCGCAAGACCGTACGCTCCAGATATATGCTCAGAATCCTTAAACACAGCTAAAACTGTAAGAGTTGCAAGACAGAGCACAAAATTAACAACAGGAATATAAAGCTGACCTCGAGTTCGCGCAGGGTATCGCACTTGAAGATGAGGCATCCAGTTAAGGCTGGTAGCTTCCGAAACCATAGTATAAGCACCAGTAATCAAAGCCTGGGATGCAATAATGCCAGCTGTTACAGAAAGCACAACGGCAACGTAACGTAAATTCGGGCTTAGCATCTGGAAGAACGGGTTTAAGCCTTCTATAGACCACAATGCTTTATTGTTTTGATGCTGAAGCATCCAGCTGCCTTGACCGAAGTAGTTTAGAATAAGCGCCACTTTAATAAACGGCCACGTAACATAAACGTTTCCACGACCAACGTGACCCATATCGGAATACAGCGCTTCTGCACCAGTTGTAGAAAGGAAGATAATGCCCATTAAGGCCATTCCTTGCATATTGTGCGAACTAAACAAGAACTTTAGGCCGTAAATCGGGTTCAAAGCCTCAAAAATCGCCAGATTTTCGCCAATATTCATGATTCCAACAAGCGCTAGGAATCCGAACCAAATCATAACGACTATGCCGAAAACTTTTCCAATTCTTTCAGTTCCGCGCTGTTGAACAGAAAACAGAATCACAATAATAATTACCGTGATCATTAAAGAAAGATTGTCGTTTTCTAAGAAGATAGGCCTAAACGCAGATATTGTGCGCAAGCCTTCTACTGCAGAAGATATTGAAACTGCTGGAGTTAGAACAGAATCCGCAAGGAACGCCGCACCACCAATCATTGCTGGAATCGCAAGCCATGCGCCTTTTCGCCTAATAAGCGAGTAGAGTGCAAAAATTCCGCCTTCGCCCTTGTTGTCTGTTCGCATTGCAACAAACACGTATTTTACTGTTGTGATTAGCGTAATCGACCAAAACACAAGGGAAAGCATGCCATAAACCGCTTCGCGACTAATGTTTTGCAATCCGCCTTGACCTGCCAAGAATGTTTGAGCAGTGTACAAAGGAGACGTTCCAATATCTCCATAAACAACGCCCAATGCCACAATTGACATGCCCAAAGTGAATTTATCGGAGCTGGTTTGTATCTTTGCCCACAATCTTCCAAGCGGGCCTCTAACAGCACTATCCGCAAGCTTTTCGGCCTCTTTAACCTCTTTTGCTTGCTGATACGCCAACGCCTCTCGCTCTTCGCGAGTGGTGGTTTTCTGAGAAACCTTTGGCGCTTTTGTAAAAGAAGCGGCCTTTAGAATCGCCTCTTTAGGGTTTGTTACGCCCTTATTAGCGGCCTTCTCAGACTCCTTCGCCACGTTACGAAGATCTTTAGCGTTATCACCAGATAACGCTGAAACGCGTGACTTAGTCATGCTTGATTTTTCCTCCAAAAAGTAAAACCTCTTCTTGGCAATAATCTGCCATAATAAGAAGTCGCATACGGTCTTACCACTTACAGTTTTATTTATTTGTACCTAAATATTGTATACAACAACAGATATATAGCGCAAAATTGCCGCAGAATCCTTGAAAAATAAGGGCTAATTTAAGCGTGATTAACGCCTAAATTTTAAAAACCATAAACTTCATGCGTTGTTTTTAAGGTTGACTTTGCTACCTCCATCAAAGAACAATCAAGCGCGGTTGCTAACGATTCAAGAGTGTAAGGCACCATATACGGCGCGTTAGGCCGCCCGCGGTAAGGCATCGGCGTAAGGTACGGCGCATCCGTTTCAACAGTTATGTGGTCTTTGCCAATGATTCGCGCAGACTCTTGCAAATCCTCGTTGCCCTTATAACTAATCGTTCCAGAAAAACTTGCGTACCATCCGTTTTCTTTTAGCACTTGAGCTAAGTCTTTTCCGCCAGAATAGCTGTGAAACACTGTGCGCTCTGGCGCTCCGTCTTTTAGCAAAATTTCTACAACATCGCTATGCGCATCTCTATCGTGAATTTGAAGCGGCAAATTAAGCTCTTTTGCAAGCGCTATATGCGCGCGGAACGAGTCGCGTTGGTAAATTCTTGCGCGTTCACCTGTGCGGAAATAGTCTAATCCCGTCTCGCCAATCGCAACTACTTCTTTTGGATGCTCTATTACTAGCGAGCGCAAGTGTTGCATCGCTTCGTCAAATGGAATATCGTGATACGGCTTATAAACTACTGGCAAGCCGTCTGGCCCTTCTGCTCCCCTATGGCCGTGTAAAGGCGCTTCGTTTGGGTGAATCGCTATTGCAGCGCGTACGCAATCCGCGTAATCTGCCGCAAAATCTATTGTTGGTTGCCAATCTGGGTATTCGCATCCAACTTCAATCATTTTAGAAACGCCTGATGCTTTTGCACTATTTACTAAGTCGTTTGCGCTAGGCTCAGCTATTAAATCTCGCCCTTTTTGCTCTAATTCTTGATTAAGATTTTTTGCAAAATCCACTACGCTTAGCATATGCGTGTGGTCGTCTGCGATTGTTATGCCTTCTTTAATTAGATTCTGCCATATTTCAGACTGCTCTGTTAAAGAAGGCGCCCAATTATGTTCGCGATGATGCTTACTCATGATTTACAAGTGTAGTCGCATATTTAACGCGACTTACAACGCAACTTTTGCGCTTATTGAATCGCAGCACTAATCGCAGCATACTGCGATTCCACAAGTCTGTAATACGCACCTTTTTGCGCCATAAGTTGCTCATGACTTCCGCGCTCTACGATTTGCCCATGGTCAATCACGCAAATCAAATCCGCATTCTCGATTGTAGAAAGCCTGTGTGCAATCACAAAAGAAGTGCGATTTTTAAGCAATTGAGCTAATCCTGCTTGCAAAGCTTCTTCTGTACGCGTATCTATATTGCTTGTTGCTTCGTCTAGGATCAAAATTCGCGGGTCTGCTAAAAGCACGCGCGCAAACGATATAAGCTGCCTTTGGCCTGCAGAAAGAGTAGCTCCTCGCTCTTCAATCTTAGTATCGTAGCCATTAGGCAATTCTTCAATAAACTCGTGAGCGTGAACAACTCGAGCCGCAGCCTCAATCTCTTCGTCCGTTGCGTCAAGCTTGCCGTATCGAATGTTTTCTTTAACAGTTCCGCTAAATATAAAGCTGTCTTGAAGCATAACGCCCATTTGTTTGCGCAAAGATGCTAACGTTATTGAACGCACATCGTATCCGTCAATGGTGATTGAGCCTTCGGAAACGTCGTAGAATCTAGAAAGAAGACTTACAAGCGTTGTTTTGCCCGCCCCAGTAGGGCCAACAAGAGCAACCGTAGTTCCAGGCTCAACGTGCAAGTCAACTAAATTCAAAATCGGCTTTCCGCCCTCTTCGTAGCGAAAAACAACATCGTTTACGTCAACCTTGCCTTTAATTTTCGGCAATTCTTTTGCATCTGGCTTATCTACAATATTTGGCTTAATACTTAAAGTCTCAAAAATGCGCTCCAAATACACTGAGCATGTTACAAGTTGCGTGTAGAAGTTACCAATGTTTACAACTGGCTCCCAGAAAGTGCTCGAATACCACACAAATGCTATAAGCGTACCCGTGCTTATGTTCATACTGCTCGCGTTTGTTATGCCAACATAGTAGAGCAGCGAAATTGCTGCGCTTTCAATAATCGAAGCTCCAGGCCAAAGCAGCATTTGCACTCTAACATTTTGCATCCACGCTTTTCTAACTCCCGACTGCTGATCTTGGAATGTAGCGTATTGCTCCGATTCGCGCGCAAAAGTCTGAGTGGTTTTTACGCCTGCGATTGATTCGTGCAAATATGCGTTAAGATTGCTTTGCTTATTTGATAGTTTTTTAGACGCTTTTCGTTGCAAAATTTGCAAAGTGCGAGTCCAGATTATAAAAACTGGGAATAATACAAGACTCCACAATGCCATTCGCCAATCCAGAGCAAACATTGCGATTAGTGTAATGATTAGCACAAAAACATCGGAAAACACGTTGATTAAACCAGAAGAAAGCGTGTCGGAAAGCGTGTTTATGTAGTTTACTATGCGAATCAAAATCTTGCCGTGTGGGCGCGAATCGAAGTAATCAAACGATAACGATTGCACGTGCGTAAAAATATCTCGCCGCATATCTTTAATTATCATTTGACCGAGTCGCGTAATTGCAAGCGTTCTGTAGGCTAACCCAAGCTCATACAGCACAATAAGCACGCCAAACAATGCAATAAGCGCGTACAAATAAGAAACGTTTTTATTAGGCAAAACTACGTCTATAAGTGTTTTTGTAATCATTGGAGTTACTGTCATAATGCAACTTCCGCTAATAACAACTAAAACTATTTTGACTAGCTGCCATACGTACGGCTTTATATATTTGCGAACGCGCATCAACTCGTGCAAATTTACGTGCTCTTCTTGGCCTTCGTCTTCTCTATAAGTGTTGCGCTGCGCCATTCTACTCCCCCTTAGCCTCGTGTGAATCTTCAAATCCCAAAGCTTTGCCTGTTTGCATACCAAGCTGCTTTTTATAGATTTCCCAATATCTTCCATGCGACGCAACAAGCTGCTCATGTGTTCCGCGCTCTACGATTTTGCCGTGATCTAGCACAACAATCATGTCTGCGTCTTTAACAGATGAGATTCTGTGAGCAATTGTGATTACTGTTCGCAAGCAGTCTAACTTTTTTAGCTCTTTTTGAATATGCTCCTCAGTTTCCATGTCTACTGCAGAAGTTGTATCGTCCATAATTAAGACTGCGGGATTATTAGCTAGCGCGCGAGCAAGACTTAAGCGCTGCTTTTGACCGCCCGAAAGGCCAACTCCTCGTTCTCCTACAACAGTTTCGTAGCCTTCTGGCATACTCATAATAAAATCGTCTGCATCTGCGATTCTTGCCATGCGCCTAATAGTGTTATCTAACTCTTTGCAATTTTCCTCGTTTTGAGGCAATCCAAAGCTAATATTTCCTGCAATCGTATCGGAAAACAGGAATGTTTCTTGCGCGACTATGCTAACTTGATTTCTAACAGTTTCTAGAGGCCATTCGCGCACGTCTTTTCCATCAATCAAAACGCGACCGCTCGTAGTGTCATAAAAACGCGCTATAAGACTTACAAGCGTTGACTTTCCAGACCCCGTTTCTCCTAAGATTCCAAGCTTTGTGCCTGCTGGAACATCTAAATCAATATCGCTTAAAATTGGTGAATCAAGATCATCTGGGAACGCAAAATCAACGTGTTCAAAAGTTACGCGCCCCTTAACTTTAAGATTTTCCGCAGATGTAGATGGCAAATC
Source organism: Gardnerella sp. c10Ua_31 (assembly GCF_055700915.1). Taxonomy (NCBI): domain Bacteria; kingdom Bacillati; phylum Actinomycetota; class Actinomycetes; order Bifidobacteriales; family Bifidobacteriaceae; genus Gardnerella; species Gardnerella sp. c10Ua_31. The sequence continues at coordinate 103,158 of NZ_JANUYG010000004.1, read as the reverse complement.
AATATGCGATTCTTGCGTAAGAAGCTTACGAATATTTACGCATCCTGCGTTGAATCGCTGCCAATCATTAATAAGCCACCCAACCATTCTTACTGGCATGTGGAGCATCCAAAGGAAGCTGTTAAACGTTACAAACGCGCCTAAAGTCATGCTTCCATTAAGCACAAGCCATCCGCCAAATCCTACTGTTACAAGCTCCAGCGCAAAGCCCATACCGTCCAGCCATGGCATGTATTTTTGCGTGTTTTTTGCAAGCGTAATATTGCGATTAAAGTAGTCTTCGTTGCAATCGTCGAATTTCTTTGTTTCAAAAGGCTCGCGAACAAAAGCTTTTACAACGCGATTACCTTCAATGTTTTCTTCCACCATTGAATTCATGCGTGCAAACGATTCGCGAATCGCAAGGAACTTCGGCCTAGCATTCTTGCCCATAAGCTTTGCAAGCCAGAATAAAAATGGTGTAATTGCCATAAGTGCTAGAGCTAGCTGCCATTGGATTGAAAACATTATAATTAGCGCAAACACAAACATTACTAAGCAATCCAGCGCCATATAAGACACCCAGCTTAAAATGTGGCGAATCGCGTCCGTATCCGAAGTCATGCGGCTCATAATGTCGCCTGTGCGCGTGTGATTAAAGTACGTAAAGTCAAGTGAATGCAGCTTCTCGTACTCGTCGCTTACAAGGCGATACACGGCGTTTTGGCCGAATCTTTCCATTTGAAGCTGGTAGATATACCTTGATCCAACGCGAACAATCATCATTGCAACCATTAGCACGCATACAAAAGCAAGCAAATCATGCTGTTTTCCAATAATGACTTTGTCTACAATAAAGCCCGAAAGCAGAGGCATTGTCATTGCCATTGTGTCGTTTATAGTAAAAAGAACTAGCGATACGCCTACTCTCCACATATCTGGCTTACAATATTGCAAAACCCAGCGCACATTGCTTGCGTCTTTGCGTTTATTTGGATTTACATACATGCGCTAGATTCTCCCTTATTTTTGACTTCGCGATTTATTTTTTATTAAGTTTTATTAAGTTTATACTATTTTTCTGAGTTTATTTTTGCGCGACTATTTTTTACGCGACTATTTTTTACGCGACTATTTTCTGCGCAAGCACACGCACGCGATTACAGCAAAAGCATGTGGCGTGCAGCCAAAGACCACACGCCACATGCTATAAGTTAAGCAATCAGCTTAGTAAACTTGCGCGAATCATCGCTACAAATTTACTCACTTCTGCCAACCGATGTTTTCAACAAAAACGTTAGCATATCCAGCAGGACCGCCGTTAGCAAAGCCCTTCTTGTATGCCTGGTAGGTTGGAGGAGCAGAAACTGGGAGCGTGCCATACTCAGCAAGAGCCATGGACTCAGCCTTGTTGCTCAATGCAGTCTGTTCCTTGTAATCGTAGGTCTTGCCAACCTTGGCGAGCAGGGCATCAATCTTCTTGCTGCCAGTACCAGTAAAGTTGGAATCGCTCTTAGAACCGTAGACCTGGGAAGCGGATGCCAAGAAGCTCAATGGGGATTGGGAAACCCAAGCCATTGGAAGCACCTGGAAGTCGAAGGAGCTTACAGTCTTAGAGAACTTAGAAGCAGGCTTGTTTACAGTCTTGCACTTCATTCCAGCCTTCTTCATCATGGCCTGGAATGCGTTAGCAAGAGCTGCCTGAGTGGAGTCATCGCCGAAGAAGGTAAATGTGAACTGAACGGTCTTGCCATTCTTAGCATAGTAGCCGTCTTTGCCCATCTTGTAGCCAGCGGCCTCAAGAGTCTTCTTAGCGTTTTCTACGTTGAACTTACCATCAGCTGGGAGGTTGTTCTTGTAGCCAGCCTGGAACATGGAGAGAAGCTCCGAACCTGGCTGCTCGCTCTTCCAGTTCATACCCTGGAACTGAATCTTGTTGTAGGTGGCAACGTCGAATGCCTGGACAACGGCCTTACGCACGGCCTTGTCTTTGAATGCGCCAGCCTTTGCGTTTAAGTTAATAACACGAATCTTGGTGCTGTAGCCGTAACGGAGCTGAGCGCCCTTAACGCTACGAGCAGCCTTAACCTTATCCTTGGTGGAGATGGAATCCACGGAATCGATTTCGCCGTTCTGGAAGGCGTTCATTGCAGCGGTATCTTCCATACGCTTTACAACAACCTTGTCAAGCTTTGCCTTCTTGCCCCACCACTTTGGATTGCGCACGAAAACAACCTTATCTTCGGTTGCGGACTGAATCTCGAATGGACCTGCGCCCCACTCGTTGTGAGGATTACCTACCCAACCCTGGTTGAACACGGTTGGATCGGTTGCCTTTGGATGAACCAATGGAGCGAAAAGCAATTCCCAAGTTGCGCATGGCTTATTGTACTTAACGATTACTTGCTTAGGATTTGCGCCCTGCTCAACGGACTCAATGCAGTCGTAGCCCTCGTGAGATGGAACGGAGTAGGCTTCGTTCTTGCCATTCATAACTTCCCAAGTGGCCTTAAAAGCAGTGTAATCAATGTCTGTGCCGTCGTTCCACTTAGCCTTTGGATTCAAATCGTACTGAACTACGAGTGGCTTGTCGCTAACCTTCTTAACAGAAGTAATGTAATCAGGGTTGTACTTAACCTTCTCGCCCTTAACGGTATCGTAATAAGGAAGCGATGGCTGGTAGAAGCCCCACAAAGTGGCCATATAAGCGGTGTTACCGTCGTTAGAAGCGTAGTTCCAGTTTGGACCCATGTCGGAAAGCGAGAACGTGTAAGTACCGCCATCCTTAACATTGTCACGAGGCTGTGGATTGTCGTAACGCTTGTCAACCTTAGGCATTGGAAGAGCGCCAGTGTAGGAAGTATCCACACCTGCGGCTGGCTCTTCGGTCATTCCGCCCTTAGCTTTATCTGCCGTAGTGGCGGTTGTACCACCACAAGCGCCGAGCAGCATTGCAACAGAAAGTGCAGCTGCGGCGAATACAGTTAATTTACCTGCATTAGTTTTTTTCATGATTCCTCTCATTCCCCAGAAATGATGTCCACTTTCTGGTATGTGTGTAGAGTATATCTAATCTTTTGACATTTTGTGTTACGACTTTTTTAACAAATGCTGAATTTAAGCTTTTGTTACTTAAGATTTAATCCAGAAAAAAGAAAATTAAATGCAGAAAACAGCAAAACAGAAAATTTTTTAGTTTATTTTGATTAAAAAACAAAATATATTACTTTTTTTAGAATTTATGCGCCTGTAACAAAAATCGCGTGTGTCTTGCATAACACACGCGATCAAACTTGCCCTAAACAAAAGTTTAGGCGTATTCACAAAAGATTAGAATCAGACGCTTGCAACGTCATCAAACGAATCTTCTTCGTTGAGAATAATACGCTTACGATTCTTCTCAATAACAGGGTCTGGAATTGGCACAGCGCTAATCAAAGCCTTAGTGTACGGGTGCTTAGGATTATCGAATACCTCATCCGTTTCGCCAGATTCAACAATGCGTCCGTGGTACATAACAGCAATTCGGCTAGAAATATGACGAACAACCGCCATGTTGTGAGCCACAAACAAGTAAGCAACACCCAACTTGTCTTGCAAATCTTCAAGCAAGTTAATAATTCCAGCTTGAATAGAAACATCCAAAGCCGAAACAGGCTCATCAAGAAGAAGCAGCTTAGGGTTTACAGCCAAAGCGCGAGCAATAGCAATACGCTGACGCTGACCACCAGAGAACTGCGTTGGGAAGCGATCAACCTGATCTGGATTTAGCTCAACAAGCTGCATAAGCTCCGCAATACGCTGACGAATCTCTTCCTTCGACTTCTTTTGAACATGAAGAGGCTCTGCCAAAATATCATAAACAAGCATACGAGGATCAAGAGAGCTCATAGGATCCTGGAACACATATTGAATCTTAGAACGAAGCTCGCGACGCTGCTCTTTAGTCAACTTATCGTTAAGCTCGGTGCCAAAAACTGTAATAGAGCCAGCTTCTGGCTTCTTTAAGCTCATGATTTCCATCAAAGTAGTTGACTTACCAGAACCAGATTCTCCAACAAGAGCCACAGTTTCGCCTTCGCGAATCTCAAGGTCAATGCCATCAACAGCGCGAACTTCGCCAACCTTACGTCGCAAGAAACCGCCACCTGTAATTGGGAATGTTTTAACTAAGCCCTTAACATCCAAAACAACCTTGCGATCCTCGCGAGGAATGCCTTCAAACATTGGCTTAATCGTTTTTTCGGTTTCTGCGTGAAGCATCGCGCGAACAGTTTCGCTTTCTGCCTCAAGGCCCATCATATCGCTGGTATCGCCACTCTTTTCTTCTGCAATCAACATATCCATTGTTGGCTTAGAGATTGGAGTTAAGCGGCGAGTACGCTTTTGATCAACGCGCGGAACAGCGCCAAGCAAACCGATTGTGTATGGCTGAGTTGGGTGAGCAAAAATCTCCTCAACGCTATTATGCTCAACCAAATGACCCGCATACATAACAATAACTTCGTCTGCAACGCCAGCAATAACGCCCAAATCGTGAGTAATGAAGATCATTGCGGCGCCAGTTTCTTTCTGAGCCTTCTTCAAAACATCCAAAACCTGAGCCTGAATCGTAACATCCAAAGCGGTAGTAGGCTCATCAGCAATAATAATATCTGGGTTGTTAGCAATTGCCATTGCAATCATAACGCGCTGACGCATGCCGCCAGAAAACTCATGAGGGAAAGCCTTTAAGCGCTCAGCTGGCTTAGTAATACCAACCAAGTTAAGAAGCTCAATAGAGCGATCGCGAATCTGATCTTCGGTCATATTTGGATTATGAATAACCAAAGCTTCCTTAAGCTGATCTCCAATAGAGAACACTGGAGTTAAAGCAGAAAGAGGATCCTGGAACACCATTGCAATGTTCTTACCGCGAATCTTACTCATCTCTGCATCAGACTTTGTTAAAAGCTCTTCGCCCTTATAAACAACAGAACCCTTAACAGAAGCATTCTTATCTAGCAAGCCCATAACAGCCAAAGAAGTAACAGACTTACCAGATCCAGATTCGCCAACAATACCAATTGTTTTGCCGCGATACAAATCAAAGTTCATATTGCGAACAGCGTGGACTGTACCAGCTTCCGAAGCAAAGCTAATTTGCAAGTTGCGTACAGAAAGAAGTGGTTCGTTGTTCTGATTTTCCATTGCAAAGTCTTCCTTATTTGCGTTATTACCCATATCAGTCATGTTTAAACCTCCAACAAGCCTTACTCGGCCTTACCAACAGACCTAGAATATGGATCAATCGCATCGCGCAAGCCATCTCCAATAAGCTGAACGGAGAAAGTCAAAACAACCAAAACCGCAGAAGGAACCAAAAGAACCCAAGGAGACGTCATAACGCTACTTTGACCAACGTTAAGAAGAGTACCCAAAGAAGTATCTGGAGCCTTAATACCAAGACCCAAGAAGCTCAATGCTGTTTCGCCATTGATTGCGCCGATAACACCAAGAACCGTGTTAATAATCAAAACGGAACCAAGATTTGGAACAAGGTGGCGAACAATAATGCGGAACGAAGAAACGCCTTCAAACTTAGCAGCACGCACATATTCGCGTTCGCGCAAGCTCAAAGTCAAAGTTCTAAGCGTACGAGCGTAACCAATCCAACCAAAGGAAGTCATGCCAAACGCAAGCCACAACCAGTCGTTGCCGCCAGTAGCAGAGCTAACAATCAAAGCAATAAGCAAGAAGGATGGAACAATCAAAAGCATGTCTAGAAGCCACATGCCAACCTGCTCAAACCAACCTTCAAAGTAAGAGATAGCAGTACCAACCAAAGCAGCAATAATCGTAATCGAAATGGAGCTTACAATACCAATAGAAAGCGAGCGACCAAGTCCGCGAACAACCATTGCATACATGTCTGATCCGCCAGGCGTAGTTCCAAGCCAATGCTCGGCGCTAGGAGGAGTTGCAAGAGCCGTAAAATCAGGCTCGTCGTAGCCCCACTTGCTAATCTTAGAGCCAAACAAAGCAAGAAGAATCAAGAGAACAAGTAAAACTAAGCCAACAACAGCGGATGGACGCCTAAAGAAGCGGCGCGTATAAAGCGTTATTTTGCCTGTGCGCTTAAAATTACCCCAAGAATTAGCAGTTGCCTTTTTATCGGCAGCAGACTCTTGAGCCTTTGAAGATACATCTTTTTTACTCATATCAATACACCTACACTATTGCGCAATTAGCTCAAACGAATACGAGGATCAAGCCAAGCGGAGAAGATATCTGCCAACAAGGCTCCGGCCAAAGTACACACGGCTCCGAACGCAGCAATAGCAACAGAACCATTAATGTCGTTATTAGAAATAGTTTGTACGAAGTAGCTACCCAAACCGTTAATTGCAAACACGGTTTCAGTAATCACAGCGCCCGTAAACACGCCTGCAATAGAGAAGGCAACGTCTACGGCAGTAGGAATCAAAGAAGTACGCAAAGCGTGACGACGAATAGCCACATTTAGAGGCAAACCCTTAGCGCGAGCAGTACGAACGTAATCAGCATTCATAGTATCGAGCAAATAGGTGCGCTGCGTAAGATGGTAGCCAACCATGCCAGGAACGGTCATAACAATTGTTGGCAAAATCAAATGCTGCAAGAAGTCAAGAATAAAAGCAATAGGATTAGAACCCTGGTAGGAATGTAATCCAGTAACAAAGAACAAACGAGAACCAGCAGCGTTATTAATGCTGATTGCAGCTAAAACAATAAGTAATCCAAACACGGCGGCTGGAACAACAAGCAAGAACGTAGCAATAGAGTTAAGAACCCTGTCTTGCCACTTATATTGGCGAATAGCAGTATAAACACCAACGCTAACGCCTAAAACAATACCAAGAACAGTTGCGCATGTAACCAGCTGCACCGATGCACCGATTCGCGCAGCAATCGCAGGACCAACAGGCGCTTGCTCTGGGCTTAATCCCCAATCCCAACGAGTAAGAACACCAGTAATCCAACGCAAATACCTTGTAATAACTGGAGTTTGGTCGTTAATATTTGCTAAATCCAAAGAACGGTTAATCGAAGGAATTGGCGGATGCGGATGCCTAGACATATAGTTCGATCTCGGATCCATAAATGCACTTGCCAAGAAATACGTCATGGATACGGACACAAACAGCATCACAACATAATTCAGGCATCGTTTAACGATGTATCGTATCATTGTGACTCTTTTCTACGTCTAAACATTGTTACCTCCATCTGGTAACTGCAAACTTACGCTTGCACACTGCCATCATTTAATCACTAATTAAAAAGGCAAATCATAAGCGTTTAAGGCACACTTAAGTAAGCCCTAATAATTTGGACGTGTAATTAGTATATTTTTAGCTAACCTATGTACATTGCTTAAAATAAACATGTAATAACACGTAATAAATAGTAATCTTAACCAAAATTAATACATAAAATTGGCAAAATATCAAAATATTTAACGAAGTTACTTAAAATTTACGAAAATTAGTTGCGCAAATCGCCATAAACACATAAAAATGCATATTTTACATAAACGAAACACAAACACTCACAAACTAAAACACTAACGAACTACTTAAAGCCGCGCAAAACGCGACTCGTGCATTGAGCAAGCTACAATAACGCTTATTCACTGTTTTTAACAAGATAAAGGAGATATATGTCTGAAAACGTAAAAGCCGTTACGCTAAACGACGTGCGCGAATATTCTAAGCATTTTAACGAACAGCGAGCAAATCGAGTAGCAGCAAACGCTTCGGTATCGAGCGGCGTTCTTAAAGCAGCAACAAGCTACCAGGGTCAGCGCGCACTTCCACGCGAATTTTCTATAGAACTAAAGCAAGGAACAATAACAAATCAGCAGCATTCTGGACGTTGCTGGATGTTTGCATCGCTTAACACTTTGCGCTACGAGCTTATGCATAAGTGGAATCTAGAAGACTTTGAGTTTTCCGAAAGCTACTTGTTCTTCTGGGACAAGATTGAAAAAGCAAACGCATACTTGGAAAACGTTTTGGCGACTTTAGATGAGACATTAGATAGCCGAATTTTTGAGAGCATTAACTACGGTCCGATTGACGACGGCGGATGGTGGCAAATGTTCGTTAACTTGGTAAACAAGTACGGACTTATGCCAAAGAGCGCATACCCAGATTCGCAAAACGCTACCGATTCCGAAGCATTCGTGCAATACATTAATAGCAAGCTTCGCGAGTTTGCATGCGAATTGCGCGAGGCACACAAGAATGGCACTTCTATGGAAGAGTTGCGAAAAATGAAGATTCGCGACTTGGAAACCGTATACCGCATGACTGCAATCGCACTAGGCGAGCCACCAGAGCGTTTTGACTTCTTTGCGCGCACTAAAGATGACGACGACAAGAAGGACGATAAAAAGAGCGGCGAAAATAGTGAATCTAAGGGCGGCGAAAAGAAGGACGATAAGCCAAAGAGCGGCAAAGACGATCGCCCAATGATTTGCGAATACGGCATTACACCACTCGAGTTTGCAAAGAAGTACGTGCCGGTAGACGTAAACGACTTTGTAAGCTTGTGCAACTCCCCAATGGAACGCACTCCGTTCAACAAGCTCTACCAACTCAAGTACACAACAAACGTTGCGGAGACTAAGGAAATGGAGTTTGCAAACGTTGCGCTAGAAGTGTTCCGCAAAGCCGCTGTGGATCAGCTAAAAGACGGACACCCAATTTGGTTCGCTTGCGATTGCACGCAATTCTCGCTAAGGCAAGAGGGCTTCTTTGACCCAGCAGTTGTGCGCGTAGACGAGCTATTCGATGTAGAGTTTACATTCGACAAAGCTAAAGGTTTGGAGTATATGGATTGCCCAGGCAACCACGCAATGACCTTTACTGGCGTAAATCTTAATAAAGATGGCGAGCCAGACCGCTGGAAGATTGAAAACAGCTGGGGCAAAGATAACGGCGAAGATGGATACTACGTTGGATCCGCGCAGTGGTTTGACCGCTACGTTACCGAAATCATTATTAACAAGAAGTATCTTGATGAAGCAACGCGAGCCATACTGGATCAAGAGCCTGTAATGCTTGACCCATGGACGCCACTTACAAAGCGCTGCCGCTAAACTTGATTTAGCTTGATTTAGCTTGATTTAGCGCGAGCTGATTTACAAACGCAGATTGCATTCGCAAATTACAAATGCAATCTGCGTTTTTTGTTTTATTCGCTTCCATATTTGGGGTTGTGCGCTTCCCTATTTGGTGTGTAGGAGGGCTGCGAATCGACTTGCATGGGCGCTTTGACTGAGCTTGAAATTGCATAACGCATTTCAAGCTCCTTCAAAGCGTGATTTGGCTCAAATGTAAAGTCCACTGGACTTTACATGCCAAATCAGCCGAACGGCTACTAATAGCCGTGAGGAATAGCGTAGCGCGCGAATGCACTTCGATTCGCTGAGCCGCTCAAGGCAGAAGCACTGCTTCTGCGCGGCGAAGACGTTCGCGCGCTTAGACCGCGCGAACGATTGCCTGCCTGAATACAATTCCTTACCTGGTATTGCGCGAGGTTTGAGTATTTCTCTCCTCGCAAATCCCGTCGCTACGCTCCTCTTTTATTGCTCGTAGAGAAATACATCAAACCTTCTGAATGTCTAGAACTTTTGCGTGGTTTTTATCACCGAGATTCTCGATTTTTCTTCTTCATTCGATGAATCACCATCAAAGATGCTGAGGTTCATCTCATTCAGTGCGAAAAATCTCGAATCTCCACCTAGCTTTGCGTAATCATGTAGTGCGTTTGTAGCTGATTCACAGAGTTTTGAGCAACATTTTCGGGAAGTGTGAGTAAGCAGCAAGAGCTTGAAAAAGATAAAAAGAAGCCCGGTGGGAAAGAGAAAACCCACCGGGGCAGAGAGAAAGAGAGAAGAAGGTTTCAGTTATGGGGTTCGCGAACGAACCTCACTGATGGAAGAACCATCAGCAATATTCATTATAACCACATTTTTCTCGCAAAACACGCATATAAACTAAAAATTTCCTGAAAATTTTTTCATATTCCTGGCAGTATGCCAATTTTTTGTTATATACGTCACTATGCCTTAAAATTTTCCGCTAAAATCACTCAGATTCCAACGATTTTTTAGCTGCAGCCAATCTTTCTTCGTCAGCTTTACGACGAGCAGCAAGAGCAGACTCAAAACGCTCAAGCTCCTCATCAATCGCCTCTTTAGGAATCTTGGCAAAAATCGGGGTTGGCTTAGCAACAGGAGTACCAGTAACCAACGGCTCACTTTCCCATGGATGAACAGTCTTTCCAAGCTCATAGTCGCCAGTAATAATCGGGTACTTAAAATCTGGATTATCTAAGTCGCTCACCTCTTCGATTCTTGGAAGCGGCGAGAACACTCCCGTTCCACCAAGAGCTTCCCAAACTTTTTGCGCAGAATGAGGCAAGAATGGAGCAAGCAAATGATTAGCGTCCGAAACAGCTTGTGCAGCAACATGCAAAACAGTTCCAAGACGAGACTCGTCATCCTTAATCTTCCAAGGCTCCGTGGCAGAAATATACTTGTTGATATCCGACACAACGCGCATAGCCTCATTAAGAGCATTCTTTTGATGATGACGCTCAATCAAACCACCAACAATCTCAAAAGCGTTAGAAGTTTGATCCAAAAGCGCACGGTCCATATCTGTCATTGAATTTTCATCCAACGGCGGAATCTCTCCAAAATTCTTATTGATCAAATTTGCAACACGATTAACAAGATTGCCCCAACTTGCTGCAAGCTCCTCGTTATTGTGACGAACGAACTCTGCCCAAGTAAAGTCGGCATCGGAATTTTCTGGACCCGCAACGGAAATGTAGTAGCGCACAGCATCCACTGGGTAGCGCGCCAAAATGTCTTTAACGTAAATCACAATTCCGCGCGAAGAGCTGAACTTCTTGCCTTCCATGGTCATAAACTCGGAAGCAACAACCTGCTCTGGCATGTTAAGTGGGCCATAAACGCCAGACTCGCCACCTTTAGAGCCAGCGCCGTTATACGCAAGCATCTCTGAAGGCCAAATTTGAGAATGGAAAGTAATGTTATCTTTGCCCATAAAGTAGTAGCCAGGAGACTTAGGGTCACACCACCAATCGCGCCAAGCGTCTGGCTTGCCCTGCCTACGCGCCCACTCAATGGATGCAGACAAGTAGCCAATAACGGCGTCAAACCACACGTACAAGCGCTTATTTGGGTTATCAATCCAGCCTTCTACAGGAACTGGAATGCCCCAATCAATGTCTCGCGTAATTGCTCGAGGCTTAACTTCCTTAAACAGACCAATTGAGAAGTTAATAACATTTGTACGCCAACCATCCCTGGAATTAAGCCACTCCAAGTTTGCGTTTGCTAAAGCAGGCAAATCAAGGAAGTAATGCTCTGTTTCTTCAAATCGCGGAGTTTCGCCGTTAATCTTAGAAACAGGATTAATAAGCTCGTCTGGGTCCAGCTCGTTTCCACAAGCATCGCACTGGTCGCCCCTGGCGCCGTCCGCGCCGCAAATCGGGCATGTGCCCTCAATGTAGCGGTCTGGAAGAGTGCGGCCTGTAGAAGGCGAAATCGCAACCTTTTGAGTTCCCTTGTAAATATAACCATTCTTAAGGCACTGGCGGAACATCTCTTGAACAACATGCTCATGATTTGCTGTTGTTGTGCGCGTAAACAAATCGTAGCTTAAACCCAAATCGCACAAATCTTTAGTAATCACGCTATTATAGCGGTTTGCAAGCTCTTGCGCGCTCACGCCTTCTTTATCTGCCTCAACTAAAATCGGCGTGCCGTGTTCGTCTGTTCCAGAAACCATAAGCACGCTGTTTCCCTTCATGCGCTCGTAACGCGCGTACACGTCGGAAGGTACACCAAATCCTGCAACGTGACCAATATGACGAGGGCCATTTGCGTAAGGCCATGCAACATTCACCAAAATATGACTCATAGCCAAATATTATCTTGTTCAGCGAGGACACATTAAATAACACGCCGAAAAATCACACTAAAAAATAGCTATAAAAATCGCTATAAAAATCACATAGCAAAGTAGATAAATCAAGCATAATCGCGTGTAATCAAGCGCAATCGTACACAACCACATTTAGTCACATATGATTTAGTCACATATAGTCACATTTTTTGATGTAAAAAACTAAAAATCCACTTTTCCACAATTACGAAAAATCGCGTAGACAAAAAAGTAAAACACGATATTGTGTATAAAACTTAGAAGATTAAAACCTAGAACAGCAGAACATTACAGAATTACGGCACTAAAACATTACAGCACTAAAAAGTTGGCGTATTAAGCACATTACGCAGAAAGGAGAAACATGAGCACTTCAACGTTGAACAAAAAACGCACAATACACAATGACGAAAAAAATAAAAAAGCAATAAAAGACTACAAAAGACGCAAAGAATACAAAACTCGCGAAGAATACGAAGAATACGAAAACTACAAAGACTACAAAAACGAAGAGATGATTTTATTTTCGGAAAAACAAAACGAGGAGCTGCCTATTCTTATAGACACAAAACACCTACCAGGGCCACTAAGCATGAAGAAACTATGCAATTTTGGAGCATTCAACAACGTTTCAATACGCACTGGATTTACACAATCTACCGCAAAAACCCCAGAAGGACGATGCAACGTGCTAAAAAATCTGCTTCCAAACGGAACAGTTGCATGCGCATTTACAGCATCTTGGATTTGGCTTGGCGGAAAAATCCCAAACATACTAGAGATAATATCCAAAAGTCATTATCGAATAAAGCCGTACGATCACCGACTACAAGTGTTTAGAAGAAAACTAATGAAAAAAGAACAAAGGGTGATTAAAGACTTGCACGTAACTTCTCCAGCGCGAACTATTTGCGACATTGCACTAACGCCATCAAAAAACATTTACGAAGAAATAAGAAGAGTAGATACTGTGTGCGAATTGGCGCAAAAATACAACACCAGTTTTAAAGATTGCGAAAAAATCATAGACAGCAATCCTTATTTTCCAGGAGCTGCGAAGGCAAAAGAGTGGATTAAATACATAATAGACAAGGACAATATTCTTTATGACTATTAGAGAAAATATTAAGAATTATAAAGCGAGCGCAATGCCGCCAAAACCGCCAATTGTGCTCACTGCGCAAGTCGCGTGCTGCGAAAACACAAGCAAAGACGTGCTATGGCATATTGCTAAGAACGTGCCTGAATTAAGAAAATGGGTTGTTGCAAACCCAGTCGCGGACGCAAAAATGCTCGAATACATATCTCAGCAAGGAGGGCCAGGCGTTAAACAAAGTCTAGATGTGCTTTTAGAAGCATACGAATATGCAAAAAATGGGGATTAATTGCTGCTTAATTTCCACATTTGCACATTTTTCGCTTTTATTGATGCAACTTTTCCACATTTGCACATTTTTGGCTTAATTTCCTACTTAGTTGTCCACATTTTCCTTGATTTTTAAGCAAGCTGCATAAACTTCTTTACGATTAGCAAAAGAGCCGTCTGAAAGAGGATTTTGTGAAACAACTCGAGTTATAGCATCTTTGATTCGCAAGCCCTCGTTTTGCGAAAGATCGCAAGCCATTTTAGCAAGCTGATCCACGCTTAAATCAACGTTTTGTTGCGCAACATCACTTTCGCTAGCGCCCGAAAGTACAAGCACAATCTCGCCACGAGGAGGATCATTTTCTACGCTTTTTGCAATCTGCTCAATAGTTCCACGACGTACTTCTTCAAAATCCTTAGTAAGCTCGCGGCACAACGCCATTTTTCGATCTGCTCCAAAAACTGCAAGAAGAGCTGCCATTGACTCCGCAATCCTGTGCGGCGCCTCGTAAAACACGATTGTTCGCCTCTCTAAAAGAAGCGAGCGCAAATGCTGCATGCGCTCCCCTGACTTGCGCGGCAAAAAACCTTCGTAGCAAAAACGATCTGTTGGCAAACCCGAAAGCGCCAAAGCATCCAATACGGCACTCGGGCCAGGCGCGCAAGTAACAGGCAAATCGCGCTCTATTGCGCGGCGAACAATCGCAAGCCCTGGGTCGTTAATTGTAGGCATGCCAGCGTCGGAAACAACAAGAACAGTGCTGCCTTGCTCAACCTTGTCTAGTAAACCATCTGCCTTATTGCGCTCATTGTGATCGTGATACGCAACAACTTGCCCAGAAACATGCACGCCAAGGCGATTTGCAAGGTCGTAAAGCCTACGCGTATCTTCTGCTGCAACAATATCCGCAGTTTCTAGAAGATTAATCAAGCGCGCAGAGGCATCTCCCATATTCCCAATCGGAGTGGCCGCAAGAACAACTTTTCCTAAATTATCTTCTTCACTGCTCATCTTAAATCTCCTTATAAAACCTCTTAAGACTCTACACGAATTTATAAAATAACGCACATAATGCACACTAAAAATAAGATATTTGATTAGAATTATGCTTAAGTTTATGCTTAGTAATGCTTAAGTTTATGCTTAGTAATTATGCTTAACATAAATTGCAATCGCGCAAAACGAAAAGAGATACCATGAAGATTATAGAACGCCAAATTAAAGGCATTGATGGCAGTAACGCGCTTCTAACTGCATATATTTTAGACGATAATTTAGATAGCGAAGGGGATCAAACGCGACCAGCAGTGCTGATTTTGCCAGGCGGCGGATTCTTGCGCGTTTCTAATCGAGAAGCAGAGCCTATTGCTATGAAGTTTGCTGCCGCTGGATTCCACGCTTTTGTTTTGCGATACTCGCTTGTGCCTAGCGCACACCCTACTCAGCTTTTGGAAGCCGCGCAGGCTATGCAATTGATTCGCAATAATGCAGCAGAATGGCATGTAGATGCGCAAAAAGTGGCGATTATTGGATTCTCTGCAGGCGGCCATGTTGCCGCAAATCTTGCGACTAGCGTTAGCGACGATGTTGAAGAAGCAAATGGATATAACGCAAATAGCGTGCGCCCAAACGCTCTTATGCTTGCTTACCCTGTGATTTCTGCTGGCGATTACGCGCATAAGCCAACTTTCGACCGTCTTTTTGGAGACGTAGATTCTAGTACTCGCGAGCAACTCGTGAAGCAGCTTTCGCTTGAAAATCACGTTGATTCTAAGACTCCACCTGTGTTCGTTTGGCAAACTATTACGGACCAAACGGTTCCAGTTCAAAACTCGATTATGTTTATTAATGCTTGTGTTAAAGCTGGCGTAAGCGTGGAAGCACATTTGTTCCCTAAGGGCCCGCACGGCTTGGCTTTGGCGGTTAAAGAGACAGCTAAGCGCGATGAAAATGGCGCAGTGCTGCCTGAGTTTGTTCAGCCAGAAGTTCAGCAATGGATTGATCTTGCTTGCGATTGGCTGCGCCGCACTTTTGCATAATTTAACTTCGATGCTCCAGGATGCGCCAGAATGCGCCCGAGTTTGTTTACTTTTTCCGCACTTTGTACCACATTTGACCTAAATCACGTACAAAATCAGGAAAAACCTTCCGCACTTTGTACCACATTTGACCTAAATCACGTACAAAATGCGGAAGATTTCACAGCGGAAAATCACACAATCTTTGGCATTGGCGTTGTGAGCGAAGCTGTAAGGTTGACTTGAACAACGCCTGCGCCAGAATGAACTTCCACCTTTTTAAGCGTTACAGTGCGAGAATCAGCAGGCGCGTGGTCGTCATCCGTCATGGTTGCTGGCGACTTTACAGCAACAAGAGCCAAACTATCAAAATCAACATCAGCCTTATTGCACAAATCCTGCGCTTCCTTCAACGAATCAGCAAAACCTGCTTTATCGATTACGCGCTCAACAGGCACACCATACGCCTCGGAGCAAAGCAGATTAATACGCTCGCGAAGAGACTTTCCACGGCGGCTTTCTGGAACTTTCGTTTCAGCATCATCGGTAATCACAGACACAAAATCGTCTAGCTGATCTGCCAACCCATCTCCGCCATCTCGGAAAAGATTGCCAACAATCGGCTTACGGAATCCCAAAGCCTTAGCTTGCTCAAGCAAATCTGGAACCTGCTCATCTTCGCCTTCCCACAAATTAACAAGAGGGAAAGTAGGAATATCAAGCGACTCAAGGCGCGAAACGTGGAACGGGTAACGCCATGCAAGAGTTTCGTCATCTTGCCAAGTAGTGGCTCGAGTAACAACAACCGCAGCAGCAGGCCACTTTGCCCCAAACTCGCGAGCAGCAATATCTAGCCACTTTTGCGCGCCAGCATCCGTGCCATACCCTGCTTCCACAACAACAACATCGTGCAACGCGCAAGCCATCTCAACGCTCACAAGGCTTGGAATACCAAGCGAAACGTTGGCAAATGGCCCGCAATGAACGTAAATCGGAGAACCATTAATCGTCTCAGTTTTTGCAGGCTTTACAGCATCAGCAAGAATATTTGTGATTCGCCACAAGTCAACAAAATCGCCAAATTTAACAGGATTCCCGTCTTTTGTGCCAGCAATCATAGAAGATACGCGATTTGCTATTTCTTCCATGCTT
Source organism: Gardnerella sp. c10Ua_31 (assembly GCF_055700915.1). NCBI lineage: Bacteria > Bacillati > Actinomycetota > Actinomycetes > Bifidobacteriales > Bifidobacteriaceae > Gardnerella > Gardnerella sp. c10Ua_31. The sequence continues at coordinate 86,637 of NZ_JANUYG010000004.1, read as the reverse complement.
CGCGAAAGAACTACGATTTGCATAAGCTCACAAGTTGGCGTTAACACAACGCGCTCCGCAACCGTGCCCTTGCCAAAATCAACAGCAATGCTACGTAAAGATCGCGAAGGCACTTCGCTTACACGCGGCACTAAAATCGTGTCTAAAATACCCTCGTCAATCGCCTTTTCTGCAAAAGAAACAAGCAAATTTTGCGCGCATTCAATAGCCGCCATTTCTCCGCACAATCCCCAGTCAATCAACTCTGGGTGCGAAAGCGAGGACTTTCCGCCGCCGCTAGCGCCGCCTTTTGAACCAGCTGCAGTAATTCCCATGCTTGGCTGCCTCAAAACAGCCGCAGCATCTACTCCACGTTCGCGCAACGCGTCTACAAGCGCAATAGTGGTGGTTGTTTTGCCCTCTCCTCTAGAAGCCTTAAGAGGAGTATCAGCTGTAACAAGTAGCACTTTACCGTGCTTTTTTTGCTCGCTTGGATTCTTCTTTAGATAATCCATAAATCCAAAAGCGTCGATTTTTTTAACCAATCCAAATTGTGCAGTAAACGAATCAAGAATGCTCATATTCCCCACTTTCATAAGCGAAAAGCCTAGTTGATGCTGATAGTGTTCAATAACAGACGTTCAATAATAAAACGCGCATAGCTAATGTAAATGAACAATTTTTATACTATACGATTGCATAGGCGTGGTATAGCAATATTACATTAAAACTATGCGCGTTATTAGTAACGTCTATAACAGTTTGCGATTAGTGATCGGATCGATTAAAACCATTCTTCATACGCATGCTAGTTATGTACAGAACTGTATCGAGCAAAGAATCGGTTTCTTTCTTCAACTTTGCAGACATATCTTCATTTGCTTTAGCCAAAGCCGCGCGCACGTCTTCGTTTCTAAGCTCTGCAATAATAGCTTCAGGATCGCGAACTAAATCATCGCAATCTTTGCCTTCACAACCTTCGCGCTCTGGCTCGTAATCAGCCAAATCAACGCCAAGAAGCTCTGCTACAGCAGCATCCGTAGCCTTAACCATTGCGTGACCAAGCGAACCAACAACTTCTTGGTAGCGCTCAATCGCGTTTGCAGTATCGTTAAATGCGGCATCCGCAAGAGCTGCAATAATGCGATTTTCCCAATAGAAGTTTTCGCTTGTTACGCGAGTAGTTGTATCTTCCAAATACTTTGGAGTTTCGTTTACATTTGGATAGAACGGCACAAGCGCATTAAACGGGTTAGAGCCATACGCCATCCACTGAATTGCGCGCATTGGCTCTGGCATGTAAGGGCGGATTTGCATAACAGCAAGCTGGCTTTGGCGATTGATGCCGATTGGTCGGAAAAGATGACGCGTATGCTCATCGCCAAGCTTGCCGTAAGGATCGTACTCAGTTCCCTGATAGTGCGAGCTTAAAACGTACTTAATATCTTCAACAGTCACTTTGCGCTCAGGCTGACGCGCCCACGGAATATCGTTGCTATCTGGCTTGTGATCCGCATCTTTACCATCCCACACTTCGTCATAAGGATTCAAGAAACGCTCCATAAACCACGCGCGCGGCGTGTTGTACACATGATCGGCGTCCGAATGAGAGCCGAAAGCATCTCGAGGATTAAACGGCGAAGCGTTTTCCACAGACAAATCTAAGTGGTTTTCTTCAATAAACTCAAGCAAATCAGCCGAGCACATGTGCTCTTCTTGGTCTCCCAAAGCATCTTCCAAATCGAACTCGTCAATTCCAAGCTGGTTTGGCATAACAACATACGCCTCGTCTGGAACGCGCTTAGCAATCCAGTGGTGTCCGCCAACAGTTTCCATCCACCAAATCTCGTTTACATCCGAGAACGCAACGCCGTTCATCTCGTAAGTGCCGTACTTTTCTAGCAACGCGCCCAAACGTTCAACGCCTTCGCGAGCGCTACGAATATAAGGCAAAACAAGCGTTAAGAAGTCTTCTTCGCCAATTCCGCCAGACACTTCTGGCTTATAATCAGCGTCACCTTCTTTGCCTTGCGCTTTTTGAAGCTCCACCATTGGGTCTGCGCCCAGCACGCGCTCGTTGGATGTAAGCGTTTCGGTAGCGCTCATTGCCACGTTTGCTTCGTTAACGCCAGCTTCTCCCCAAATTCCTTCGCGCAAGTCTGCGTTTGGAACGCTTGTGTATTGCATTGGATTATCTGGAAGCTCTACTGTTACGTGGCTAAGCACGGACTTATAAACGCGAGGCTGGTCTTGTGGCTTTACTACCACTAAGCGCTTTGGGTTAAACTCTCCATTTGCGGAGTCTTCGTTACGCGCAATAAGCGTGGAGCCGTCGTAGCTCGCTTTGCGTCCTACTAAAATTGTTGTGCATGCCATATTTGCATCCCCTATTTTCTAATTTTTGATTATTTTGGCTATTTGATTATTTTAGATAATTTTGTTTGTTTAGATTAGTTTTGCTTATTTTTGACTATTTTACACACGCGCATCTAGTCGTAAGCTGCTTGCGATTTGCCAGCGCGAAGTCATATAAAGCCTAAACCCTATACTCTAAACCTTAAGCTCTAAACCTTAAACTCTAAGCTTTTCCTCGCAAATATAATCCGTTAACGTCTACATACGAATCATAATGCCTGATTTCATTCATCATCTCGTTAAGATAGAAGCCCTCTTTAAGATTTGGAAGAGGTTTTTGCGTACCGAACACTTCTAGCATGTAGTCGTGATCCTTGTCTGGCGGCTGCGGACCGTTGTAACGCATAGTAATAGAAGGGTCCGTGCATCCCACAAATCGGCTAGCTTGCGAGTTTCGCCCTTGTACAACTTCTGGAATCATGGTTGGCATTGTGCGAGAAAAGTCTTGCGGAATTTGCAAAGCGCGCGAGTCGTTAAAGTCAAACATAAGCGCTTCCACTGGAACATTTGCTACAACCCAATGAATCCACTGGAATCCGCACACTGGTATAGCGTCGTCGTCTACAAATCGCCAATGCAAGTAGTGCACAAAATCAGGCAACTTGTCTACATAAAATGGAAAAGATACGACTGGAACGCCGTTAATCTTGTTTTCTTCCGGCGCAGCTTTTGCAAAGTTGTCTGGAATAGTGGTGAAATCTGTAGAAATATTCATAATTTAAGTATCTACTACCGCTGTGACTATACGAAAAAGCAGATCATGTCGCTCGCGCGGTCTATGCACTAAAAAGCGCGTAGAAAAAACTTCCGCACTTTGTACCAAATTTGACCTAAAAATGGTACAAAACCCGGAATTATTTTCCGCACTTTGTACCAAAATCCACACAAATTTGGTACAAAACCCGGAAAATCGTTCGAGCGCGGTTACGCCAAGCTAGGTAGAGATTCGAGATTTTTTGCAGCGGATGAAGCGAACCTCAGCGCCGAAGGTGGTGATTCGCTGAAGTAGCAAGAAAAATCGAGAATCTCGGCGATAAAAGCTACGCAAAAGTCCTAGATATCCAGAAGGTTTGATGTATTTCTCTACGAGCAATAAATAGCGCCGTACTAAAACCTAAAACCTTAGAATATTAACGTTCATAAACTATACGCAAAAGTGCGCGTCACTTGCGAGGAGAGAAATACTCAAACCTCGCGCAACAGCAAATAGAGAAAATCGCTCGCGCGCGTTAAAGCGAGCATAAAAGCGCTTCAAAAACAAGCGTTGCGTTGCCATTCCCAGCAATCCGCTTTTTAGCCACAGCAAGCGCATCAAGACATTTAAGCGCGCGCTCTGCTGTAATTTTTTTAGAAAGCTGCATAATCTCTGCTTTAAATTCTTGATTCACAAGTGGTGTTTGTAATTGCGCATTATTTAGCACAACAAGCACATCTCTGTACACGCTGCAAATCGCATCTATTGCGCGGTTTAGAACATCTCTGCTTACGCGAGTCACTTTGCGCTTAACGTCGTCTTTTTTGCCAATCGCATTGTATGCGCTACGAATTTTAGGCGGAATTTTATCTGTTGGCTTAATGCCATTTATGCGCAAAAACTCGCTTTGCTCGACTTCAACAGATTTTTGCACTTCATCTTCTGCCTGGCTTTTAGCGTCTTCGATTAGCGTTTGCGCAAGCATAATCGCATCTATTGCGCGTCCAAGTCGCAAAACGCTAGCCACAAGCTCTTCTCGCCTGCTTCTAGCACGCTCGCTTGTAGCATAAAGCATTGCTAAATCAACGTTTCCTTGAGCTATGCGAGCCACATTTTCCGCTGTTTTTGCATCCACATTCGAGCGTTTTTGCACGTATTCTTGAACATCTTGGTCGCTTGGTTGCGCCAAATTCACTATTTGAGACCTAGACCTAATTGTTGGCAAAACATCCGCTGCGCTTGCTGCGCAAAGAATCCAGATTGTGCGAGGTGCTGGCTCTTCGATTTCTTTTAGCAAAACGTTTGTTGTTCGCTCAAGCATGCGCCCAACATCTTCGATTATTATGATTCTCCACGGCGCAACGCTTGGCATTTGCTCCGACATGGACACTATTTCGCGCACTTCGTCAATGCTTACTGTAACTTTGTCTGTGCTTAAAATGTTTACGTCTGGGCTTGTTCCAGCCAATACTTCACTTGCGATTTTATCTGGATTTATTTGAGTATTTATTTGAGTTGCGGAGTCTTCAGCGGCGCGGAAGCTTCCGACTTTTCCGCGCGATTGCAATGCTGCTGCAAACGCTCTTGCTACTTTTGCGCACCCAAATCCAGCGGCACCGCAAATAAGCCACGATTGCGCGATTTTGCTTGAATCGCCTTGCGCTACTTTTTTAAGACGCTCAACAACTTGCGATTGACCAACTACCGATTCCCAAACGTCCATTGCTAAAATCCTAGAGTCCTAAAGTCCTTGATTTTCTGCGGTTTCTGGCGATTTTTCGCAACAGTAACGCACGCCAGCATTATCCATCAGCTCGCACACGTCTTTAGTAATCAACTTCGATAAGTCGCAAGCTGGCAAAGTGGCGTCTAAAACGCAAAATCTTTGCGCGTTTTGTTTAGCAAGATCCAAAAACGCTTCACGCGTTCGGCGTGCAAAATCAAGCCCTGCACTTTCCATGCGATCCGCCTGCCCATGCAATCGCACAGCAGCATCTTTCTCGCTCATATCTAACAAATACGTGCGATTTGGCCAAAGGCAATTAGACGCCCACTCGCTTAAATCGCGCACATCTTGCATAGTGAGCTCGCGCCCACCCGATTGGTATGCTAGCGAAGAATCAATGTAGCGATCCGTTATAACCACCGCACCGCGCTGCAATGCTGGAATAATGATTTGCGCAGCGTGTTGAGCGCGATCCGCCGCAAAAAGCAGAGCTTCGGCGCGCGCACAAATCGAATCTCCGTGCAAAAGAATATCTCGCAACTGTTTTCCCAATTGCGTGCCGCCAGGCTCTCTAGTAACAACAACCTCGAGTCCGCGCGCTTGCAAAAAATCGCGCAAAGCTTCGACTTGCGTGGTTTTTCCAACGCCGTCTATACCTTCAAAAGATATAAAAAGCCCCTTAAGACCTTTGTTTAAGCCGCTAATCCCGCTTTTTTTAAGACATATAGCCATTTTCGCATACCTCTTACGGGTTTACTCGGATTTAGTCGTAGACTTTTTTACAGTAGACTTTTTAGCTGCCGTTTTTTTAGCTGCTGTTTTTTTAGTCGTAGTCTTTTTAGCAGCAGTCTTCTTAGCGGCCGCTCGCTTGCGCTTTACAGGCCCTGCCGCTCGCTTTTGCGCCAAAAGCTCAAACGCAACTTGCGGCTCAATCGACTCAGGCGTGTATTGCTTTGGAAGCGTGCGATTCGTAACGCCATCCGTAATATAAGCTCCGTAGAAGCCGTCTTTAATTACAACTGGCTTGCCGCTTTCTGGGTCTTCTCCAAGCTCCCTAAGTGGCGGTTTTGCAGCTCCACGCGTGCGCTTGCCGTACTTTGGTTGCGCAAACAGCTCCTTAGCTTCGTCTAAAGTCACGCTAAAAATCGCGTCTTCGCTTGCAAGTGAGCGGTTATCTGGCTTAGAATCCGCAGCCGAATCGCCAGAATCCGTTCGCTCGTAAGTCTTAGTCAAATACGGGCCGTATCGCCCATTATTCGCCTCAATCCTTGCGCGCTTAACCTCGCCCTGCTCGTCAACTTCTTCTACAACGCCAACTAATCGCGGCAAATTCAAAAGTTTCAAAGCGTCTTGCAAAGTTATTGTTGCAGGATCCATTGTTTTGAACAAAGACGCCATTTTTGGCTTAGCTTTAGCAGTCTTCTTGGATTTTGCAGAAGACTTTGCAGAAGACTTTGCGCCAGTTTTAGCGGAATCGTCGGTTGCTTGCGACTTATCCTCGCCCGAGGCCTCATCCGCAGCCTCAACAAGCGCAACGTACGCTCCAAAACGCCCGTTCCTAACTTCTACACTGCCTCCAGTTTGCGGATCTGTACCCAAAACGCGCGGACCTTCGGAGTTGTTCTCAATCAAATCTCGTGCAACTTGCTCAGTCAACTCGTCTGGAGCCAAAGTACCTGGAATCGAAGCTCTGCGCGCATTGCCCTCTTCGTCTAGATTCTTAGTATCTTCCAAATACGGGCCGTATCTGCCTACGCGCACGTGCAATCCGCCGCCAATATCAATCGTGTTGATTTCTCGAGCGTCAATCTCGCCAAGCTGATCAACTTGTTTTTGCAAACCTTCATGCATTGCAAAGTCGCCAGCAACCGCCGCCTCGTCATCTCCAAAGTAAAACTTGTAAAGCCAATCTTTACCAGCTTCCTCGCCATGCGCAATGCGATCCAAGCCATTTTCCATGTCTGCTGTAAACGCGTAGTCAACGTAAGTTGGGAAATTAGATTCCAAAAGCTTAATAACAGCAAAAGCAAGCCAGCTTGGAATCAACGCGCGTCCACGCTCATACACGTATCCGCGGTCAATAATCGTAGAAATAATGCTAGCGTAAGTAGACGGCCTACCAATCTCTTTAGCTTCAAGCGTTTTAACTAAAGACGCTTCCGTATAGCGAGCTGGCGGCTGAGTTTCATGACCATCCGCACTAACTTGCAAAGCTTTAAGAACATCGCCATTAGCCATAGGCGGCAAAGCCTTAGACTGCTCGTCTTCGCTAAATCCGCCAAACACCTTCATAAATCCAGCAAACTCGATAACGGTTCCAGAAGCCTGGAAATTAGCCGTTCCAAAACTGCCAGCTAAAGCGTCTAGCTTAACTGTAGCTGTAAAACCAGTAGCGTCCGCCATTTGAGACGCAAGCGCGCGCTGCCAAATAAGCGTGTAAAGCTTAAGCTGATCGGCAGGCAGCACACCAGCCAAATCCGCAGGATTCCTAAAAGTAGATCCAGCAGGACGAATACACTCGTGCGCTTCTTGAGCGCCTGCAGAAGTCGTAGCATACTGCTTTGGAGAATCCGCTAAATACTCGCTGCCAAAACTAGACTTAACGCAATCTCGAGCCGCAAAAATCGCCTCTTTAGAAAGCGTTACAGAATCCGTACGCATGTAGGTTATGTAACCGTTTTCGTACAAAGATTGAGCCGCGCGCATAGTTTGGCGAGAGCTCATAGACAAGCGGTTTCCAGCAGTTTGCTGAAGAGTAGACGTTGTAAACGGAGGCAATGGGCGGCGGCGATACGGCTTAGTGTCCATTGAGTTTACAACAAAATCGGCCGCGCCAAGGCTTTGTGCAATTGCGCAAGCATCCGCCTCGTTCAAATAGTGCGCTAAAGCAAATTCACCCTTAGCTTTTTGAAGCTCACCAAGCGAGTTAAAGTCTTTAGATCCAGCCAAACGCGCTCCGTTTAGAGCAGTCATTCGCGCTTGGAAATCAACGCCGTTTGCGCTCAAATCCGCGCAAACATCCCAGTAGCTTGCTTTTCTAAACGCCATTCGCTCGCGCTCGCGCTCAACAATCAAACGCGTTGCAACAGATTGCACTCGACCAGCCGAAAGACCTGGCCCAACTTTACGCCACAAAACTGGCGAAAGCTCGTAGCCATACAATCTATCCAACACGCGGCGCGTTTCTTGCGCGTCAACCATATGATTGTCAACGTCTCGCGTGTTAGCAAGCGAAGCTTGAATCGCGGGCTTTGTAATCTCGTGAAACACCATGCGCTTTACTGGCACTTTTGGCTTAAGCGCTTGCACAAGATGCCAAGCAATCGCCTCTCCTTCGCGATCCTCATCAGTCGCAAGGAACAATTCGCCCGACTTTGCGAGCGCAGCCTTTAAGTCCGAAACTGTTTTCTTTTTATCTGCACCAACAACGTAGTATGGCTCAAAACCATTGTTTACATCTACGCCAAACTTGCCAAATTCCGCCTTTTTAGCGGCTGGCACCTGACTTGGCTGTGCTAAATCGCGAATATGGCCTACAGACGCCATAACCGTGTATCCGCTTCCAAGATATCCGCCTATTTTACGCGCTTTAGTGGGAGACTCCACAATGACAAGCTTATTCTGCTCTGTCATACTCTCTCCTTTCATTCATATGCATTCTATATGCAATTCCGCGCTTTTATTACTAAATCCACGCCAACTCTAACGCAATATGCGCTGCAAATTCTGCAAAATCAACAAAATCAAACTTTGCGAAATATCAGCATATACTCCTATATATACCACTTTACTTATTTTTTATTCAATTTTAATTATTTTTTTATTCAATTAGACGATAGTTTTTATTTAATTAGACGATAGAATCTTCAACAAATCGCTTTCATCAGGCTGACTTTGCTCATCGCTTTTTGCTGAAGATGCAGGCGCTGAAGATGTAGGAGGCATAGGAGGCGCGCCGACTAATCCGAGTCTACTTAAAGGAGCAGCCGCGCATTGCTTAATAACCATTAAAACGCCGAAGGTTAGGCTACACGCACCTGCAACAGCCCAATATGTTAAAACGTGCGAAACGCCAATCGCCCATTTTGCGCCCAGCTCAATGCCTGGCATGATTTGATAAAACATGTATGCAAAATACGCTATGCAAATAACGCCCATTGTGATCATTGCAGTTCCAACAATTTGCACGCTTATAGACGACTTTCTGCGACCAGGCAAATCCATTGCAGAACCGCGCGTAAAAGCCATTACAGCACAAGAGATTGCGCCCACTATTAGTACCGACATTACAACGTCTGCAGGCCTATGCCAGCGGCCTCCCATAAGTGCCACAGCCAGCAAAAACGTTATTAACGCTGCTCCAGCTGCAGCCCATGCTCTAAACGCGCGAGACGCCGCGCAAACAAGTATTGCGCAAGCAGCCGCCATTAAAAGAGTGTGGCCAGAAGGTGCGGAATTTTTTGCAAGAGTAGCAATGTTTACAAGCATTTGCCTAGGAAGAACGCGTTTTAACGGCTCCGCAGCAAGCGATAGCGCGAATATTGCGCAGCATTGCGCAAGCAGCAACCATCGTTTTCTTATGATTGATATTATTAATGCCGCAACGCAAATTAGTGCAGATAAAACTATAACGATTATGGAACTTCTAAGCGGCGCTAAAATTGCGGCGAATGTTGGCGGAATGGCACTATATCCAAAAGTGCTGATTACCATTTCTTCGTACGATTGGCCGATTGGTGTTCTAACAGCTAGAAGCCACACAAGAGCAGCAGATGCAGCAAAAATCAATGCGAATATAGCGCATAACACGATTGTTGATATTCTAGGGCGATTCATCAATGGATCGAGCTTAGAAATATCTTGGTTAGCTGCGCTGCTTTGAGAGTTTTGGCTATTTTGGATATTTTCGCTAATATCGCTAATCTGGCTGCCTTCTAATAGACTCATACCAAGCATTTTATCAAACAACACTCCATGCGCTCCATAGCGCTATTCCTCACGACTATTAAGCCGTGAGGAATAGCACGCTCTAAGCGCACAGACAGGTCATGTCGCTCGCGCGGATTAGCCGCGCTCACGTCTTCGCCGCGCGTAAAGTCCACTGGACTTTACGCTTAAGCGGCTCAGCGCTTTGAAGGAGCTTGAAATGCGTTATGCAATTTCAAGCTCAGTCAAAGCGCCGAGCGTCTACAGCGTCGAAGTTGTAATCAAATGTAAAGTCACTTGGCGTTGCGTTTGAATCAGAATCATTAGCTGGAGCTTCATCAAAACTTGGCGAGAAATCGAAATCAGACGAAGTCTCAGTATCCTCCGAAGGAGTCACATCAAAGCTTGGCGTGAAATCGAAGTCCGAAGGAGTATCCTCACTTGGCGTTACATCAAACGAAGGAGAGAAGTCGAAATCAGAAGGAGTATAAGTATCCTCACTTGGCGTTACATCAAACGAAGGAGTGAAGTCAAAATCAGAAGGAGTATAAGTATCCTCACTTGGCGTCACATCAAAACTTGGCGAGAAATCAAAGTCAGACGAAGTACCAGTCTCATCCGAAGGTGTCACATCAAAGCTTGGAGTGAAGTCAAAATCAGAAGGAGTATAAGTATCCTCAGACGGAGTCACATCAAACGAAGGAGTGAAGTCGAAATCAGACGGAGTCTCATCCGAAGGTGTCACATCAAAGCTTGGAGAGAAGTCAAAGTCAGACGGAGTATAAGTATCCTCAGAAGGCGTCACATCAAAACTTGGCGTAAAGTCAAAATCAGAAGGAGTATAAGTATCCTCAGAAGGCGTCACATCAAAACTTGGCGTAACGTCGAATGAAGGAGTAACGTCATGCTCAACACCTGGCTCCTCCGAAGGCGTCACGTCCGAAGCGTCAGGCGCAGCAATCGCAGCGCCACGCGAAATATCACCAACGCTCTCGCCCTCTTTATCAACATTTATTGTGGTCCATCCAAGCTGCCTTCCGTCCTCGCCTACAAGCAAAAGCGTATATAAGCCGTGGCAGCCTTCTGGAATTGAAACATCAAAGGCCAGATCGTCATTATTAGTATCGCCTGAATAGTCCTTAGCAATAAGGATATCGTCATCTTTATAACTTGACGAAGTCAGCAGCACTGGTTTCTCGCCGTACGCATCCCCAAAATCGTCTACACTGCCCTTATAGAGGTATGCGCGAGATAGAACCAAAAGAGGATCACTTATAATCTTGTTCATATCTGCGTTAGGATATATTTTTCTTGTTTTAATCCTAACATAGCTAGGCATTCCAGCTTCTGCACCAATGCTTTTATCTAAGACTAAGTTGCCTTTTAAGTTTGGATCAACGTCACTCAACGACGCAGGTGCTGGAGCATGCGGATAGGAATCGTCTCTAGAGACTACTGGCGAAAAGTTATCTAAGTACGAAAGATCATAATTGCCAAACTTAGATTTTGTAGGAGTTGGGTCTACAAAACTATTTGACTTTGGATTTTGCATGCCATTCGTAACATTATTTAAACCATAATGAGCACTGTAATTCCTAATAGAAAAGCGCATAGCCTCTGCAAGATCTTTGTATGCTTTCTTCAACTCTTCTTGGCTTTTAGCTGCATCAATACGCTTCCAGTGTTTTTCAAGCAAATACGAATCTTCGCCATCTTCCTTAGTAAAAGAATGAAAATGATATTCGTATCTTCTAATTTCCTCTTTTATTGAATTAAGAAGCTTTTCGCTAGCAGCATCAAGCTTGCCAGTTTTACTTGCCATTCGCGTATTGTTAGACGCCATTAACATGTCGTAATACAGCTGAAATGCGAATTTGCCTTCTCCAGTTGGATTTTTGCCCAAGTCATAATGACTATAGATAAGACCAACGCCATCCGTTGTGCCATAAAGCTTTGCAAGGTTAACATTCGTGCTTCTTTGAACGCTTGCGTACGAGTCAGCAAACGCAGGCGCGCCCGCAATAAAGCAAGGAGCCGCCATCGAAAGACCTGCTACCACTAACGCAATCTTTTTTGCGACTAAAGTTTTATTTTTCATAATATTCTTCCTTTTTCTTACTTACGATTTTTGATACGATAACGCTTTTGCGCTCCGAATTGGAAAGTCGTTAGCGCGGTCTAAGCGCGCTAACGTCTTCGCCGCACGTAAAGTCCACTGGACTTTACGTTTGAGCGGCTCAGCGAATCGAGGTGATTTCTCGCGCATTATGCAGCTCGAAATCGTCGATTCGCGCTACGCTCTAAGCGCACAGGCAGGTCATGTTGCCCGCGCGGATTAGCCGCGCTCACGTCTTCGCCGCGCGTAAAGTCCACTGGACTTTACGCTTAAGCGGCTCAGCGCTTTGAAGGAGCTTGAAATGCGTTATGCAATTTCAAGCTCAGTCAAAGCGCCGAGCGTCTACAGCGTCGAAGTTGTAATCAAACGTAAAGTCACTTGGCGTTACATTTGAATCAGCGTTTGAATCAGAATCACTAGCTGGCGCTTCATCAAAACTTGGCGAGAAATCGAAATCAGACGAAGTCTCAGTATCCTCCGAAGGAGTCACATCAAAGCTTGGCGTGAAATCAAAATCAGAAGGAGTATAAGTATCCTCACTTGGCGTCACATCAAAGCTTGGCGAGAAGTCAAAATCTGGCGTCACATCCTCAGAAGGCGTCACATCAAAACTTGGAGTGAAATCGAAGTCCGAAGGAGTATAAGTATCCTCAGACGGAGTCACGTCAAAACTTGGAGTGAAGTCGAAGTCAGAAGGCGTCACATCAGGTGTCACGTCAGGAGTCACGTCAGGAGTCACATCCGAAGGCGTCTCCTCCGAAGGAACAGGCGCAGGCGCAGGCGTAACATCACTTGGCGTTACGTCCGAAGGCGTCTCCACACTTGGAGTCACATCATAAGGCTGCCCATTAATGTATTCATTAATAAGCTTTTGGTACTCGTCCAGCGTAAATGGCGCCTTATTGCCTTCCAAGTAGCTAGCTGGAACAGCTTCCCAAGATATAACGGTACCGTACTCGTCACTAATATTTCCGCTAGTAAGACCCATTGCCGTAAGCGCTGGATGTATAAAGTTTAGGTAGTGGCCAACCTCAAGATAATGCTTCGATCTTATTTCTTTATCAGACACGCCCTTAGCTATAAAGTCATCATACTTGGCTTTTTCGTTAGTAACCCACATTTGCATTGCACCAGTCATGGTATCCGTGGTGGTTCCGCCGTCGTAGGTTCCATCACCATATGAACCCCAAGCCAAATTCTCAAAAGTCTTATAGTGTCTTGCGTGGTCAAAAATATTGGCAGAATAGAACGCGTCATTTATTGCTACTGCCGTCGTATAAAGACTTACGCCAAGAGGATTAAGCCCACGACTCTTGCGATACTCGTTAATCGCGCGCATATACGATATTGAATTATTCAAGCGCGTAATGTAATCAGGGGATTCTTCGCCGCTATTAAGCTTTACTTTTGAATCGTACCAGTCTGGCTTTTCTGTAAAACCATGCAATATGTCAAAAGCTTTAGCTGCATCATCGCGCTGAGCACGCGTAAAGGATTCATTATCCATTACGCTTGCAAAAAGCCCGCTAGCAGTGCTTTTTGCGCTGGTGCTATCGTAACTGGTTGCTGGGTGCGCGTAGTTAGATACTGTTACATCGCTAGCAAAAGCGGTGTTTGCAGTAGCTCCAAACATAGAAACCGCTGAACCAGCCAGAATTGCGGCTACGGTTGCAGCGGTGAATTTTTTAGAAAATGAACTGAAAGAGTTGTTAGAAAATGAATTGAAAGCCATTTTTTCGGCAGATTTTGGAGTTTGCTTTTTCATGGATTCTCTCTTTTACTATAGGGGTTTACTATAGGCCTTTGCTATAAGACCTCCGCTATAGGCTTTTACTATAAGCCTTTGCTACAGAGACAAATAACAAAAAAGCTTTCGGCTTTGAATGCCCCTAGTAGCAAACAAAACCGAAAGCAACACGCTCAACACCTAAAACACACTATCTAACGTTAAAACTCCAAGAAGAAAGAAAATTAATAGCAAATCAGAGTTTAAGCAATTAGTAAGCACGCAATTGGCATATCAGCAAGGCGCTTCCCTACAAAACCCCTTACCAACCGTTGAGCGCAAGTATAAACGCTCTTAAATTTCGAGCCGAGGGTATTTATCTAGCTGCGCAATTAGCAACGCGATTAATAATGCGATAAAGCGATTTAAGAAATTATGCGCATCAATCGCAATGCTTAAACTACGCAGCTAGACAAATTTAGTTTTTACGCTTTTAGCTTAGTGACGAGCCTTGCGAACAGCAGCACCCATGCCAGCGAGCATGGTGGCAGCCAAAGCGGTCAAAGTTACGCCAACACCAGTACCAGGCAACTTCTTACCGCCATCCTTCTTCTTCTCAACCACAGTGGTCTTAGCACCAGCAGCAGCACCATTAGCACCAGCCTGGCCTGGCTTAGCAGCACCTGGCTTGCCAGCATAGCCTGGCTTTACAGAACCTGGGGTAACGTGAGAAACACCTGGTACGTAGTTAGCTGCAACTGGCTCTAAGTCATCTGGCAAAGCGTAGCCAGCAACCAATCCGGCGTCCTTAGCCTTAGCAGCCTTGAATGCACCCTTGTAAGCAGCCCAAGCCTTCTTAGCACCAGTAAAGGCCTTAGTAAACTCGGTCTTAGCATCGTTGAAAGCCTTAACAGCGTCGGCCAAATCTTCCTTAGCGTCCTTAACAGCCTTCTCAAGCTGAGCAAGCTCAACCTTATCAGCCTTGGTAAGCTCGTCATGAGCAGTCTTGAAACTTGCAAGAGCAGCATTTGCGCCATCAAGCTTTGCCTGAGCAGCCTTGGCTTCAGCGTACGCAGCATCGTACTTGGCGTAAGCCTTCTCGAGCTTGCCATTAGCTTCGTCGAAATCAGCGCTGGTCTTTACCAAAGCAGCCTTAAGAGTGGACTCAGCTACTTCAGCTTTTGGTGCTTCTGGCTTGTAGTCGCGAAGAGCAGCCTGAGCAGTAGCCAAGGCAGCCTCAGCGGTATCTACAGCCTTCTGAGCATTAGCAGCATCAGCGGCTGTAGTCGTAACGGCAGTCTGCTTATCCAAGAACTTCTGAAGAGTGTTTCCCTCTTCTGTTGTCAAAGCAACAGAATCATCCTTAGCATATACATGGGTTGTTTGATCTTCCTTAGCGCCCTTTGGAGCACCAGCAGTCTTAGCTGCAGTCCAATCATTGGAAGCATCCGCAGCCTTCTTATCAGCCTCAGCCTTAGCAGTATTAGCCTTCTCAAGACCAGCTTCAGCGGTCTTAACATCAGCCTGAGCCTTCTCAAGACCAGTAAGTTCCTTTTCAGCTTCCTTCTTAGGAGCCTGAGCATCAGCAGCGAACACTGGGGTTGCCATTGCGAAGCCAGCAAGCAAAGTTGCGCCAGCAGCGAAAGCGGCGATAGCCTTCTTATTCATCATTTTATTTCCTTTCTTCTTCTCCCCCACTCGCAAAGCGAACAAGTCGCAATGCGGCGAGGAAAATATAAAACGCGCGTTTACGCATTCCACCAACGGTTATCCACCGTGTGATGTTGCTATTAACATACCCCCCCCCCGTTTGAAAAAGTCAAGCCCCAGCCACACGTGCTAAACCGAAAAAAATGATGTTATACACAAACTAATCCACAATAAAGGCCACATTGCCGTAAAATTTGTGGATAAACAACACTTAAACCGTAAAAATACGCATTTCAAGGTTTTTGAAGAATTTTCCCAGCTTTTTTTAAGGAAAGACTTTCCGCGCGTGTCGCGCAACAAACAATCTTCCGGACTTTGTACCAAATTTGACCCAAAACACGTACAAACACCGGAAAAAACTTCCGCTTTTTGTACCACATTTGACCTAAAACACGTACAAAGTCGGGAAATAACACGAGAATATCGCTCGCTTTGACTGCGCGACGACCTGCCTTTTCCGCTTTTTGTACCAAATTTGACCAAATTTGGTACAAAAAGCGTCACATCGTGAGCGCAGCCTAAGCGCTCATGCAAGTCGTCGAGCACGCTTTGGAATCAAAAACCAATTTTTGTTTCTTCTTATCTATAAAATCTTATAAAATGACGTTTATGCGCTGATGCATGCTAGTTTTGCTAGTTGTTAGATGTTTTATGGCTTGTGATTGATTTTGGGGAATAACCCTGATTGCTTGCGATTCATGGGTTTTGTTTTAGAAATGTAGTTTTTGTTGCATGGCGCTAGGTTTTACGTACATTTTTAGGAGGTGTCTTATGGTAGAGCAGAATAAAAATTTAATTATCGCTGACTCTAAAAACGCGTCTGTTAAAACGATTAAAACAATTGAGTCTGCTAAAGCGATAATAGATGCTAAAGCGATAAAAGAGAGAATCTACAACATTCGCAATCAAAAAGTCATGCTTGATTTTGAGCTTGCTGAAATCTATGGGTATACTACAGCAAGATTCAACGAGCAGGTAAAAAATAACATAGAAAAATTTGATAACGACTTTATGTTTCAGCTAACTGCTGATGAGTTCAAAAACTTGATGTCGAAAAATTCTACATCAAGTTGGGGCGGTCGCAGAAAGTTGCCTTATGCTTTTACGGAGCAAGGTATTTATATGCTTATGACAGTGCTAAGAGGCGAACTTGCCACAATGCAGTCGAAAGCTCTTATTAGAACCTTTAAGCAAATGAAGGATTATATTGTTGAAAATAAGGATTTTATTGGCGCGAACGAGTTAGCGCAGCTGGCGATTCAAACAAGCCGGAATACTAAAGATATAGCGGAAATAAAATCTCAAATGGCAACGAAGGAAGATTTTAATAAGGTAATGGATAATTTTATTAATCCAGATTCGTATAAACATTTTCTTCTTATGGACGGTAACAAAATAGAAGCGGATCTTGCGTATTGCAAAATATATAAGTCAGCTAAGAGAAGCATTTATGTTGTAGATAATTATATTGGTCTTAAAACGTTGGAATTATTACGCTTTGCTGGTGAAGGTGTTGAAATTGTAGTTTTTAGTGATAATGCTAGGAATAAGAATATGCTTACGGAAAGTATGTTGAGCGATTTTGTAAGCGATTATCCTAGTGTTGATTTGAAGTTTAAGACTGCTGGTAGGAAGTATCACGATAGGTATGTTGTTATAGATTATGGTACGGATGATGAGACTGTCTACCTTTGTGGCGCTTCGTCGAAAGATGCTGGCGGCAAAATCTCGACTATTATGCAAATAGAATCTTTTAATTTGTGCTTGTATCATGCGATGTTTGATGAGTTGTTAAAGAATCCCGAGTTGGAGTTCTAAGCGCGCGGGCAAGGCGCATGGCGCAATACAAAAAAGCCCTCTCCGTGGTCCGCATGTAAAATACATTAAGCGTGGAGAGGTTCTGTTAATACGATTTTCCCATGGAATTTTTCAAGAGTCAATATAGACACGCCATATTTTAAGTACAAACACACTACGGTTTTGCGTGTTTATGTAGTGCTTTTGTATCAAAAAACGCCGAAATTCGGTACAAACGCACTACAAAAAATGAACAAAACATTGAACAAAAGTCAACATAAGCAACAAAAAGTGGGAAGCTGCTTGAGCGCTTAAAGCGTAGCGCTAAGGCAAGTCGTCGCGCAGAATACAGAAAACCCCCGCGCACCCACCAGAGGCCACTTACCCTTGCTGCATTCCTGCCCTGGGGGGATTGGGTGACGTAGTGCCACGCGGAGGCTCTACCTATATTACACGATTTTGGATAAAAGTCGAATGCAAGTCGAGCGCAAGTCGCAAGCAACCAACGAAAAGCCAAGCGAATGCCTAACGCAAGTCAATCACAAGTCGGAAGCTTCCGAAGATGGAGCGCGCAACAAGACGCATAACTAGACACAATCACAAGTCGCAAGCTTCCGCGCCGTTAGACACGCCGCTAAGCGCGCCACACGCTTTTACCGCTCTTCTTTGCATCCTCAACATCTGCATTAAGCTGCGATTCGTCTGCCTCAACATCTCCATTAATATAGCGCTCAACAAGCTCGCGCGCCTCACTATCTTCGTGCTGAACAGCTGGCGACTTCATAAAGTAAGAGCTAGGAGCCAAAATAGGGCCCGAAAGCTTGCGATCCAGCGCAATCTTCGCCGCGCGCACAGCGTCTATAACAATGCCTGCAGAATTAGGCGAATCCCACACCTCAAGCTTGTACTCCAAGCTAAGCGGAACATCGCCAAAAGTGGTGCCCTCCAAGCGCACAAACGCAAACTTGCGGTCGTCAAGCCAAGCAACATAATCCGAAGGGCCAATGTGCACGTTGTGGTCATCCATATCGTGCGGAACAATCGAAGTAACCGCGCGCGTCTTAGAAATCTTCTTCGACTCAAGCCTAGAGCGCTGCAACATGTTCATAAAATCCATGTTTCCGCCAACATTAAGCTGGTAAGTGCGGTCCAAACGCACTCCTCTATCTTCAAAAAGTCGCGCCATAACTCGGTGCGTAATCGTAGCTCCAACCTGGCTTTTAATATCGTCGCCAATAATCGGAACGCCTGCATCGCGGAATTTTTGCGCCCAAACTGGGTCGGAAGCAATAAAAACAGGAAGGCAATTTACAAACGCGCATCCAGCTTCCATAGCCGCCGTAGCATACGCCTTATCTGCCTGCTCGGAGCCAACTGGCAAGTAAGAAACAAGCACGTCTACGTGCAAATCGCGCAAAACCGCTGCAACATTTACAGGCTCTTCATTAGACTCCTCAATCATTTGCTTGTAGTAGTCGCCCAAGCCATCGTAAGTAGGGCCGCGCTGCACTGTAACACCAAGATTAGGCACGTCTGCAAAGCGAATCGTGTTGTTTTGCGAAGCATAAATCGCCTCGCTTAAGTCATGACCAACTTTTAACGAGTCAACATCGAAAGCGGCTACAAACTCAATGTCTCGCACGCGATATTGCCCAAAAACAGCATGCATTAATCCTGGAATTTTATCGCCATCATTGGCATTCTTGTAGTATTCAACGCCCTGAACTAACGACGAAGCACAATTGCCAACACCGGCAATGGCAACGCGGATACTCATATAAACTCCTTAACAAAAATCATCGGCACAAAAACGCCGCACTAATACACTTTTATAATACTAGCTTTTACAAATATTACATACGATATTAAGTATGATTAAAATTCCGCGTTATGTATGATTAAAATATGATTAAAGTTCCTCGTTAAGTATGATTAAAGTTCCTCGCCAAGCGCTAACTTGGATTATATGGTTGCAAATAGTTATAGACGAAATTCGCACTCTTCTAGCACAAGGCGCACCGTAAGAAGCGCGGGCGCTGGCGATGCTGCTGGCAATGGGGCAGGAAACAGGGCAGGCGGAAGAAACGGCGGAAGAAACGGCGGAAGCGCAAGGCGACCATACAATCGACCATACAATCGCAGAAGCCACAGAAGAATCCAAAAAAACTTTAGAACAAAACACCCGATTCTATTTTGGGCACTAATCGTAGTTTTTACGCCAATAATCCTTGGAATTTTAACGGTTGCGTGGATGTACGTAACAACAGACATTCCGCAGCCAGACAAAATCGCAATGGCGGATAAAACAAAGGTTTACTACGCGGATGGAAAAACGGAAATCGGCAGCTTTGCAGAGCAAAATCGCGAAATCATAAATTGCTCCGTTCTAAAACCATATGTTGGAAACGCAATAATCGCAAGCGAAAACAGGTCATTCTACAAAGACGGCGGAATTGATCTTAAGGGAATTGGGCGCGCAATAATCCACAACGTAACGTCTAAAGGCAGATGGGGCGGCTCTACGATTACGCAACAATACGCGGAACGCTACTATCTTGGCGAAACAAAAACGTATTTAGGCAAGCTGCACGAGGCCATTCTTGCGCTAAAAATCGCGCAAACACAAGACAAAAGCACCGTGCTGTGCAATTACATGAACACGATTTATCTGGGCCGCGGAGCGTACGGAATCCAGGCGGCAGCAAAAGCGTACTTTGGCGTGGAAGCGAAGGATCTTACGCTATCTCAAGCGGCAATGCTGGCTGGAATAATCCCTGCGCCAAGCAGCTGGGATCCTGCAATCATGCCTAAAGAGGCGAATATGCGATTCAAGCGCGTGCTAAGAATCATGCTTAAAGACAAGTACATTACAAGCGAAGAATACAAAAACGCAAAAATGCCGCAAACCATTAATCAAACCAAGCAAAACATGTACGCAGGGCCGCAAGGATACCTTTTGCAAATGGTTCGCAGCGAGCTTACAAGCGGCGGCGCGTTTACAAAAGAAGACCTAGACACAGGCGGATACCGCATTATTACAACAATCGACAAAGCTAAGCAGGATTTAATGTTTAACGTTGCAAGCCCGACTGCTGGCGCGCGCGGAATTACGCCGCAAGGAGTGCAAACGGGCGCAATGAGCGTAAATCCTAAAGATGGGTCGATTATATCTGTGTATGCAGGCGACGACTACCTTTCTAAGCCGCTAAATAACGCCACTCAAGCGCTTTACGAGCCTGGAAGTACAATGAAGCCGTTTGCGCTGATTGGCGCGATTCAGGCTGGAACAAACCTAAACACGCTGTTTAATGGAAATACGGGGCTAAAGTTTAAGGGAATCGACAAGCCAGTAAACAACTTTGCAAACACAAATTGGGGAATAATCAACCTTTATAAAGCAACAGCAAACTCTGTGAACACGCCATTTATGGCTTTGCAAGAAAAGCTTGGGCAAAAAGGCGTGGCAAATACGGCTGTTCTGGCTGGACTAAATGCGCAGCGCGTTAACGGCAAGAATCCGTTTACTGTTCTTGGAAACGACCCTGTGCATATTAGCGAGATTGCGCGCGCGTATTCCACGATTGCAAACCAGGGGCGCAGGCCAGATTTGCACATTGTTTCTAGCGTTAAGAACCCAGACGGCAAAGAGTTTTATAGGGCGCCGACCGTTGGAAAGCAGGTGTTTGCGGCGGCAGACATGGCGCTTGCTATTAAGGCCATGCAAGGCGTTGTTCAATATGGTACTTCGCCAGAGGTTAGAGGCGTTGGAAAGCCGATTGCTGGAAAGTCGGGAACCGCTAACGATGCTTCGGCGTGTAGTTTTGTTGGATTTACGCCAAGCGTTTTGACCGTGTTTGCTATTTGGAATCCAGATGCGCAAGGAAATCCTTTGCCTGTGCCAACTTTCCGCGGATACCCTGGAGGAATTGGGTATTCGGCGCATTTGTTTACGCGATACATGCGCGCGGCTCTGGCTGGCACGGCTGCGGAAAAGTTCCCAGAAGCTAAAGATAACGGCAAAATTGGCGGCGTTGACGGAACTTGGGGGCTTGGCGGAAGCAAGCACGAATTTGCGGACGACGATAGCGGCGAAAATAAAGAAGATAGCAAAGATAAAGATAAAGATAAGGCAGATAGTGCAAGTGGCGCAAGTGGCGCTAATAAGGAAGATAGTTCTAGTAGTGAAGATCGTGCGAATGGCGCAAATGGGTCGAATGGGTCTGGCGAGAATGGGCCGAATAACGGGAACGGCTCGGCTGGCGGCGGCACTACTAGTGGCGGAAGCGCAGGCGATGGGTCTGGCGCGGCATCATCTTCTGGAAGCGGCGGAGCTAACCAAACGCAAAGTGGCGGCGATTAAGCTGTATTTTCCCGAGAATATACGTAAATTGGGTCAAATTTGGTACAAAGTGCGGAGTTATGTTCCGCTTTTTGTACGTGATTTAGGCCAAATATGGTACAAAATCGGGAAAATCCGTATTAGTTACTGAGCAATGCGATCAATAATGTAGCGCTCAAGCGCTTGCGGCGTAAGGTCTTTATAGCCGTCTAAGTCTGCAAACTGCGAACCGCCGCTAACGTCTAAGTTAGAATACGCTCTTTGCGCAAGAGTGGTCGCCCCCGAAGCCGCTGCCGACTTTAGCCCTGCAAACGAATCCTCAATCGCAATGCAATACTTCATGTTTTGCGCGCTAATGCCAAGCAGCCTACCTGCAGCCAAATACGGCTCGGGGCTTGGCTTTGTAGCATACCCATCGTCTCCGCAAACAAAACCAGCAAACGCACCTTTAGGCGCATGGTTCACAATATTTTCAACAAGTCGCCTTGGTGAATTGCTCACTAAAATCGAAGGGATTTTTACATCGGCAAGCTTTTGCAAAAGATCTAGAACGTCTGGCACCCATGGAACTTCCACGCTTTCGCGCTCTGCAACATAGTCCACCATTGCGTTGCCAATCTCTTCAACGCCCATCTTTGTTCCGCGCGCAATCATAGCTTCGGCAACGTCTTTTAGAGAACCGCCCGAGTATTGCCATGCAAGCTCTTCGCTCCACTCGCCGCCGTGTTTCTTTGCGATTTGTATTTCGGACTCGTGCCAATACGGCTCGGAGTCGATTAGCGTGCCGTCCATATCCCAAAAAACTGCTGCCAACTTGCGATTTGTGGCGTTTTGCGCTGCTGTTGTGTTTAATGCCATTAATACCCTTTATTTTGTAGCTTTTAGCTTTACATATGCAATATTTATATTTTATATTTAAGCATTTGACTAGTATTTAGAAAAATCTAAACTAATGTTTATATAGGCACTTGTTAGCGTAGTCGCTATAGACCAAACGCGCGCCACAAAACAATCGACTTATCGTCTTCTAAATCATTGCTTGCATAATCATTGTATTGCGAATAGCCATTCGCGCCTCTTGCATAAGAAGACGGCAACTCGCGCTGAGGCACACGAATATCTCGACGCCAATCCTTTGCGCGCTGCGAGCGCTGAACTTCCACAATATTCCCGTCTGCACTCGCTGCAAAAATGTTTCGCTCCGCACTCGCCGCCTCATCCACCAATCGCCTCACTTGCCTTTTAAGCTGGCGATTTTCTTCTTGAAGCTCCAAAATCCGCATAATCCCAGCAAGATTCACGCCGTTTTCTTGGCTCAGCTTTTGCGTTTGCACAAGCCTATCTATGTCTCTAAGCGAGTATCTTCTGGCTCCGCCTTCTGTGCGCTGCGGCATAATCAAGCGCAATCTATCGTACTGCCTAAGCGTTTGCGGATGCGTGTCGGTTAGGTTGGCTACGTGACTCACGGTAAAAATCGGCATGTCGATTTTAAAGCCCACTTCGTCCGCGCCGTCAAGCGTTGCATTTCCGCGCACTAGCGCCACTGCACACATCTCATACAGCGCCCTAATTTGGCGATCCAACCTAGCCATTACTTTCCTTTCTACACGCAAACGCTATTCCCACGAGCAATTGCTACGACTACGAGCAAACACAAAACGCAAACGCTAAGCAATTTGTTGCTATGCGCGCAAATCCTTCACTTCTTGCTCGTAATCTTCGCCACACGCCTTTTCAAACTCTTTTGCAGCATGTTTTACTGCCATTGTTGACTTTTTTGGAACGTGTATTTGCGCAATTCCAACAAACGCGCCATTTTTGCCTGGCACGCCTGCGCCTTCTACGCGTATTCTGCTGCCGCTCGAAGTTCCAGATGGCACCTTAAACACAATCGGCTCGCCGTCTACGTTTTTAAGCGTGACTTTTGCTCCGTGCACAGCTTCGCTTAAAGTGAGCGGCAAAGTGGCCACTAAATCGCATCCTTCAATCGAGAATTGCTCCGACTTTTCCACTTGCACTTGCAAATACATGTCTCCAGAAGCGCCGCCAAACTTTCCTGGCTTGCCTTTTGACTTTAGGCGGATTTTTTGCCCGTCTTTTACGCCTGCAGGAATGTGAGTTTTGAACGATTCTCCGCCCGATCGAAGCGAAACTGTAGCGCCTTTAAACGCCTGCTTAAACGTTAGTTTTATAGACGTTGTAATGTCTTCACCACGTTCAGGCGCGTTTTGCGTAGCAGATTGAGCAGATTGAGCGTACTGCTCGTAATCCGCTCCGCCAAATCCTGCTTGCGATGATTGCGCGCCAGCGCCGCCTGTAAACATGGAGAATATGTTTCCCATATCTGGACCCGCGCCGCTTGTGGAGAATCGCACTCGTGAGCCGCCGCCCATTGGCGATCCGCCAAACATAGATGAGAAAATGTCGCTGAATCCGCTTGCGTCGAATCCACCTGCGCCCGCGCCGCCAGCGAATCTTGCTCCGCCTGCGCCGAATTGGCGAATCGCATCGTAGCGAGCGCGCATCTGCTTATCTTTCAAAACGTCGTACGCTTCGGATACGTCTTTGAATTTTTCTTCTGCTTCTTTAGTTTTGTTTAAGTCTGGGTGATATTTTCTAGCGAGTTTTCTGTACGCTTTTGTGATTGCGTCTTCGTCGGCGTCTTTGGAGACTCCGAGAATCTTGTAAAAATCTTTGGCTAGCCATTCATTCTCAGCCATTTAAGCTCCTTTTTCTTTGAGCCACTGGCATTTATCTAAACAACTTATATCTAAATAACCTACTCGCGCTGACTGTTTAGAATCTAAACCGACAACACGAGTAGGCATGGGATTTGCAAGTAGACGTTTGATTGCAGCGAGTGAGCTAAACAATCCAAACAAGCGCTGACATTAGCGATGTTTCACGCATTGTTTCACGATGTTTCATTCTGCGCACACTGCTATGCATTGCTTGGAGACGCCACTACGACTCTCGCCGCGCGTATAACGCGATCGCCAATCCTGTAGCCCGACTCCACAACAACGTCAACCGTTTCCTTCGTAGCATTTGCATCTGGCTTGTGTAGAATCGCATCGTGCTTTGTTGGGTCAAAGTCTTCGCCCTTTTCGCCAAACTTTTCTACGCCAAACTTTTCAAACGCCTTGTCTAATTTTGCGGCCACGGCTTTGAACGAATCGTCCATTGCGCCGTGTTCGCGAATCCTATCAATGTCGTCTAAAGCTGGCAATAAAGCCGTAAGCACGTCTGTTATTCCATGCTGCCTGAACCGATCTTGCTCCTTGGCTGCGCGATTGCGGAAGTTAATGAACTCTGCTCGCTCGCGTTGCAACGCTTCCAAATACTCCGCCGCCTCTTTTTTGGCTTTGCCAAGAGGCGTTAAGGAATCTTCTTCGCTGCTTTGAGTATCTGCAGAATTGTTATTTTCTTTAGATTTACGCGCGTTAGATTCATCTGCGGTTGCTTGCGACTTTTCCGTTGCGGCGTCTGCGCTAGCGGCCGCGTCTTGCGTTGCACAATCCGCAGCACAATCCGCCGCCGTATCACTCGCCGCATCACTCGCCGCGTCATTCACCGACGCATCGTTAGCAGCTGCAGCGTGCTTCGCTTCGTGCTTTGCCTCATGAGCTTCCTCATGCACTGCACCCTGCGCCGCAGCGCCATCTGCAGCGCTATAGGCCGCATTATCGGCCGCGCTAGCAGACGCCGCACGCGAATCGCCAGAATCCGAAGGCACGTCTTCCAAACCACTCAAGTAGTCGTTGGCGTTAAACTCGGACATTACTTATTATCCTTATCGTCCTTGTCGTCGTCCACCACTTCGGCGTCAACCACGTCGTCATCCTTAGAGGCACCTGCATTTGCATCAGATGCAGCACCAGCACCAGCCTGAGCTCCCGCAGCACCTGCAGCGCCAGCCGCACCCTGCTGAGCGTAAAGCTGCTGACCAATCTTTTGCGCAGACGTCATAAGCTCGCTTTGCGCGCTCTTAATCTTCTCAAGGTCATCACCCTTCAAAGCTTCCTTCAAAGCATTCACCTTGTCGGTAACTTCCTTAGAGATTTCGTCGGAGAGCTTATCCTTATTGTCGTTCACAAGCTTTTCAGTCTGGTAAGCAAAGGATTCTGCCTGGTTGCGAGTATCCGCTTCTTCCTTGCGCTTCTTATCTTCTGCTTCGTGAGCTTCCGCTTCCTTAACCATGCGGTCAATCTCGTCCTTTGGCAAACCAGAACCGCCCGTAATCGTCATGGACTGTTCCTTGCCTGTGCCCTTATCTTTAGCAGAAACGTGCACAATGCCGTTAGCATCAATGTCGAAAGTCACTTCGATTTGTGGAACGCCACGAGGAGCTGGAGCAATACCCGTCAACTCAAAAGTGCCAAGAGGCTTGTTATCGCGCGCAAACTCACGTTCGCCCTGATAAACCTGAATCAAAACGGATGGCTGATTGTCTTCTGCAGTAGAGAACACTTCGGATCGCTTAGTTGGGATTGCGGTGTTACGCTCAATAAGCTTTGTCATAATTCCGCCCTTGGTTTCAATGCCCAAAGAAAGTGGAGTTACATCAATAAGCAGAACGTCTTTACGGTCTCCCTTAATAACGCCCGACTGCACAGCTGCACCAACAGCCACAACCTCATCTGGATTCACGGACTGGTTCGCTTCCTTACCACCCGTAAGCTCCTTTACAAGTTCCTTGACGGCTGGCATACGAGTAGAACCACCAACAAGCACCACGTGATCAATCTGGCTTACGGAGATGCCAGCGTCGGAAAGCACGTTGTTAAATGGCGTACGGCAGCGACCGAGCAAGTCGGAAGTCATCTCCTCAAAGTGAGCGCGAGTCAAAGTCTCATCCAAATGCACTGGAGTGCCGTCTGGAGTCATTGCCAAGTACTGCATAGAAATTGATGTGGAAGTAGAAGAGCTAAGCTCCTTCTTTGCCTGCTCAGCAGCTTCCTTCAAGCGCTGCAAAGCAATCTTATCCTTGCTCAAATCAACGCCGTACTTGTTCTTAACTTCGCCAACAAGCCAGTCAATAATCTTCTGATCCCAGTCATCGCCACCCAAGTGGTTATCTCCATTAGTGGCCTGTACCTGGATTGTGGAGAAGCCGTCGTCATCCTTACCAATCTCAAGAAGCGACACATCGAAAGTACCGCCACCCAAGTCGAACACCAAAATGCGCTCGTCTTCCTTGCCTTTTTCGAGGCCATAAGCCAATGCAGCAGCAGTTGGTTCGTTAATAATACGCAGCACGTTCAAGCCTGCAATCTTACCTGCATCCTTAGTTGCCTGACGCTGAGCATCGTTGAAGTATGCTGGGCATGTAATAACGGCATCGGTTACAGGCTCGCCAAGGTAAGCTTCTGCATCGCGCTTCAACTTCATCAAAACCTGAGCAGAAATCTCTTGCGGAGTCCACTTCTTGCCATCAATCTCAACGGACCAATCCGTGCCCATGTGGCGCTTTACGGAGCTAATCGTGCGGTCAACGTTTGTTACAGCCTGACGCTTAGCGACTTCGCCAACCAAGATTTCTCCCGACTTGCTGAAAGCCACCACGGACGGTGTTGTACGCGCACCTTCTGCGTTAACAATAACTGTTGGGCTGCCGCCTTCAAGCGTTGCAATGCAGGAGTTCGTTGTTCCTAAATCAATACCTACTGCGCGTCCCATAATATCTCCTAGCTATCTTATCTATGTACCTTTTAATCTATGTACTCAAATTCTTGGCAGCCAGCCTTGCGACTAGCCGCTTTTTCTTTTTACAAAACTTGAGTCTAACACACTCAAGTTATTAAAGTCAAGCATTTTTGTGCGCGTTTCGCAAAAACTTAACACTCCCTCGCTCAAGTTTGTGCTTCAAGCGCGCCTTCATATTTAGATTTGCGCGATTCCTTGCTTGGTATTGCGCGATACCTATTGGGTGTG
Organism: Gardnerella sp. c10Ua_31; assembly: GCF_055700915.1. Taxonomy (NCBI): domain Bacteria; kingdom Bacillati; phylum Actinomycetota; class Actinomycetes; order Bifidobacteriales; family Bifidobacteriaceae; genus Gardnerella; species Gardnerella sp. c10Ua_31. The sequence continues at coordinate 59,275 of NZ_JANUYG010000004.1, read as the reverse complement.
TAGGAGGGCTGGCTAATTCTTGTCTCACAACGCTCCGCCTCTTACGTGTTGTTTGTTGTTGCGGTTGTTCCGATTTGGCTTTGATTTTTTGTTTTTGGTTGAAGTTTGTTTATAGGCGTGAGTAATTGGATTATTTGGTATCGGCTGCCGCTCTTATACTGTTCGACCAAGAATCACCCAGCCCTCTTACGAGTCTGAACAATTGCGTATAGTCTAATCGCCTGAGATTCTCGATTTTTCTTGTAGTGCGTTTGTATCAAAAAACACCAAAATTCAGTACAATCACACTACAGTTTTGCGTGTTTATGTAGTGCGTTTGTATGACGACACGCCGTAAATCAGGTACAATCGCACTACATAGGTTGCATGGATTAGGCCAAATTGGGTAGAGATTCGAGATTTTTCGCCGCTAGCGAGGCGAGCCTCAGCGTCGCTAGATGGTGACTCGCCGAGAGAGCAAGAAAAATCGAGAATCTCGGTGATGAAAGATACGCAAAAGTTCTAGGCATTCAGAAGGTTTGATGTATTTCTCTACGAGCAATAAATAGCGCCAACCTGAAGCCTTAGAATATTAACGTTCATAAGCTATCCGTAAAGGTGTTTCGCTCGCGCGGATTAGCCGCGCTCACGTCTTCGCCGCCGTAGAAGCACACTGTGCTTCTACGCTAAGCGGCTCAGCGCGCCAAATTGCCTTCGCGCGCTACGCTCTTTAGCGCTCAGGCAGGTTGGCGCGCCTGCGAGGAGAGAAATACTCAAACCTCGCGCAATACCAAGTAAAGACGCGAGCGCGGTCTAAGCGAAAAGGCAGGTCCTGTCTCTCGCGCGTTACAGCGCGCTCACGTCTTCGCTTGCGTTGAAAGCACACAGTGCTTTCAACCTTGAGCAAGCTCAGCGCTCCGAATTGCCTTTTCGCGCTACGCTTTAAGCGAAAAGGCAGGTCGGAGCGCAAGCCATTTTGTGCTATATCGGTTATTAGCTACTAACAGACATCAGCGCAAGCGCGCATCACAGCCAACTACCTAGCGTGCTTACGGCGCTTAGCAGACACTCCAAGTCCTGCCAGCCCAACAAACACAGCAGCGAACGCGCTTAACGTTGCGGAATCAACGCCAGTTTGCACTCCCATGTTTCCGCGCAAGTTGCTGCCCTTGTTTGCCTTTGCTGCATTAAGCGCAGCACGAGCCGCACGAAGTCGCATAGTCGCAGCTTCAACCTGCTCCTGTGTAGCATTCGGGTCAGCGAGCACGCGGCGAGCGTTTTCTAGAGCATCATTAAACTCCTTAATCACGCTTGCGTCTACAAGTGCGCCCTTAGAACCCTTAGCGCCATTCGCCGCGCCAGCAGCGCCCGCTCCATTGGCAACGTCCGCAAGCGCGCCATTCACTTCGGCATGCAACATAGACTTATCAACCGCATTCGCATTCGCGTTGTTTGCGCCTGTGCTGCCGCCGTCGGAATCGTCATCACTACCCGAACCAAGCGAGTTGTATAAGTCGATCATCTTCTGCTTTATGCGTTGTAACTTTCTAAGCGCTTCGTCAACCTGGGCCTGCGTAGCGTTTGGATTATTAAGCACAGCATTCGCATCGTTCAGCGCCTTGTTGTACTCAGCTATATCCTTGCTATCTGCAATCAAGAACGGAATCGACTTGCGGAATTCAGGGTCATTGCCCGTCTCTTGGTAGAGCTTGTTCTTATCCGTCTTGTAGCCATCCGTAAGCTTAGACTTAGCATCCTGGAGTTTCTTCAAAGCATCATCAACCTGCTTCTGCGTAGCATTCTTATCGCCAAGAACCTTATTCGCATCCTCAAGCGCCTTCTTATAAGCCTCAAGATCCTTCTTAGATGCGTCATCACCCTTAGCTTGAGCGTTTACGTACTCAGGCGTCTTGGTGAAGTCAGGATCAGCATCCGCTTCAGACTTCAGCTTAGAAGGATCAGTCTTGTAGCCGTCAGTAATCTTCTTCTTGGCGGCTTTCAAGGCGTCTAGAGCATCGTCGAGCTGCTTTTGGGTTGGAGCCTGAGTCATGCCTTCTGGCAGCTGCTTCTTTACGCCACCATTAACAAGATCGAAGGCATTGAGAAGATCCTTAGCAGCCTGGAGCTTCTTCTTATAGTCCGCCATGTCGGAATTGTCGTTGCCGTCAGCACCCTTCTTAGCATCGGCGTTCTTGAACTCTGGAGTGTTCTCGAACAAACCTGCGCGCGAATCGTCGTCGCCGTTCTTAGACTTATCAACTTCTCTTTGAAGATCAACAGGATTGGTCTTGTGGTTAGCAAGAATCTTGTCCTTGATTTCCTTAAGAGCCTTCTGAGCCTCGTCAACTTCCTTCTGAGTTGGGAGCTGATCCTTTGGAACGTCAACTTCCTGTCCATCCTTCGTGACCTTGCCATCGTTCTTGTCGATGAGTTCCTTAGCCTTTGCCAAAGCCTGCTCATACGCTACAAGGTCATCAGGCTTCTTGTCACCTTTGATCTTTCCTTGAAGGTTTTTATACTCAGTGGTGTTCTCGAAGGTAGGATCCTTAGCCGTACCCTTATCATCCTTATCTTCAACTTCATTTTGGAGCTTATCGACTTTGGTCTTGAAGTTGTCGTCAATGTCTTTCTTAGCTTGCTTCAAAGCTGCAAGAGCATCATCAACCTGCTTCTGCGTTGGGCGATCTTCAGGCTTTGCATTTGGATCTGGTTTATTCACCTTGTTGAGGAGTTCCTGCGCAGCCTTGAGCTTTTCGTTGTAAGCTTCCAGCTTCTTGGTTGCGGAGTCATTACCAGTTTTATCTTCTTCCGTCTTCGCCTTTTCAAGCGCATTCTTGTACGCAACCGATGACTCAAACGGAGGAACAACTGGCTTGCCGTCTTGATCCTTATCGCCTACTTCACGTTCAAGCTTAATTGCATCAGTCTTGTACTCCTTAGCAATCTTCTCTTGAGCTTCTTGCAGCTGTTTAAGCAGAGCGTTTACATCTTTTTGAGTTGCTTTTTTCTTCCAATCTTCATCATTAAGCTTTTCGGTAACTTTCTTCAGAACATTGTCGAAGCCAGTTTGCTCACCATCTTTACCCAAGGCAGCTGTAGCACCTTGGTCACCAGCAGCCTTCTTAGCAACAGCATTCTTATACTCAGGCGTATTCTTGAAGTCACCACCTGCAAAATCTTTGGCAGCAGTCAACGGCTCAAGCTTGGTCTTATAGTTGTCAGTAATCTGCTTCTTAGCCGCTTTAAGTGCGTCAAGCGCATCGTTAATCTGCTTTTGCGTTGGATGAGAACTGTTCGTCGCAGCTGGATCTGTAGGATTAGCAGCCTTTGCAAGATCGCGAGCCTTCTTGAGAGCCTCTTTGTAAGCAGTAACATCTGCGTTTTCCGCACCATTGCTTGTCTTAGCTTTAGCATTCTTGAACTCTGGCGTATTCTCGAAGTCGCCTTCAGTAGCAGCAGCATGCTCTGGAGTAGACTTGTTAATTTCTTTCTCAAGATCAGTAGTAACAGTCTTGTACTTCTCAATCTCAGTACGAGCATCATCGAGAGCCTTAAGCGCGGCGTTGATGTCTTTTTGAGTTGGCTTTGCGTCTTGCGGAGTATCTTTATCGTCATGCTTCTTCAAAAGGTCCTGAGCTTTTGTCAGAGCTTCATCATACGCCTTCTTAGCTTCTGCTGCCTTCGTGTTCTTGTCAGTATCAGGAACAAGCTTGCCACCCTCTTCCTTCATGAAGTGAGGATCAGACGCGTTGCGATACGCATCAGAAGTTTGCGTGCCTTCTGTAGCTGCAGGGCCATCTGTAGAGCCGTGCTTGTCAACACTCTCCTTGAGCTTGGCGGTGTCGGTGTTGTACTTGTCAAGCTCTTTGCGGGCATCGTCAAGCTTCTTCAACGCATCATTGACTTCCTTTTGCGTTGCATCAGGTTTCTTGAGCAAGTCCTTTGCGGCATTAAGAGCGTCACCATAGGCAGCTACAGCAGCCTTAGCAGCATTATTCTTATCAGCATTATCAGTGCCGTCATCATTCTTGAAAGCAGGTTGATTTGCATTCTTGAATGCAGGCGTCTGCTGGGTATTGTCATGCTCATTAACAGACTTAAGCAAAGCATCAGTCTTAGTTGCAAACTTATCCAGCGCCTTCGCTGCAGCGTTCATTTCCTTAAGGATAGCGTCAACATCCCTATCCAGAGGCTCGCCGTTCTTGTGCGCCTGAATGTCTTTCAGGTAGTCCTTATCGTTAAGATTGCCATCTTTCTTCGGGGTATTACTATCAGGAACTGGATCCTTTGGCAGCTTGTTAGCAAGCGCCTTGTGCAGTTTCTCTACTGCGGCGTCATACTTCTTTTTAGCTTCTTTTGCTTCTTCGCTCGCATCATCTGCGGATACATTCTTGTATGCTGGGTTCTTTTGTATGGCAATATCATTAAATGCAGCCGCCGAAAGCCTGCTGGTATTAGTTGCATACTTGTCGATGACTTTACGTGCTTCTTCAAGAGCTGTCTTGGCTTCATTAATCTGTGTTTGAGTTGGAGCCTTTCCACCAGTCTTAGCTTTTTCTAGATTTTCCTTAAGCTCCTTAGCTTTTTGATAAGCATCGTTGTAGTCCTTGAACGCTTTCTTGGCGTCTTCGTCGCCAGCTTGCGCCTTATCGAAAGCGTTAAAGTATGCAGGCATTAAGTAGCCGCTAAAGTTATCCGCAAGAACTTTCGTAAGTTCGTCAGGGTCGGTTGCATAACCATCATGCAATGCTTTTTCAGCCTTAGTTAATGCATCCTTAGCATCATTAACTTCTTTTTGAGTTGCTTTATCGTTCTTAAGAACCTCACGTGCCTTAGCTAACGCAGTGTCATAGTTATTAATGGCAGTTGTAGCAGCCTGATCATTAGCATCAGCCTTGGCCTTAGCATTCTTATAGAAGGTGCTCTGCTTGCTTGCGTCAGTTTTATCAGGATTATCGAAACTGAGCTTTTCGGCAGCTATCAGCTGCGACTTATCCGTAGCTTTAGCGTCAAGTGCCTTCTTAGCAGCCTCAAGAGCCGTAATCGCCTCGTTAACGTCCTTTTGAGAAGCGTTTGGATCCTTAGAAAGCTCGTTTGCCTTCTTTACAGCGTCATCGTAGGCTTTGCGCTGCTCAGGAGTAGAGTTCTGGTAGGTTGGGTCGGCAGTCTTGAGCTTTTCGTCACCAGTCTTCTTTGCATCGCCCGTGTTTACCTGACCATGCTCAGCAATAGCAGCGTTAAGCTTATCTTTGTTAGTGCTAAATTCGTTAAGCTTTTCGCGCGCAGCATCAAGCTTAGCCTTGGCAGCATCAACATCCTTTTGCGCGGCGTTGTCGTCAGCATTTAATGCCTTAGCGTCTTCAAGAGCCTTGTCGTAATCTTCCTTGGCTTTCTTAGCTGCTTCATTCTTCTTGGTATCAGCCTTGCCATCAGGTGTCTTAAAGTCTGGTTCAGTAACGTTCTTATACCTGTCCGTAGTTACCGTACCAGGAGTTGCAGCAGTAGCGCCTTCTTGAGCCTTACCATTGGCTTCAATCGACTTGTTCAGCTCTTCCTTCTTGGTAGCGTCACCATCAAGGGCTTTGCGAGCTTTATCCAGCTTAATGGTTGCATTATCAACCTCAGCTTTAAGATCTTCGGTTAAATCAGCGTCAGCTGTTTTACCAACTTTTTCAAGCGTTTGTTTAGCAACCTTCAACGCATCTTCGTAGTCTTTCTTCACTTTGTCAGACGCGTTGTAGTACTTAGAATCAGTTGGAATATCCTTGCCTTCAACCTGAGTTGTAGCGTGCTCGCCAATCGACTTCTGCAAATCGCTCGTCTTATGATTCGTCTGCGGCACAAAGATAATGTTGATTGCCTTAGGCGTGTTGTTAGGATCCTTTTGATACGGATTTGTATATACGCCGCGATAGTACGTCAAAGTATATGGTGCAACAAACAAGCGCGTCTTAAAAACTTTGTTCTGCTTAGAAGCAACAGTTACAGAACCAGCCTCTGTATCCCAGGTATACTGGCCCACCTTCGACTCTTCGTTACCCATATTCACATCGGAATTGGCAACTTGTGGATTACCTATCCAATACGGCCCACTCATCATACCAAGGGTTAACTCGGTAGTTGGCTCGCCGTTATTATCGATTACATAATACACATGAGATTTGCGCGGCTTGCCGTTCGCACCTTCGTGGCCAAGCACTTCGCCGCCCGTAAGGTCGCGCAAGCCTGTATTCTGCCCCTTAGGCGTGGCTTTGATGAGTTTCAAAATCTCAGGAGCGGTGAATGCTTGAGTCTTGGTTGGGTCATAACGATAGATGAGTGTTGTGTGTTTATCATCACTCCAAGAGAAGCCCTCATCGCTATCGCGACCATCGAGCTTATTCTTTACCAGCTCAACGGTGTAATCCTTACGGATATCTGGAAGGCGCGTGAGTTTATCTTTGGTTATGTCTGAAGTAAACTCGGCAACTGCCTTATCAGTTTTAATAGTTACACTAATATTATTTTCTTGTAAGCCGTTTGAACGGCCTTTATTAGCATCGCCTGCGCCAGTAAGGTCACCTGTAATGTAGGAAAGCGAAATCTGATCTGTGCTGGTAAGACCAAGCTCTTTATTGCCTTTATTAGCTTCAAAAATAGCTGTTTTAATTCGGTCAAGTTCGACATTGGAGTACCCAAGTGGATTAGCAACAAAGACTGCCTTATCGCCAGTTGGAACAGTAACATCCTTTTCTTCAAGCTTCTTCAACACAAGGTCACGCAAAGCAATCTTAGGAGCGTCGTTTGGATCCACGCCGTCGAAGTTGATGGTAAATGTGCCGTCAGCGCCAATGGTCACCTTGTCTTCTGGCACGTTATTAAGGCGCGCAAGCTTCTTTTTAATCTCGGTTTTTACTTCATCGGACACTTTAGACAAATCTTCAACGGTTGGCTTATCGATGCGCGTATCGTAGCGAGCAACCGTAAGAGGCAGCACGTCAGACTTGTAGCCCAAATCAGAGATGAGGTATGTATCGAGTTTTTGAGCACCAGTTTTATAAGTGGTTACTTTGTCGCCTTGCTTCGACGTTACTGTGTTAATGGTTTCTACTTGCTTAGTGTCATACGCCTGATTGTCAGTAATAACCACCTTTTTATCAGCGGTATCTGGCGTCTGAACAAATGCGCCATTCTCTCCAGTGCGTCCACCCACGCCTCTAGATGTACTTGCTGCGGTTATTTGCTCGCGAATTGATTTTTTACCAGTGGCTTCGGTAGGAGCATCTAAGGCAGCCTTAAGCTTATCTTGAATTTGCTGTGCAGTAAGCTCTTCGTTATACTTCAAAACAATTGAGCCAGCTGTTTTAGGCGGAACAAGTGTTGCTGCACGCGCAATATTCGTTTTGTACAGCAAGACTTCCTGCCCGTCTTTTGTACCATACACATAAATGCAGCGGTTTGCAGCATAACCTTGTGCGCCATTAAGGCCTCCGTCTCTATACAGCTTAGTCATGGCAAGAGTAGCGGAGCCATCATTATTCACATTAAAATCGTACGTACCAGAGTATGACTGGTGCGCGTTTGCATCAGCAGAATAATACTCAAGAAATCCTCTAGATTTAGCATTTTCTACGCCGTTAGTATCAGATGGGAAGATAGCTACCTTAGTAATGGTGCTACCGTCAGAAGGTTTTGCAAATTTAAAGGTTACTTTTTGATTTTGCCCTTTTTCAATATACACATTGTCAGAAGATCCCCATGCGTACAAGTTAGGAAGCGTGTCTTTTTTATCTTGTGAAAGTTCGATTGTGCTGTTAACTTTTGGAGCTGGTGCAGGGTCAGCTTCACGCACCTGGCCATAATTTGGGCCAGCTAGAGCTCCTGCAGGAGTGCTACTAGGTGCAGGAGTGCTATCTGCAGCCTGCTTATCAGTCTTACCTTCAGTATTATCAGCGTTTACTACAGTCTGATTATCCTGCTTCTTAACCTCAGTCTGCTTATTCTGATTAGTCTCACCAGCCTGCTTCTTAGAATCATCCTTCTTAGCAGTTAAATCCTGCGCATTTGCAGACGTAGAAGTATCAACAGGCGCAGAAGTAGCATCCGCTGCCATTGCAGGAGTGGCACCAAAAGCAATCGCCGCGCCAGCAATCACGCCAGCAGCTCCAGCCGAAAGAGCGGCCACTTTGCGCATATCAACAGCCTTTGTAACACCATTGTTAGCTGCAGAATCAAATGCATTCTTTGCAATCTTGTTGGCGTGCTTACCAGATTTTGTAGTCATTTTCCTCTTCTTTCTATTAGAACAAATAGTCAAAAAGTTTTGAACGCTCTAACCATGAGTGACAAAAAGTCATAAGCTCTAAAGGTAGTTATTTAATTTTCAATAGCGTGCAACTATAAAGGAGTAGCAATCTTTAACAAGTCATTATAACATTTAGAGAATATTTTTGACACTACATAAACAAATGTTTATAGCTTTTGGGGATACATACCCCCCCCCCAGGCCTTTTATTTCAAGGGTTTTTGCGAGATGATTTTTTAGAAAACGCTGGCGATTTCAACACGCCAAACGCCATTTTTAGCTTAATTATCTAAACATTTGTATATAAGACAACTCCAGTTTTATGTAGTGCGTTTGTATTAAAAAACGACGAAATTCAGTACAAACACACTACAGGACAGGTCGTGTCGTTCGCGCGGTCTAAGCGCGCGAACGTCTTCGCCGCCGTAGAAGCACGGTGTGCTTCTACGCTAAGCGGCTCAGCGCTCCGAATTACCTTTTCGCGCTACGCTCTAAGCGAAAAGGTAGGTCGTCGCGCCTGCGAGGAGAGAAATACTCAAACCTCGCGCAACACCAAACAAGGAGCGCGCAACACCAAGATCAATCAAAGCGTGCTGCGAATTAAAATCTCCTCAAGTGCGCGCTTAACCGAATCAGGCAGCGTGCACTTCCATTGCGCCCACTTAGCAACCTCTGGGTGCTGCGGCGCATGCGCGTTAGTCAAGTCAACGCTTTGCTGGTAGCGCTCAAAATCGCTCTCGCTAGTGTACTCAAGCGCGCAAAGCTCACTTATAGCACTCGCGCTGCCATCAGCCTGGCGAATCGCATCAAAAGCAATCTCCTTGCCGCGGTACGGCATTTGCGCTTGTAAAAGCAACCTGTAGCAATCGCCAATCTTAGGGTCTTGCGCAATGCACAGTCCGCCATCCACAATCACGCGCACGCAATCGCCAACAGGCACATCGCAAACAGAAACGCTAAGGCTTAAGTCGCCCTCTTCGCCTTCATATGAAACTTCTACAGCCTTAGATTCAAGCTGATTTTGCCCAACAAAAACGCGAATTTTGCCAAAGTCTGGGCAAGCAACGCCCTTAAATACCACGCTCCAATCGCGCTTAGAAGGCAGCGAAGAAACGGCACTAACGCATCCTTTTGCTGCATCAATCACAAATTGCGTAGACGCGTTGCTGTCTCGCCAAATAAGCTCCATGCGCGTATCGGCAGTTTTCCCAGCGCACGCGTCTTCAAAGCGGCCGTTATCTTCGCGCATAACAAACTCGCCGCAATCGCCTGGGAATGCAAGAATGCGCAAAGATCGCGGATTTTCAACGCTATTAACATGCGCCGCCGTCTGCTCGCTACTTGCGCAATCCGCTTCACTCGGCAAAACTTGCATTGGCACAATAGCCCCAGCGCGCGCAAACGCTGGCACGCGGTCGATTCCTCGCCAAACCTCAAATCTGCGGCCAGCACCGCCGCGCGAAACGTAGCGCCTTCCGTCAAAGAAATCGTACCAATCGCCTTCTGGAAGCCAAACGGAAGTGCAACCGCGCTCAACCTGCGCGCACCCCTTGCTAACGATTGGCGCAACCACAAGTTGGCTACCAAAACGGTACTCATTCGGCATCTCGTACGCTGCAAGCGTTTCTGGCGATTGCCAATACATTGGCTCTACAATCGGCCTTCCGCAAACCGCCGCGCGATAGTTCATCGTATACAAATAAGGCAGCATTTGCGCGCGAAGTCGCAGCATTTTAACCATCGCGTCACGAGTTTCACGAGGGAAGTTCCACGGCTCCTTGCCTGCAAACGGCGAGCAGCTGGAGTGAAGGCGATTAATCGGGCTAAACGCGCCGAACGCATACCAGCGCGCCTCCAGCTCATCGCATCGCACACCAAGCATATGTCCGCCAATATCGTGGCTCCACCAACCGTAGCCAATGTTGGACGCCGTAGAAGTAAAGTAAGTTTGGAAAGCCAGCGAATCCCACGTTGTTACGCTATCTCCCGAAAATCCCACTGGGTAGCGGTGCGAGCCTGGCCCCGCATAGCGCGAGAACGTAAGCGGCCACGCGCCGCCGCGCCCCGAATCCTGGTAATGCACGTGGTTAAGCATCCAAAGCGGATCCAAGCCAGCCTGCTTTGTAACTCCGCCCTGCTGCCAATCAATCCACCAGAACCCAACGCCCTCGTTCTCCATGCGCCGATGCATGTTTAGGTATGCTCGCAAAAAGCGCGGATTTGTAAGGTCAAACTCAACTGCCTTGCCGCCTGCAGGGTCAATTCCCATATCGCGCGCAACTTGCGCATAGTCTTCTTCAAACGCGCGCACGCCGTCTCGCGGATGCAAATTAAGCGTTACAGTAAGTCCTTCGCTGGCAAGTCGGCGCAAAAACGCGCGATGATCTGGGAACAAATCACGATTCCACGTGTAGCCCGTCCATCCCGAACCATACTTTGGGTCCACATCCGTTACGTGCCAATCCATGTCGATTACTGCAGTAGAAAATGGTATGCCTTCGCGCTTAAATCGGCTCATCAGCTGCAAATATTCGTCTTGGCTATACCTGTAGTATCTGCTCCACCAGTTGCTTAGTGCGAATCGCGGAAGAAGCGGCTGCGCGCCCGTAAGCTTGTAAAAGTCGCGAATCGCGCCTATATAGTTGTGACCGTAGCCAAAGAAGTATAGGTCTTTAGAGTTTTCTCCAGACACGCTGCCATTCGCCTTTGCGCGCGGCTCCACCCATGCTCCGTATGGGTTTTCTTTTCCATCAACAGCAGCCGCGTACGCGATTTGTGCCGAGCGCGAATCGTCTAACACGGCCCACCCGTCGCGAGATATTACGCCCATTCCAAGCTTTACGGCACCATCCGCCTCGTCCACTGTTCGCGCCGTTCCGAGCAAATTGCCGTGGCATTCGTCGCCGTAATGCCATGTGTTGAATTGCGAGCCTGGCACTCCGCGCACAACAATGCTCAAGCCCTCTTTGCTAAACGGCTGCTGGTTGTACGAAATCAACAGTTTTTCGGTTTCGACTTCTATCCAGCCATTTTCTAAGTTTTTTACACTATATTTTGGATTAGAAGATTTTGGATTAAAAGCGCGCGATTCCTCATCTTCGGTTGCTTGCGACTTTTCCGCGGCAAACTGCGTGCCAGCCTCGAAGTTTCGCCTTACAACTGTTTGCGTAGGCGCGTCTACAAATCCGCCGTTTTCGCTCCACTCAAGGCGCACAAGCGAATCCGTGATTAACGTAATTCGCCAATTTTTGCCGCTTATAACCTGCGATTCTTTTGCCTTAGCTAGCGGATTTTTAGCGTAATCGTAAAAAATGTGCGCGTCTTTAACACCGCGTGCGTCTTGTAAAGTCATTCGGTTTGCCCTTTTCTACTTGCAACATCTACTTGCAACATCTACTTGCGACTTCTCTACTTATCTTTTCTACTTGCCGCTACCAGTTGAAATTCCAGCAATAAACTGCTTTTGGAACACCAAGTACACTACTATTACAGGAATAATAGCAAGCGATGCCGCAGCAAACAAACCGCCGTAGTCGGTTCCAAATCTTCCACTAAAAGTCTTCAATCCAACTGCAAGAAGCTGCTTTTTCTCGTCTGTAATCATAAGGAATGGCCACAAATAGTCTTCCCAATTCCACAAGAACGTAAATATCGCGAGCGCAGCAATCGTATTGTGGCTCATTGGCAAGATTATTCTGTGGAATATTCTAGAATCCGAAGCTCCATCCAGTTTTGCAGCCTCAATCAGTTCGTCGGATATTCCGCTTATTGATTGACGGAATAAAAAGATTCCGAATGCGCTTATTAAGCCTGGAACTATAAGCGCGCGATACGTGTCTTGCCAGCCAAAACTAGTCATCATGTCGTATTGAGGAATAATTGTTACCGCCCAAGGAACCATCATCGTGCTTATTACTATTCCAAAAAGCAGATTTCTGCCACGGAATCTCATTTTTGCAAACACATATCCAAGAACGGCACTCGTGTAAATGGCTATTACCGTTTTAACTACCGATATAAACAATGAGTTAAAGAATAGCCTCAAAAAGTCGAATTTCTCTTGAATCCCAACGTAATTACCAAACGTACTCGGCTTTGGGAACAACCCACCATCTATGCGCACAATGTCGCTATTTGGAGCAAAGGAAGATACAAACATCCAAATAAATGGCACGATTGTTAAGAAAGACAATAAGAATAGGAATATTGTTAGAAACCATCCAATAATGCTCTTTTTAAGATTTTGTTTTTTCATACTAACTCACTATCCTTAGACGCTTTAAACATTATGAATGTTAGGATTCCAGTGATTATAAACAGAATAACGCTCATTGCAGATGCAATTCCAAAGTTATACTTTTGGAACGCTTGATCAAAAATTAGGTAGCTGATTGTGTACGTTGATGTTCCTGGGCCGCCATTGGTCATAACAAGAATCTGAACATACGCTTGAATATAGCCAATCATAGATGTGATTACTATAAAAAGTGTTGTTGGCTTTAGCAATGGAACTGTTATTCTAAAGAATTTTTGCACGCTATTAGCGCCATCGATTTCTGCCGCTTCGTAAACATCTTTTGGCAGATTCATTAATCCAGCCAAATATAATACCGTTGCGTAGCCAAAGTCTTTCCAAATTGTCATTATTATGATTGCTGGCATAGCCCAAGTGGAACTGTGCAACCAGTTGATATTTAAGCCTGTAACCCTATCGATCATGCCAAACTGCGGGTCAAACATCCACATCCACACAAAGCTCACTGCCACCAACGGCGTAATTGTTGGCATGTAGAAAAGACCTCGCAGAGTATCTTTGCACTTAACAAGCTTGGAGCTTAACAACATTGCAAAACCAATGCCAAGAATAACGCGGAATACAACAGATACAAACGTAAAGATTGCAGTGTTTGCAATGGACTTCCAGAATAACTTATCTACTAAAATCTGCTTAAAATTATCCAGCCCAACCCAATTGTATGTTCCAACAAGCGGATTCCATTCATGAAAGCTGCCTGCAAAAGCCTTATATATTGGATAGGCAAGAAAAATCACAAAATAAACAATCAGAAACACTACTGCTATATTCCGAAAGGAGAAGGTTCGAGAAAGAGCAGTGCTTATTTTTGACATACCACCATTATGTTTTCTCATTTTGCTCAAATGAGAATCCTGATTAACTTGTTTCATGATTTTCCTTGCCTTACCTACTGAGCACAGTAATTACGATTTACAACTATCTAACTAGTCTGCTTTGTTTTTACTTGTGCTCTTTGAAGAACTCATACTTGCTTTCTGCAGACGTAAACTTAGAATTCTTCATATCTTTGACCATTGTTGCTTGAGCCTCTTTGATTGCATCATCAATAGACTCACCATTTTGCATAACGTTCTGGAAAGCAGCCTTGCTACTTGTTTCCACAGTAGAAGGCGTGATTCCTGGCCAGATTAGGCGATCTGCACGCGGTTGAATCGCAGCCATTACTGGAGCCTTTAGAATCTCAGGATCGTTTTGCAAAGACTTCTTTGCTGGGAACGAGTTCAAATGCTTTACTGCCGAGCGAATAAACGCATCGTTAGCAAGAATGAACTTAATAAAATCTTGAGCAACCTCTTGCTGATCTTTTGACTGGTGAGCGTTAATTCCTGGAGTAGATTCTCCATTGTAGCGATCGTACGCAAATGGCTTTTCTTTTGTGAATGTTGGAGTTGGGAAGACTCCATATTCAATATTTGGGTACTTTTCTTTTAGCACACCTTCAAGCCATCCCCAAGCGTAAACCATTCCAGATTGGCCGTTTCCAAAGCTCTGAGTGTAATCTGTACCAAAGTCGGTAGAAATGACCTTGTCTTTGTCGTACAAATTCTTCAAGAACTTCATGTTTTCACGCGTGACTTTGTTGTCGAAATTAGGTTTCTTGCCACTTTCATCAAAAGCAAGTTCGCCACGCTGATAGTTCAATCCTTGATTGATTGCAGCATAGGCATCGCCGTTCACGTTGAATCCAGCCTGTGCCATCTTGGAACCGTTCCACTTAGTGAGTTTCTTTGCCACTTCGCGCAACTCATCCCAAGTAGCAGGAATATCTGCCTCGGTTAAGCCAGCTTCCTTCCAAAGCTTCTTATTGTAGTAGATATTTCCCGTATTGATTACGGAATCAATGTACTTTACATTACCTTTAGCATCTTCATGCGCACTAGCCGTTGCGTAATCCGATTCCATAGCAGCCTTGTCAATCTTGTAATCGGCAGCATATGGGCGAATAAGCTCATCTTTGGAGTTGTGAATATTGAACAAAGCTGGGCCCTTTGTTCCCTTTAGAGCAAGCGGAAGCTTTGTCCAGTAATCATCCCAAGCAACGTTCTTAGTCTTAAACTTTACATTTGGATAAATCTTTTGATAATCCTTAATCATGTCGTAAATTGGATCAGTGGACGCGTCTCCCCAGCTCCAATACTCAAGCTGGATTGGCTTTCCTTGATTTACTAAATGATTTGGGTCATACTTTAAAGCTTGACCCATAACAGCTAGGCCTTTGTCTTTCTTTGTATCTGTTACTCCTGCTGCACCATTATTCCCACATGCGGCAAGCGTAGAAATCATTCCTAAAACTGCTATGCAGGATATGCATATTTTTTTAATTTTCATTACTACTCCACTTCCTCGTGAAATTGATGGGTAACTTTATAATATTGCTTTACGTTTAGCTCGGTCAAACATTAAAAATGTAAATGTAAAGGTTTTCATTTTGAATCCTTAATACTAGGCTATTTTTGCATGAATAAATACTTTTTAGGCGGCGTGTCTAAAAATGTAAACCTTTTCATTTATGATAACTAGAAGCAGGGTAATTACAAGAGATGCGGTTAAAACGCTGCAGCTAAAACGCTTAAAAGAGGTGCGACTTGTCAAAAACTAGTATTTGCGATGTAGCAACACTGGCGGGAGTATCGATTGCAACCGTCTCCAGAACATTCGCACATCCAGAAAAAGTATCCGCATCTACACGCGCCAAAGTCATGCGCGCAGCCGAACAAATGGATTTCACTGTTTCTAGAACCGCTGGAGAGCTTAAAACAGGCAAATCGTATCGCATAACGCTACTAATCGGAAGCAGTAAAATCGAATGGTTTAGCGCAGCAATTATAGAAGGATTAAATAGCGTACTTAACAAAAACGGCTACGACCTTGTAATACACCTTTTAGAGGGAGTTGAACAAAGAAAAAACTTCTTTAAAGAGCTGCCTTTACGCGCAAACACAGACGCAATAATCGTATCGTCATTTGACATAAGCAGCAGCGAGGCCGAACAATTACAACGCATAAACGTACCAATTGTTGGAATAAACTGCACAGCTTCTAAAGTGCTTTCTGCATCAATCGGAATCGACGATGCTCTGGGTATAAAACTTGCGATTCAACACTTAGCAACATTAGGGCATAAGCGTCTTTTATACGTGTATGAGCATTTTTGTTCATCTTTCCGCTTTAGCTCGTCAAGAAGAATAACAAGCTTTGAAAACGTGTGCAACAATATTGATGGAATGCAAGGGAAAGTACTGCCAATAGACATAAAAGATGACCCTATAGATGCAACTCTTTCTGAGCTTTTTACACAAGAAAATCCGCCTACTGCAATATGCTTCCACCAGGATTCAACAGCAATGCCCTTTCTGTTTAGATTGCAAAAACTAGGAATTCGCGTGCCTGAAGATTTATCGATTATAGGATTCGACAATGGCACTTATGCAAAAGAGGCTGGACTAACCACAATCCGTCAAAATCCTAAAACAATGGCAGAACAAGCTGGGAACATTGCGATATCTCTTATAGAAGGTAAAGCTGTAGCGCGAAGACATCTTACAGCTCCAGTGCAACTTATTATAAGAAATTCTACGGCTGCACCTAAAGCAGAATCGTGAACACGCTTGCGATTACAAGCATCAGCGGATACCACGCATACATAAGCCAGCGGAATTGCTTAGTTTGCTTAGGGCCGTCGCCATACGGACTGCGATAATGCAACACAGCCACGCCAACGCCTGGCGCCAAAAGCGACATAGCGCCGAAAGCGCCAGCAATCAGCTCCATGCGAATCTCGTGGTTTTCTAGGAATCTAAAGATAAGAACAAATCCTAAAAGTAAAGCTCCGCCCCAAAAAATATTCTGCCTAAAGCCGATTTTCCCGAAAAGATTCCACAATATTCCTGCAACCAGGATCACTGCGATTGACGCCACTTTTTGCGCGCCACTAAAACGCGCGCGAACCATGTCGATTCCCGAAAGCACAAACAACGCAATAACAAGCCCAAACACTGGGTTTTGCGAGCGCATATCGAAAGCGCATCCAAAGGTTGCAAAGTCGTACGGAACCTCGCAAATAAGAGCCAGCACAAGCAGACGAAGCGTGTAAAGGTTGAGGTTATGCGTGTTTTGATATCCGCGAACAAGCAGCCACGCGTACCACGGCAGAGCCGACCAGCTTATAACTTCGCACACTACGGCAGCCGTGAGGCTCCACATGTTGGATGCGGAAAGGCCGCCAAAAAGGTGCGGAATCACGGTTGTGCCGAACGCGCTGAGCATCATCATTACAGCGCCGAGCAGCTTGAACTTTTTGAGCGTAATCCCCATTTTTATGTTCTTGTCTGCGCGGATCTTTGGTTTTAGCGCGTCCATAATTCACCTCTTGCTCGCACGCGTGGCGTTAAGTGCGTATAACGTTAAGTGCGTATAGCTTTTGCCATCATTGCATAATCATTGCATAATCATTGCAATTGTATCAAACCCAGACTTAAATCTATGTAACGCGAAATCTATGTGGCGCGTTTGCGCGACATATTTTCCGCACTTTGTACGTGATTTAGGCCAAATTTGGTACAAAGTGCGTCAATTGGTTCCGCTTTTTGTACGTGATTTAGGCCAAATTTGGTACAAAACCCGTCACATCGCTTGCGCAACATCAAATAATGAAGCGCACTATAAAGCAAACAGGGCAAAGGATTGCCCGCCGAGTTTAAGCGCGGAAGAATCGCAAGCAACCGCCCCAATCGAAAGCCGCGGCTGCAAAATCGCCTCTGGCGTAAGCCCTGCAAGCGCGCTAAGCGCAATCGTCTCCTCGTTTAATCCAGGATTCATAACAACAATGATTCGTTCTGTAGAGGATTCGCCATCCGACACAGCCGCGCACCGCTCGTACGCAAAACTGCGACCATCCACAGGCGCGTGCAACACTCGCCAAGTGGCATCCGCGTGCAACGCCGCGCACTCGTGACGCAAAGCAATCAACGCACGCACCCAGTTAAGCAGCGAATCGCCATGCTGCTCCTGCCCCAAAACCGTTGGAATTTCGCCACTTTGCACGGCCTGCTTGCGCGAGTTTGCGCAAGTTCTTCCATCCGCGCGCGCCTCAACAGGCAGGTACAACTTCGACTTTGCGGCCGTGGAGAATCCAAAATTCTTAGAATCATCCCACTGCATTGGCGTACGCGTGCCCGTGCGCGCATAACCGCCCTCTTTTGTAGGAATATCGCGGTATTTCATGCCGATTTCGTCGCCGTAATACACAAACGGCACACCTGGCATTGTAAGAATCATGCCAAACGCAATCCGCCTTTCGCGCTCGCTTAATCGCGGAGCCAGGCGCGGAGTATCGTGATTGCACGTTATAAAGCTAAAGTAGCCCTCGTTGCAAGTAGCCTCATACTGCGGGCAATAATCGTCTAAGAATGGGCAAATGCTGCCGCCGCCGCGCGCATTAAAGTAGCTGTGGTCGTGCTCGGGGCTGCTGTCTAGCGCATTATCCACATCTCTAGCCAGGCGCGCATAACCGTTAGGATTCCCATCCCATCGCCAATTCAAATAGAAGTCCATGTCGAATCCAGCAGTCAGCGCCTGACGAGGCCTGCCCCACTCCGAAACAAAAGCAGCCTGCGGATACTCGGCCTTTACAGCGCCCAGCATTTCTTGCCATGCGCGAATCGTGTTGTCTTTGCCAAGGCTTCCAGGGCCATTGTTGTCGTCGTTTTTTACAAGCGAATCCGCCATATCAACGCGGAACCCATCCGCACCGAGCGCAAGCCAGAATCGCATAACATCAACCATTGCAGCGCGCGTTTGAGCCGCCTCCGCGGAATCTGGCGCGGATTGCCACGCGCGATCTCTATGCGCAAAGCCGTAATTTAGCGCTGGCTGGCATTTGAAGAAGTTAAGAATATACGTGGCATCTCGCTCGCTTTCGCCGCCAATAAACGGCATGGAATAGCCACTAAACGCACTGTCTGTCCATATATATCGCTTGCTAAACTCGTTTTCTTGCGCGCGCGAGCTTTGCTTAAACCACTCGTGCTCTTCGCTTGTGTGACCTGGAACAAGGTCTAGCAAAATGTGCATTCCGCGATTATGCGCTTCGCTAAAAAGACGCTGCAAATCCTCGTTTGTGCCGTAGCGCGCTGCCACTTTTTTGTAGTCGCGCACGTCGTAGCCTGCATCCTTAAATGGAGAATCGTAGCAAGGATTTAGCCAGATTGCGTTGCAACCAAGCGATTTTACGTAGTCGAGTTTTTCTATTATGCCTGGAATATCGCCGATTCCGTCGCCGTTTGAATCGTAAAAGCTTTGTGGGTAGATTTCGTAGAATACGGCGTCGCGCAGCCATTGCGCATGTTCGTTTTGCATATTTCCCCCGTTTTGTTGGTTTTGTTGGCGTGACCTGTCTAATTTTATTTTACTATTCACATTTCCGCATTTTGTTGTTGATTTTGCCATTTTGAGCAACAAAATCAGGAAAACTTTCCGCTTTGACTGAGCTCAAAATCGTCGACTCGCACGCGGTCTAAGCGCGCGAACGTCTTCGCCGCGCGAGCGACATGACCTGTCTTCGCGTCAAACAATCAATAATAAAATTCCGATAAATTTACTGATTTACAAAATAAAATATAACTTTTTATCAAGAATAAACAACTTTAGCGGAAATTTTTCCAATAGCGCGCAACATGATTTGCCAACTACAATATATACGTGTATACTACACATTGCTTATAAGCAGATTTCAACAACAAATGTGACGCTGCAAAAACGCAGAGAAACGTCGAAGTTGCGTCACATGAAATTTGTTACTATGCCACCAAAGAACATGCCAAGCTGGCATGATATAGGAGGTCAAGGATGACGAATATGAAGAAAGTGCTGGGCGCAGGCCTCGCAATCGCCACTATGTTTGGATTTGCTGCATGCGGTTCTAGCACCAACGCTGGCTCCAGCAGCAAGTCGAACCCAGTAAAGCTCACCGTATGGTCTTCTTCCGAAGATCAGAAGGCTGGCGGCTGGATTCAGGCTATGGAGAAAGCCTTCCAGAAGGATCACCCAGAAGTTACTTTTAAGAACGCTGTTGTTGCACCACCAGATGCTGCTAAGACAGTTAAGCAGGACGCTAAGGCCGCTGCCGATGTTTACCTGTTCCCTAACGATCAGCTCGGCGACTTGGTAAAGGCAAACGCAATTGGCGAGTTGAGCGACGATGCTGCAAAGCAGGTTAAGGGAGACAACGATGAGACCATCATCCAGTCTGTAACCGCTCAAGATGGCAAGCTTTATGGCGTTCCATACATGGGCAACACTTGGTTCATGTACTACGATAAGTCCAAGTTCTCCGACGAAGACGTTAAGTCCCTCGATAAGATGCTCGAAAAGGGCAAGGTTGCTTTCGACATTAGCAACGCTTGGTACCTTCCAGGCTTCTACCTTGATGGCAACATGACCCTCTTCGGTGAGAAGAGCAACGACGGCAAGGCTGGCATCAAGATTGGTGACAAGGCTGCCGAAATCACTAAGTATGTTGCAAAGCTCATTCAGAACAAGAACTTTGTAATGGATGGCGATGGCGCTGGCTTGTCTGGCATTAAGAACCACACTGTTGACGCTTACTTCTCTGGCTCTTGGGATGCTGGCGACGTAAAGAAGGCTTTGGGCGACAACTACGCTGCTGCTCAGCTTCCAAAGTTTAAGTCCGAAGATGGCGAGCACCAGATGAAGTCCTTCGCTGGCTCTAAGGCTGTTGCTTACAACCCTAACTCCAAGGCTCCAGAGATGGCCGCTAAGTTCGCTGCATTCCTCGGCTCTAAGGAATCCCAGGAGCAGATGTACAAGCTTCACGGCGACATTCCAGTTGCTAAGGCTTTGAGCGATCTCGTTAAGGATAACCCAGCCGCTGTTGCTCAGATGAACACCATTGCTAAGACTTCTGTCTTGCAGCCAACCGTTCCAGAAATGGGTGCCTTCTGGGATCCAATGAAGACCTTCGGTACTGCATTGGCCAACAAGGAAGTCAACGACGGCAACGCCGCTGCAAAGATTGCAGACTTCCAGAAGGGCTTTGAGGAAGCTCTTAAGAAGTAAGTAATAACTTATGACTATTTTCTAAATATTAAATTCTTTTAAAAGAAAATAATATTTAGAAAAACACGGCAAGGACGCCCCGCTCCCCTAAGGATTAATAAATCGGGGCGGGGCGTTCTTTGCTTGTATAAGCCCCACAATTTTACGGAAAGGCATGTCATGACTGGCACGACATCCACCAAGCGAGGGAAGCGAAAGAAGGCACCTTCTGCCGATGAATTTGTGGCCCCTTCGCAATACTCACTACAGGAGGCTGCAAAGCACGCAGACGCACTGTCTTGGGTTTCGATAATTATCTTTGGTTTTGGTAACTTCGTTCGCAAACAGTACGTGAAAGGTCTCGTATTTCTTCTATGCGAGGCTGGAGTTCTTGCCTTCTTGGCCACAACTGGTGCGGAATATTTACCAAAATTCGGTACACTCGGCACTAGAAAACAAGGCAGAGTAAAGATTAACGGCTTCTGGCATTACGTTGCTGGAGATAATTCTGTTGAGATTTTGCTGTATGGCGTTATGAGCATTGCAGCAATCATTGTTTTAGTTTATTTAGCTACTTTGGCTTTGCGTAGCGCATACAAGGCTCAATCTTTTGTAAAGCGCGGAGAAAAGCCTATAACCTTTGTAAAAGATGTTGAGTCTTTGCTAGATCGCCACGCACACGTTGGTTTTATGACTCTTCCAACCGCTGGAATTGTTCTGTTTACGGTATTGCCATTAGCATTCATGATTTCAATGGCGTTTACAAATTACGACCGTGATCACACGCTCCTGTTCCACTGGGTTGGCTTAGACAACTTTGTTAAGATTCTTGGAAACACAACTGGAACCATTAATGCTGGAATCTTCTTCGATGTTTTGATTTGGACCCTTGTTTGGGCCTTCTTCGCTACATTCTTGAACTTCTTCTTTGGCATGTTTATGGCAATGATTATTAACAGGCGCACTACTCGCCTTAAGAGCTTGTGGCGCATCTGCTTCTCGCTTACAATCGCAGTTCCACAGTTTGTGTCTTTGCTTGTTATGCACAGCATGCTGCAAAGAGATGGCGCTATTAACCGTCTTCTCATCTCTTCTGGATGGATTCATTCCCCACTGCCATTCTTCCAGGACGCTACATGGGCAAGGGTTACCGTTATTCTCATCAACCTTTGGGTTGGTATTCCTTACACAATCATGCAAATCACTGGTATTTTGCAAAATGTTCCAGCAGAGCTTTACGAAGCAGCAGAACTTGATGGCGCAAGCTGGTGGCAGCGCTTTATGAACGTTACTATGCCATACATCTTCTTTGTTATGACTCCATACTTAATTACAACGTTCACTGGCAATGTTAACAACTTCAACGTTATTTACCTCTTGTCTGGCGGCGAGCCAACACCAATCGGCTCTTCGGCAGGTAAGACTGATTTGCTCATCACATGGCTGTACAAGCTTACGGTTGATAAAGATAACTACAGCATGGGCGCGGTAATCGGCATTATGACATTCATTGTGCTTGCGATTGTTGCTTTGATAACATACCGCAACTCTGGCTCCTACAAGAATGAGGAGGGATTCCGGTGAGTAATAAGAAGGATCTTATGCAAAGCGAACAAACTGTGCATAGTACACGCAGCGTTCCATTCTGGCGCGATCAGCGCGTGCGCCGCATAATCGGAGATATCATCACTCATATCTTCCTGATTATTATGTCTATTATTTGGCTCGCGCCAATCGTATGGGTGTTCTTGGAAAGCTTTAACCAAAACACCGCTCCATACCAGACAACGTTCTTCCCAACTAAGTACACGTTTAACAACTACATTCAGCTGTTTACTGAGCGAGAAGTTCTTGACTTCCCACGAATGTTCTTGAACACCTTGATTGTGTCTATTTTCGTGTGCATTATCTCTCTGTTCTTCGTGCTTGTAGTAGCGTTCTGCATGTCTCGTTTGCGCTTCCGTGGACGTAAGACATTTATGAACATTGCTTTGATTCTTGGCATGTTCCCAGGCATCATGGCAGTTATCGCTATCTACTTCATTTTGAAGGCTTTTGGATTAACGAATGGCTCTGTTGTTCTTATCTCCTTGATTATCGTATACTCTGCCGGTAGCGGCATGGGCTTCTACGTTATGAAGGGCTACATGGATACGATTCCAAAGTCTTTGGACGAGGCCGCCTACTTGGATGGCTGCACAACTTGGCAAGTATTCTATAAGATTATTCTTCCAATATGCAAGCCTATGATTGTGTTCCAAGCTATTGTTAGCTTCTTGGGTCCATGGCTTGACTTCGTTTTGGTTAAGACGATTGCTCGTACTCAAGATAATTACACTGTGGCTTTGGGCTTGTACCAAATGTTGCAGAGAGAATACATTAATCACTGGTTCGCACGATTCTCCGCTGGAGCTGTGTGCGTTTCCATTCCAATCGCAATCCTGTTCATTGTTATGCAACGATTCTACGAAGAGTCGATGTCTGGCTCTGTTAAGGGATAGTAAGCTCTGCATTAATTGTAGAGTTTGGTGAAATATGGGGGTCGAGCGTTAAAAGCGTTTCGGCCTTCGTATTTTATGCTAAATAATTTAATAAAATACAAAAGGATATATTCATGACGTTCCCACCTTCAACACAATGGCCAGTTTATTCGGGGCAGCTCGGATTCTCGCTTAACGAAAGATCGACCACATTTACGCTTTGGGCGCCAACAGCATCGTGCGTAACACTGAGACTTTTTGAAACAGGAAACAACAGCGAACCTTTCAAAACACGCGATTTGAAGCCATTGCGCGACGGAGCATGGAGAACGTCAATATTGCAAAGGCTAGATGGCGTTTACTACGACTTTCTTGTTACTTTTGCAGATGGAAAAGTGAATCGCACAAGCGACCCATGGGGCATTGCTAGCGGCGTAAATGGCGAGCGCAGCCTTGTTATTGACGAGGATCGCGTGGCTCCTGCTGGGTGGCACAAAGACAAATCGCCAGAATTTGTGCGCCATGCAACTGTTGTGTGGGAGATGCACGTTGAAGACTTTAGCAGCAATGCAAATGGCGGATTTAAGCCAGAACACCGCGGTCAGTATCTTGCTTTTACAGATTCGCATACAACTTTAGATTCAGATAGCAACTTCCCTACTGGAATCGACTATCTTAAAAAACTTGGCGTAACTCACGTTCAACTAATGCCAATCTACGATTTTGCGACTGTGGATGAGGTTGCGATTTCGTCTGCACGCAAAGATGGAAAAAGTGTTGATTCGCTTTACAATTGGGGCTACGATCCTCACGCGTACAACGTGCCAGAAGGCGCGTATTCCAGCAACCCATATGACGGAACGGCAAGAATCCGCGAGTGCAAGGCAATGATTGGCGCTTTGCACAAGAATGGCATGCGCGTAGTGATGGATGTTGTTTATAACCACATGTTTGAAGCAGCATCGAACGCGTTTGAAAGCGTTGCTCCTGGCTACTTCTGCAGACGTAAAGAAGATGGCGGATTTGCAAACGGATCGGGCTGCGGCAACGAAATGTCTTCCAACCACCCAATGTTTAGGCGTTTTATGATTGAGTCTATTTTGCATTGGGCGCGCTGCTACCATGTGGATGGTTTTAGGTTTGACCTTATGGGCTTAACGGATGCGCAAACTTTGAATATGATTCGTGCCGAACTAGATAAGCTTGATGGCGGCAAAGATATTCTTATGTATGGCGAGCCGTGGGGTGCGGATGCTGCAGCTGTTGGCGATGACTGCCCTATGGGAGATAAAGCTGGGCGCGACTTCCTTGATTCTAGAATCGGCTGGTTTAGTGATGAGTCTCGTGACACGATTAAGGGCAATGTTATGGATCATCGAGACCGCGGCTATGTAAATAGCAACGAGTTCTGGACGGCAGATCCTGTGCGCAATGCGTTTAATGGCTGGCGTGGTATGCCTTGTGCTGGTAAGAGTGTTGGCCAGATTGTGCAGTATGTTTCTGCTCACGACGATTTGACTTTGTGGGATAAGCTGTGCATTTCTATGCGCGACAATGCGTCTAACTGCGATTTTGACGCAAGCGATCCAAACAGCGTTGCAGACATCTTCAGCGCTAACATTCTTAGCGCTGGCATAATTTTGTGCTCCGCTGGAATGCCATTTATGCTTGGCGGCGAAGAGTTTGGCCGCACTAAGCATGGTTGCGATAACTCCTATAATCGCGGAGTTGCTATGAACCAGCTTGATTGGTCTAGAGCTAAGCGATTCCAACCACTTGTAGAGTGGTATAGCGCGCTTATAAAACTTCGCGCTAAGAATGCGGAGTTTTACGATGCTCAGCACACTCGTCTTAATGCATCCGATAATTCTGTTCTTGCGGAACAAATTGAAAGCGACTTGATTGTGTGCGCTAATCCTATGAAAGATGCGTCTGCAACGGTTGATTTGCCTGAGCTTTGCGCAAGCCGCAAAAAATGGCGCTGTGTGCTGGACTCCAGCGAGTACTTTGATAGATGGATTGGCAGCGCTTCCGGCAGCCGCGCATCAATGCTTTGCGACGATAATGGCGATCCGCGCGCAGTTCATATTCCACCACGTACATTCGTTGTGTTAAGCAACAAGCGCGCTTGATTGCTCGAGTTTTTTTAGCGCTCGAATCGCATTTTATCCCGATTTTGTTCCCTTATTCTTGTGATTTGGAAACAAAGTCGGGATTATTTTTGGGTTTATAGTTAAATACTAATATTTTCAAATACTTAGCCGAATATTTGGTCGAATACTAATATTTCAAGGCAAAACCTTGTAATTTCCTTAATTGTTCCTTATAACTTGCCAAAATGTGCGAATTATTCCTGCTGTTCTGCTAGAATCATTTTTAGACTTTATACCCCCCTTGCGTATATTCGCGATGGTGGAGAGGAGAAAGTTCAGCAACAAGACAGAGACGCTATTAAAGCACACATTGCATGGCAGCGCTTTGATCTTACAACTTGATAATTAAACAAATATCCCCACCCCCAAACCTAAATGATTTGAAGAATGAGGTAAATATGAACGCTAAGATTGCAGCCGCTATCTCTTTAGGCGCTAGCTCTTTGGCTCTTATTGGAAGTATAAGCATTGCAAACGCAGCAAACGCCGCAGACACGACTACAACCGATACGTCCAATCATCCAGCAGCACGTGTTGAAAGCATATCCGACACTGGTTTTAATGCTGTTAGCAATGTTATGTCTTACGGTCCAGAAGATTTTAAACCACAAACCGTTAACTCGCCTGTTGCTGGTAATGAATCTGGAAAGACTCAGGCAGATCAAACTCAAAACGCTGCTGCTGGCCAACCACAGCAAGGTCAGACTCAAGGCAATCCTGGTGCTAGCACTGGCAACGACTCGCTAACTGAGGCTCAGAAGGCAGCTAAGTCACAAGCAGACGAACAGATCAAAGAACTTGCAAATAAAGCATCTGAAGCAAACAAAGCTTCTGGTGAAACAAATAATGAGACTAACGCAGTAGCGCAAGAAATAGAAAACGCTAAAACTCAGGCAGAAGCTGCAAATAACAAAGTTAATGAAACCATAGAAAATAAGAAAAATGCTGAAAAAGGCATTAAAAAAGCTGAAAAAGATATAGAAGAAGCAAAACAGAAGAAGTCTATTGCTGAAAAAGAAATTGAATCTAAGACTAAAGCCGTAGAAGATGCCAAAAGAGTTAAGGCAGAGGCTGATGCTGCTAAACAAAATGCCGAACAAGTAAATAAGATAAATTCAGAGAAAAAAGACAAACAAGATGAAGTCGTTAAAGATGAGCAAGCAGATTTCGATGAGACTTCAAAAGCTCTAGAACAAGAGCAGTCTAAAAAGGCTGAACTTGAATCTGCCTTAAAGGAAGCACAGAAAAAGTCTGAATCCACTAATGCAGAAGCTGAAAAGCTTGAAAAGGAAGCAAAACAAAAGGAAGCAGCTGGAAATGAAGCTGACTCTAAAATTAACAAGCTCAATCCACAACTTGAACAATTACAAAAAGAATTAGCTACAGCAGAAAAAGATAACAAAGATAATTCTGAAAAAATTGATACTTTGAAGAAGAATCTTGAAGAGAAAAATAGCAAAGCTGAGGAAGCAAAGAAGACTGCTGCCCAAAAACAGCTCGCATATGAACAACAAACAAAAAAAGTTGAAGAATTAGATAATAGATTAAAAGAATATGACGAAGAAACAAAACGTGGCAAAAACGACAATATAGATAAAATAGCTAAAGTAACGGAACAGAAACAGCAAGCACAAGATGAAGCAGATACTCTAAAGAAGACTGCAGAACAAGAACAGCAACGCGCAGAACAACTTACAGAAGAAGCCAAAAAGATTCAGAAAGAACTTGCTGAAGCTGACAAGTCTGCAAAGATTAGCGAATTATCTTCTGCAATTAGAGAATTAACTTCAGAGATAAACTCTTTAACAAAAGCTTCTGATGACGCAAAAACAGCTGGCAAAAATGCTAATGCAAAGAAGGCTGAAGCTGAAAAATTAGCTAAAGAAGTTTTAGATAAAGAATCCGAAATAGCTGAGTATAAGAAGACTATAGAAGAGTTAGAAGGTTCTAAGCAAGAAGCAGAAGAATCATTAAACACTGCTAAGTCTAAGCTAGAAGAGCTTACTAATGCTGCTCAAGAATCTGCTCGCAAATTACAGGAAGAAATAGGCAAAGCACAAGAAGCAGAGAAAAATGTTTTAGACGAAACTGCTAATCTTGAAAACGCTAAAATAAACAAAGACAATGCTGAAGAAAATATTAAAACAGCACAAGCAGATTCTGAGCGACTATCAAATCAGCTAAAAGAATTTGAAACTAAGTTCGAAGAAGCAAAAAAGGCTGTTGAAGAAGCTAGAGACAGGCTAAATAAAGCCAAGGCACAGGCACAAGAAGTTATATCTAAAGTAAATAAAACAAGCGAAAAAATAGCTAACATAAAGAAACAAGCCGAAGAAATTAAGGAAAAGATTAAAGAGACAATCAAAGATCTTCCACCTAGTGTCCAAACAGAATACACTGCAAAATTTGCTTCATCAACTGGTGTATTTGGTCTAGTTGAGCAAAGCTTAGGCGGTCGAATTCAAACAATGAACTCTAGCATATCAAAGATTGACTCATCTAATCAGTTGCTATCTAAGGCTGAGGAAGCTTTGAATCCACAGACTCAGAAGCCAGCTCCGCTTACACCGCCAGAGCCTCCAGCGGATACAAATCCACAGAATCAGAAGCCAAAAAACAACGCGAAGGATAGCGATAGCTCTGCTCAAGGAAACTTTGCAGGAAGCCACGCGCAGCAAAACGGCGGCAATTTGAATGTTGTTCCAGGCGCAGGCTCTATGGAAGCGGCTCCTTCTGCTCCAGAACCAAAAGAGCCAGCTCCATCTGTTCCAGAGGCAAAGGAATCGGCGCCTGCTCCTGTTGAGCCACAATCCGCACCTAAGCACAGTGCTGCTCCAGCAAATCAAACGGAGCCTGCGAATACCGCTAAAGCTGCAGAAGAACTCGTAGAAAATGCTACTGCTAAGTCGCAAGCAACCGCAGAAACTCCTGCACGCACGCCTCGTGCTGCTGTTGCTCCTGCTCCTGCCGCCTCTGCTGCTACTGCAGCAAGCTCTGCAAGCGCAGCAAAGAGCGAAGAGTACAAGAACGCATCCGAAGATTCCGCAAAAGCCGAAAGCCAGAAGGAATCCGATGAGTCCAAGAGCGAGGAGTCTAAAAACGAAGACTCTAAGAGCGAAGACAATAACAGCGATAAGAGCACTCAGGCAGCTGCCGCAAACAACGGTGAGCACGCAGCAGGCAATAACACAACGCTAATCGCAGCTGTTGTGGGCAGCATCACTGCTGGAATCGCAGCAATCGGCGCTGGTTGGCACTTTATGCGAATCCGTCGCAAGTAAGTAGCAAGTAAGTAGCAAATATGCGCGAATAATCGCAAATAACAAAAACCGCAGTTGGCATTTAGCTTTCTGCGGTTTTTGCATACTCAAGTCACATAAGTCACCACAAAAATCGCCAATATTGCAAACGATATCAATACTTAATATAATGGTTAGCTAGAGCGTGCCTCAATCCAGCGATGTGTTGAGAATCGCACCCTTTAGCATCGTTTGCAATCAATTCGATGCTCGTACATGTGCCACGATTAACAAAGGAGCATCATGAGCACAACAGACAATGGCACAACTAATGGCAAAACAAAGGCTGCCACGACTGTGCCCGTAGAAGAAAGCGCAGAAAGGCTTGCTCGCCCACTAATTAAACTTGCAAAAGCATGCGGAGTTGCAACTTTCTACATAGACCAATTAGGTGACTATACGGAAATTACGGACGAAGCACTTGTGGGCGTGCTAGATGCGTTGGGCTACCCTGCAACCACAAGCGAAAGCATTGAGAACTCGCTAAAGCACGTTCAAGAAAAGCGCGATAGCGAACTGCTGCCACCAACCGTGGTATGCTTTACTGGCACAAAAACGATTGTTCCTATTCACTCTGAAGAAGCTACAAGTAGCCCAGAAAAAATCCATATAACGCTTACGCTAGAAGATGGTTCGCAATACGAGGAGCCTCTTAACAACTTTGAAACAAGCAAAGAAGACGGATTAACTCTTGAACTTCCGCAAGACTTGCCAATGGGCTACCACACTCTTCTTGCAAAAGTCGAAGGTAAAAATGGCAAAACTGTTGCACACGCGCAATCAACTCTAATTTGCGCGCCAGCAAAAATCCCACTTCCGCAAAGCGTTAAGGAACGCCATCGTTGGGGATACATGACTCAGCTTTATTCCGTTCGCTCAAAGGAATCTTGGGGCGTTGGCGATTATGGCGACTTGCGCAGACTGCTTAAAGACGCTGGCAGCATTGGCAAAGCCGACTTTATGCTTATAAACCCAATTCACGCGTGCGCACCAGTGGCACCTTTGGAGCCTTCTCCTTACTTGCCAGAATCGCGCAGGTTCTTAAATGTTACATACATTCGTCCGCAAGATATTCCAGAGTACGCGCAGCTTAGCGATAGCCAGCGCAAAGAGGTGGAGATTTTGCACGAGGGCGTGGAAGCGCTTAACAACAATCCAAATCCAATGGATATTAACGCCGCGTGGAACGCGAAACTTCCAGCCTTAAAGATTATTTTTAAGCAGCCTAGAAGCGCCGAGCGCGAGCAGGATTTCGCAGACTTTAAGGCGCGCTCTGGAGAAGACTTAGACGCTTTTGCTACTTGGTGTGTAGCTTTTGAAGTTTGGGGTGCTCCTTGGGGAGATAATCTTTGGTTTGATACAACTGGCAAAGGCACGCCTCAAATCGACATGCTTAGACGCGAGCACGCTGATTTGCTTGAGTTCCACCGCTGGCTGCAATGGATTGCAGATGAGCAAGTTGCCGCCGCTCACGCAGAAGCTAAAGCCGCTGGAATGGCGATTGGACTTATGCAAGACATGGCTGTTGGCGTACACGGATACGGCGCAGACGTGTGGTGGAGCCCAGAGCGCTTTGCTAATGGCGTTAGCGTTGGCGCGCCTCCAGACTTCTACAACCAGCAGGGTCAGGATTGGGGTCAGCCGCCATTTGACCCTAATTACTTAGACGAAACTGGCTACATTGCATACCGAGACATGGTTCACAACGTGTTCTTGCATGCTGGCGCAGTTCGCATTGACCATGTGCTTGGTCTTTTCCGCTTGTGGTGGATTCCGCGCGGCCAAGGCGCAAAGAACGGTGCTTACGTTTACTACAATGTGGACGCAATGCTTGCAGTTCTTAGTATTGAGGCCACTCGCGCAGGCGGATTGGTGATCGGCGAAGACCTTGGCACTGTTCCAGCGTACGTTTCTAAGGTGCTTGCTTCGCATGGCATTCTTGGAACTGTTGTTGAATGGTTTACGCACAATGACGAAGCCGAAAAAGCCGCTAAAAAGGCTGGAAAGAAGGAAATCATATTTGCAGATCCTTCTACATACCGCGAATACGCTTTGGCATCTGTTACTACTCACGACATGCCTCCTACAGCAGGCTATCTTGCGTTTGAGCACGTTAAGATTCGCGAAGAGCTGCACTTGCTTACCGATTCCGTAGAAAGCTTCCAAAAGGCTGCTAGCGCAGAGCGAGACGCCATGATGAAGATGCTTTTGGATGGTGGATGGATTAGCAAGGACGCTGCCGAGCATGTAGAAGACCATGTGCAAGAGATTGTAGAGGCCATGCACGCGATTATGCGCACTTCCCCATCTTTGCTTTTGCAAGTGGCGCTTGTTGACGCAGTTGGCGAAAAGCGTTCGCAAAATCAGCCTGGAACCAGTACTGAGTATCCAAATTGGCGTATTCCTCTTGCAGATAAAGATGGAAACGTTGTTCATACAGACGACGTTTTTAAGTCTCAGCGCGTACTCAATATGGCCGCCATTATGCGAGGCGAAAAAATTAGCTAACAAGCACAAATAACTGTAAAATTACCACCAAAAAATGTAAAAAGAAAGGTTAAAAATACTTGCAAACACTTGAATCAAGAGTATAATAAATATTGATTGTTACTCATGTAGTAACTTCTTTCTCTCTCGCATAGCGCGTAGGTCGCCTGTAGACACGGCTTACGCGCTATGTTTTTGATGTCCTAAGTGAGGCGAGCATCTATGGCGATGTTCGCCTCACTGCGTATTAGCCGCAACGTACTTAGCAAACACGCGCTCCAAAAGCGGCGTGTGGAGCATAATTAAAGACCCCCACCCAAGCAAAAGCAACAGCGGTAATCCTTGCAAAAAATACCTTAGCGAAAGGTACAAAAGCGCAAAGAATACGCAATCAAGCAAAAACATTATAAGCGTTGTGCTAGCGTAGCTAACGCCAAAAATCAGCGAATTAATAAGAGTTCTGCCAATCGAGTTTTCAAAGCGCGCTTGCAATGCAAACACCCACTGCGCAACAAGAATCCACAAAATGCTAATCGCAAACTTTATTATTAAAAGCGGAGTAAGTTGCAAAAAAATCCAAGACCATATAATTACAACTAAAAGTGGCCCTAAAATAGCCCAAATAATAGTTGCCTTAACAAAATTATTCTTAAACGACTTAAAGTAGATTGCTGTTGTGTGCGCCTCGCCACGCTCAATACGTCTAGCTGTCTCGTGAGCGGCCGTAATAGACGCTCCAACCGTTACAAGCGGAATGCTGGTAATAATCATTAGAACAGTAAGCCAGACCGCATCTGCAAACGATTCCATTCCTTGAGCGAACTTAGAATCAGGGCTTCCAAAAGAGATCATTACAACTACTCCCGCCTAATTAAGCAAACTTAAACAAATCTAAAATAACAATACACTATAAGATACGCTTAAACACAAAGATACGCTTAAACACAAATGATGGTGGCTGCAAACACTTGCAACCACCATCATGCGTGCCGAGATTCGAAGGAGAAAAAACCTCAGCCCTTTACCGCACCTGCCATAACACCTTTAATTATGTACTTCTGGCAGATTAGGTAGAAGACTATTATTGGAACAATTGCCATAACCAGGCAGCCCATCATTGCACCCATTTCAACAGAGCCATAGCCGCCCTTCAAATATTGAACTGCAATAGAAACCGTCTTGTACTTGTTCAAATCCAAAGTGAGGTATGGAAGAAGGAAGTCGTTCCAAATCCACATTGTTTGCAAGATAGAAACGGATATAATTGCAGGCCTCATAATCGGCACAATAATCTGGAAGAATATGCGTGGCACAGAAGCGCCATCAATCATTGCAGACTCTTCCAACTCTTGAGGAATGCCCTTTACAACGCCTGTGAAAATAAACACAGCCAAACCTGCGCCGAATCCAAGGTAGATTATCCACAAGCCCCAAGGAGTGTTCAATCCAAGCTTTGTAGTGATGTTGGAAAGCGTGAACATAACCATCTGGAATGGCACAATCATGTTGAACAAGAACAACACGTAAAGAAGCTTTGCAGCCCAATTGTTTACGCGCACAATCCACCAAGCACACATAGAAGTGCAAAGCAGAATCAAAGCCACAGCGCCAATCGTTACAACAATTGTCCACCAGAAGCTCATCAACAAATTCGTGCGGTTAATGCCAAGAACGTAGTTATCAAAACCAATAAACGACTTTGGAGTAAGCGAAAATGGCTCGCTAGCAATATACACCTTTGACTTAAAGGAGTTCATAAACACTAACGCGATTGGGAAAATCCACAGCAAACTCACTACAGCAAAAAGCGTGGTCCAAAGCGCAGGATGCTTAGTCTTCTCGTTCATGCTGCCACCTCCTTAGAAGTTGTCAACCTGTTCTGAATCAAGGCAATAACGGCAACAATAATGAAGAATATAACTGCCTTTGCCTGACCGACGCCTTCACCATTGAGTCTTCCATAGAATGTGTTGAAGATGTTTAATGCAAGCATCTCCGACTTTCTAGAAGGAGCACCATTAGTCAACGCCAAGTTCTGATCGAATAGCTTGAATCCGTTTGTAACCGTTAAGAACGTGCAAACCGTAATAGACGGCATCATAAGCGGGATTGTAATCTTAAACAGCGTCTGCGTTGGGCTTGCACCATCAACGGCAGCTGCCTCAATAACGTCTCCTGGAAGCGCTTGTAAGCCAGCAATGTAAATAATCATCATGTAGCCGATTTGCTGCCAGCATATCAAAAGAACCATGCCCCAGAATCCGTACGTTGCAGAATACGTAATAGCACGGCCAAAGTAGCCCAAGATGCCATTAAGCACTACCTGCCAAACGTAGCCCAGAACAATGCCACCAATCAAATTCGGCATAAAGAATACCGTACGGAATAGGTTGGAGCCTTTAAACTTTTTTGTAAGCATGTAAGCGATTGCGAATGCAATAACATTAATAACAATTGTTGTTACAACCGTAAAAGCTGTTGTAAATACTAGCGAATGAAGGAAGTGTGGGTCGCGCAAAGCCTTGCGATAATTGCGGATTCCAACAAACTTTCCGTCAGTAACAGTATGGAACTTAGTAAAGCTAAGATACACGCCCATTACAAATGGCACTAAGAAGCCAATTACAAATGCAGCAAACGTTGGCAGAGCGAATAACGCCCACCATTTGCGTATTGCTTTTCCACTCATATTAATCATGATTCGTCACTTTCTCCTCCTTGAGTACGCGCCTGTGCGAGCGGCCGCGCTCGAACCAATACTTTTATCTTACTACATGCAACCACAATGTCAAACGTTGTCATTTTTTGCATGTCGCCACTTAAGAAGGCAAAAATCAAATGTGAAAAAAATCCCTATTTTTGGCGATTTTACGGCAAAACCTGCTATTATTGTTCGTATTGCAAACGTTTGTGTAATGAGCGCAAATAAGCACGTGAAAATTCTCATATGCAACACTGCTCATATACTAGCGTTGCATATGTTTTAACAATATTAATGAAGATATTGAGTAAACATTTTGCTGTGCGAATAAAGGAGTTCAAATGCCAGCTAATATTCAAGACGTTGCCAACCAGGCGCATGTATCTGTATCCACTGTTTCTAGATCTTTTACGCGCCCAGACTTGGTTTCCGCAGCAACGCGCAACAAAGTATTAGCTATTGCCGAAAAACTAAACTTTTCAATATCTAGATCCGCAGCGGCACTAAAATCTGGCAAAACACTAAGAGTTGCACTTCTTCTTAGCGACAGCATTCGGCTATGGTTTAGCGCGTCGATTATACAAGGCCTAAATCAAGTTCTTCACCCAGCAGGCTACGACCTTTCAATCTTCCAAATATCCAGCAGCCAAGAGCGCGCAGAGTTCTTTAGCATGCTGCCAACTCGCAGAAACGCAGACGCTGTAATCGTTTGCTCCTTCGACGTAAACAAGTCGGAAGTAGCTTCTCTAAAGGCCACTGGCGTGCCAGTCTTAGGTATAAACTGCTTAAATCCTATGGATTGCGATTTTGACGCAACGATTAACATAGACGACGATCAAGGCGCGCGACTTATGGCACGTCATCTTATTGGACTAGGGCACAAAAACATTGCCTACATTCGCACAAACCGCGATATCTCACTGCATTTTAGCGTTTTGCAGCGCTACCACTCTTTTATTGACGAATGCAAAATCAACGGCATTACGCCTACAGAAATCGTTGCACCCGAAGGATTAGATAGAATAAGCTCAATCGTCTCTTCCCTTTTAAGTAACGTAAATGTTCCTACGGCGATTGCATGCCAAGAAGACGGAATAGCAATTCCGCTTATGTTCCAGCTTTCTAGAAGCGGATACAGCACACCTGGAGACGTTTCAATTATTGGTTTTGACGATAGTTTTTACGCTAGAGAAACAGGGCTTACGACTATTCGTCAAGACCCTGCAGAAATGGCAGTAGACGCAGCAAAAATAACTTTGTCTTTGATTAATGGCGATTATTTAAGCGAAGAATGCAAATATATTACCATTCCAGCACAGCTTATAGTTAGGTCAAGCACAAGTCAGCTTGAAAACAATTAAGACCATTCTTAGACTTAAGACTATTAGACTAAGGTCATTCTTCCAATAAAGCTATATCTAACTCGATCCATACCTAACTCAAGCTATATCTCACTCAAGCCACACCTAACTCAGGACGCATCTCACTAAAGCCACAACTTACTAAAGATAATTCTTAAAATAAAAAGAGCCTCAAACCATTAGGCTTGAAGCTCTTTTACTTGTCACTAATGCACTGTGCTAATGCAATTACAAAAATGACATATTAAATTATGAATTTAATAATCCAGTTTTAACCCAATTCTTAGGATTAATCGGATTAATCCTGATCTTCGTGAGCTTGAGCAACTTCCTTAGCCCAATTGTCAACGAAGGCGCTCTTAACCTTATCCCACTTGCCAGTGCCCTGAGCATACTCAAGCAAAGCGGAGCCAAGATCGTTCTTCCAGTTGTCAGATGGCATCATAGTGAAGTTCCAGCTTACAGGAGTCTTGCCAGACTGAGCGTCTTCAACAGCAGCAGCAGTCAAAGGATTCTCAGACTTCATATCTGCAAAGCTCTTGAACGGAGTGGTGAAGCCCATCTTCTTAGACATAGCTTCCTTGCCGTAATCAGAGGTAAGAACCCACTTCAAGAAGTCCTTGGTTGCCTTCTTGTTGGCATCCGAAGTCTTCTCGTTAATGCACCAATAGTTCTCGGAGCCAGTAGCCAAGCCTTGCTTCTCTTCGCCCTTAGCACCAATGTAGATTGGGAGCATGCCAAGGTCTTCGGCCTTCATGCCAGCCTTCTGCAAGTCGGTCCAAGCCCAAGTACCATTCTGATAGAACACAGCCTTACCAAGAGAGAACTCGGAGTTTGCATCCTCGCCAGTCTTAGAGCTGAGCTGAGTTGCAGGAGTTGTGGAATCAGTAATGTAAAGATCAAAGATCTTCTTGTAGCCATCAAGGAACGTGCCCTTAATCTTTGCTGGCTGCTTGGTAACCTTGTCTGCCTTGAACTCGTAGTACAGAGGAATGTTTGCAAGGTGAGTCTTAAAGCGCCAATCAGAGCTGGAATCGAAGCCAGCAGAAGTGAATGCACCATCAACACCAAGCTCACCCTTACGAGCCTGAATATCGTCTGCAACAGCCTTGAGCTTATCGAAGGAGTTAATCTCTTCAGCAGACTTTACCTTAGCATCCTTAAGCTCCGTGTACTTCTTTAACAAAGCCTTGTTGTAAATCAAGCCGTAAGTTTCCATTGCGTATGGAACGCCAACAACCTTGTCTCCATCCTTAAGAGCAATATCCTTGTTTTGAAGCTGCTTGTAAAGCTCGGTATCCTTAAGATCTGCAGTGTAATCCTTCCAGCTTGCGTAGCCAACAGGGCCATTCACCTGGAACAGTGTAGGCGCTTCGTTGCCCTTGCTGATTTCGCTCTTAAGGGACTGCTCGTAAGTGCCAGAAGCAGCGTTCTGAACCTTTACAGGAATACCAGTCTTCTTGGTGTATTCCTTAGCAACTTCCTTCCACTGATCAGCAGATTCTGGCTTAAAGTTAAGGAAGTAAACCTTGCCCTTATCGGAAGAATCCGAAGAGCTAGAACCGCATGCAGCGAGCGCACCGAATGCCATTGCGGAGCAAGCTACAAGCGCAATTGTTGACTTAATTGTACGATTCATCATCGAACCTTTCTCCTATGCCGTCGGCCTACCTTTTGGCCGCCGCACCCCTAGGTGCCCTTTCGACATTTTTTATTATGCCTCAAATGCAAAAATATTGCAAACGATAGCAGCGTTGATATGGTGGCGTGTCGTATATCTAAAGCAAGCAAAAATCAGCAATTCCAGCGAACGATTACACGATCGCCCTTATAAGTTCCAAGAGCGCTGTAATGCGCGGTGTCTAGTCTAAGTAAGCGCGCCTGCTGTGCATCTACACCAAGCCATCTGGTTGCTAAAATCCTAAGAATGTGCGCGTGAGCTACAATAATCACATCCTTGCCGCTTTTAAGTTTTGGAAAAACAGAGTCGATTATTTTTTGAGTACGATTAGAAACTTCTTGTAAAGATTCGCCATTAGAACGCACGACTTTTACTGTTTCGCCACTTGGAAGAATCTCTTGGCAAGAATCCGACATAAAATCTGGAAGAGCTTTAGGGCCATCCTTCCAAACATCCCATGACTCAACGCCGCTTAGAGCGGACACATCTTTTCGAGTGCGCCCCTCTGCACAGCCGTAATCCCACTCGGCAGCATATTCTAGCGGCGTGCAATGCGAAAATCCTGCTAGTTGAGCTGTAAGACGCGCACGAATAAGCGGGCTTACAAACTGGCAATCCTCGCTAAAACCGTTTGGAAAAGCTTGACGAATCCTGGCGCCTGCGCTTATAGCTTGATTGCGGCCAACTTGTGTTAGTGGAATATCGGTTCTACCTGTATGCTGGCCAGATTCACTCCAAGCAGTTTGGCCGTGGCGCAAAAGCACTAGTCGCCCTTCGGGCGCTCCCGAACATGTTGCTGGAACATCTTGAATCGCGTACGAATCCGTTGTATCTGTTGCATCCGTTGTGCACAAATCGCCATTAACTTTAATGTCAATATTGTTCAAACCGTTCAGCATATCCAACGCCGCCTTAGCACCACCATTCTTAGCTTGCGCTTGGTGCATTAACGCAAGCATTTATCAAGCGGCTTCGCTGCCAACTTGTTCACTCGTACATTTATAACACTTTTATAACACTTCTACATGCCAATTTCTAATTGGTATTTCGTTACCATTAACATAAAAATATGACGTCAACTAAAAGCAACGCACAGAACAGCGAGCAAAACAGCAAGCAAAATAATGCGCAGAACGCATACGCAAATCAAACTATTCAAACGCTTCTTAATCGCAGATCTATACGAGCTTTCAAAAATGAGCCAATTAGCGAAGATGTTGCAAAAACATTGGAAGCAGCAGCACAGCGCGCAGCTTGCAGCCAGTTTTTGAACGATTGGTCTGCAATCAAAATCACTAGCAAAGATCTTAAACAAAAACTTTCTAAACTTGGAAATCAAACTTACATAGCAACAGCGCCACTTTTGTATGTTTTTATTATTGACCAGCACAGAAATGCCGCTATAGCGCGCAAAAACGGCATTGATGCAGACGGAAGCGATTTTACTCTTAAAACAGGCTACAGATTCTCGCAATCGCAAAACGACGCCGTTCTTGCACTACACGCAATGGAAACAGCCGCAGAATCGCTTGGACTCGGTTGCGTAATCCTTGGTTCAATTTTGAATAATATTCCAGATTTAATTGAACTTTTGAAGTTGCCAAAATACACGTATCCAGTTCTTGGGCTTGCAATTGGCAAGCCAGACCAAGGGCCAGAATTAAAGCCGCGCATGGACTCGAGTATGCAATTCTTTGAAAATGAATACCCTAGCAGCGATGAAGTTGTGATTGAAAAACTTGCAGACTTCGACGAAAGAGTGCATAAATACTACGATTTGCGTAATGCAGATAGGCCAGTGGACGCATTCAGCGCACAAATCACAAAGCTTGCTGTAGATTCTGGAGCTAAAAACCATAGTTGCGAATCGCAGCTTAATGCGCAAGGATTTACTTTTAAGTACTGATTTATTGACTTTCTGATTTATTGATTTTTAAGCATTAATTACTAAGCAATAATTATTTAACGAAGACGCGGCTTATATCCGCGTTTTCTAGACTTAGGTTTGGTTGTTTCAAACCGCGAGCGCATATCACAATACTTACGAATCGCAGGATTTGAATGCGTTAAATGCCAACTTCCACAATAATCACATTTATAAACCCACAGCTTTGCTCCGCGTTCCGTAAAACTTTTATCCGCTGCCATAAGAGCCTGCCCTTTGTTGGCATACATTATTTTTTGAGTAGATTCACATCTGCGCGGAGTAAAGAAATACATGTAACCCATAGTATCACCGCAATAAACTGCGTTGATTCGCAAACAATCATATTCCAGCAAATCAAAATAAGTTCAATTTAATGTCTTTTTAGTTCAATTCTTAATTATTGCTCAGCCAGAATTTGGTCAAAATTCAAAATAAATTCAATTTTAGGCTTGCGAAATGAGTTTTGACGCGTAAAATTGTCTTTTAATCGCCTCAAAGTTCAATTTATAGCTTATATTTTGAACTTTGTTGTAAATTTGTTCAATTTACGAACGCTGATTTTATGAGCTTCTATAAGATGGCATAAAGGAAGACGGATTATGGCACAGAATTTTGCAAACGACCTTAAAAAGGCCATGAAAATCAAGGGATACAAGCAGATTGATGTAATCGAGCTTGCAGCAAAAAACGGCCATAAACTTGGCAAAAGCCAGTTAAGTCAATATTTAAGCGGCAAAACTGAACCTCGCAAAGACGTGCGAGATATGCTTGCACAAATTCTTGGAATTAGCGACGACGGAATCAAAGGTGGGCATTCCTGCGCAAAAACCGCGCAAAAGTCGCAAGCAGATTGCAGCGATCAGCACGAGGAAAATCGCCCATTAACAGAAGATGAGCTTTCTGAAGCACTCAAAAATAGAAACTTCAAC
The DNA here is from genome assembly GCF_055700915.1 of Gardnerella sp. c10Ua_31. Lineage (NCBI taxonomy): Bacteria > Bacillati > Actinomycetota > Actinomycetes > Bifidobacteriales > Bifidobacteriaceae > Gardnerella > Gardnerella sp. c10Ua_31. The sequence goes on along the minus strand of NZ_JANUYG010000004.1, from coordinate 19,621 downwards.
AAATCCACCAAACTTGAGCACGTGCTCTACGACGTTCGCGGCCCTGTTGTAGAAGAAGCAAACCGTATGGAAGCAAATGGAACGCATATTTTAAAGCTCAACATTGGAAATCCTGCGCCTTTTGGCTTCCGCGCTCCAGACGAAGTGATTTACGATATGCAACAGCAGCTTATTGACTGCGAAGGCTACTCGGATAGCCGCGGACTTTTCTCTGCACGCAAAGCGATTATGCAATATGATCAGCTTAAGGGCATTCCAGGAGTGCAAATGGAAGATATTTATACTGGCAACGGCGTTTCCGAGCTGATTAATCTTTCTATGCAAGCGTTGCTTGATTGCGGCGACGAGATTCTTATACCAAGCCCAGACTATCCGCTGTGGACTGCGTGCGCTAGCCTGGCTGGCGGCACTCCTGTGCACTACATGTGTGATGAAAAGTCGCATTGGTACCCAGATATTGCCGATATTCGCTCTAAAATCACGCCTCGTACTAAAGCAATCGTGATTATTAACCCGAATAATCCTACGGGCGTGCTGTATAGTCGCGAAGTTTTGGAAGAGATTGTTAAGGTTGCGCGCGAGTTTAATTTGATTATTTTTGCAGACGAGATTTACGACCGTCTTGTTATGGACGGCAAGAAGCATATTTCGATTGCTTCTCTTGCTCCAGACGTGTTCTGCGTAACTTTTAGCGGACTTTCTAAGTCGCATATGATTGCTGGCTTCCGTATTGGTTGGATGAGTCTTTCGGGAGATAAGTCCAAGGCTCGCGACTACATTATGGGTCTTAACATGCTGTCTAATATGCGCTTGTGCTCGAACGTTCCTGCACAGTCAATTATTCAGACTGCTTTGGGCGGATACCAAAGTGTTGAAAAGTATTTGGAGCCAGGCGGACGCGTGTACGAGCAGCGCGAGTACTGCTATAACGCGCTTCAGGAGATGGACGGCGTAAGCGTTGAGCGGCCAGACGCTGCTTTCTACATGTTTGTAAAGCTCGATCCTGCTCGCTACAACATTCACGACGACGAGCAGTTTGCGCTTGATTTGCTGCGCGATCAGAAGTTGCTGATTGTGCATGGAAAAGGCTTTAATTGGCAGACTCCAGGCTACTTCCGCGTAGTCTACTTGCCGCGCTTGCAAACGCTTCGCGACGCAATGAGTAAACTCTCCAGCTTCCTCTCCTACTATCGCCAGTAGAATCATAATTTTTACATAAACAAAAAATATGACTATTTCTGGCACTATTCCAGAAATTATGAATATAGTGCCACGCTAAAAAAATTTAACGTAGCACTATATTTTTCATAGGAGGAAGGAATCAAAGTATTTACTAAGCAACCTGTTATCTTATAGATGCTACTGGGCCAATCGACTCACGCAGCAGCACAGTAATAGGTAGACATACGTGACGGGATGATGCGCGTTCATACCCAGCATTCAAAGTTTCTACTATATATTCAGCAGCTAAACGTCCTTTAGCTGTAACAGGCTGTTTAACTGTTGTCAACGGTGGATTACTACATGCAGACTCATCTATATCATCAAATCCTGTAACAGAAATATCGCGTGGAATTTGCAAACCAGACTGTCTAGCAGCGTCCATTACTCCAAACGCAATAACATCACTAAAACAAATGAATGCAGTTGGTAATACAGAATTATTTTGTTTTATTTGCGCAAAAGCTTCTTCTCCTCCAGTACGAGTACATGGCACTTCAATAACATTTTTCTTATCGACCAGTGGAGCTATTCCATTCTCTTCTAAAGCAGAAATCACACCATCAATACGGCGACGAATTGTTCCATGCCAAGAAAGATACCCATCATCATTGCCTGATTCTGGAGAAATCACCACAAAATTGCGATGACCCAATGAAATAAGATGCCCAGTTAATTCTTTCATAGCGCGCGACTCATCAATATTGATACTCGGAGCCTGGCTATGTACTTCACTGTCAACAATCACAAATGGCTTTCCTTGCTGCATAAGAGCTTCAACTTCACCACGATCTTCTTCTAAACCAGTTACTATAAAACCGTCAACGGCAGCATAAGGAATTGCTTTTAACATAGAATTACGAAGTGGAGGCACTAAAAGAAGCGTCAATCCCTCTCGCTCACAGATTTGCCCAATACCCTGAATAAATTCCGAATAGTATGGATTTTCTAGCACTCGCCCTAATTGCTGCGGTAGTAACAATCCCAAACTATTTGTCTTTTGAGTTCTCAGCATATAAGCAACAGGATTACGCACATATCCTAGTTCCTTTGCAACTGAAAATATGTGTTCTACAGTTTCTGACGATAAGCGATCAGGAGTATTATACGCAAAGGAGACAGCAGATTTAGAGACACGCGCTGCATCAGCAATATCCTGCATTGTAATTTTCTTTCCCATGCTTCACACTTCTTACTTCTACATTATTTTTACTGTTGAGCCTGCAATACGATCATAGAATTATCTTTATTAGGGCGCCAACTATCTCCAACAGTTACACCATTTATAATTCGCCAATTATGATTTTGCAATTGTTGAGGTAGCTTCGATGAATTATACTCTAATAAATTACTACGTGAAATAATCATCAAAAGAGATTCTTCCTTATGATCTCGCGAAATAATGACAGTATCTTCATCAACAGCGTAACAACTTTGCGTACCCCTTCGCAACGCAATATGATCACGCCGCAATGCATTTAATTGAACAATTGTACGGAATATTTCAGCATTTGTATCAAGACTATCCCACTGCATACCAGAACGGCACCCAGGATCATTATCGCCAACCATACCAAGTTCATCACCGTAATAAATCATCGGAGCACCTTCGCAGGCAAACATGCAACAGTAGGCAGCTATGCAATCCTTAGTATTATTTTGATGCGCAGTTAAAACACGCTCAGTATCGTGACTACCCAACAAATTCATCATCCCATGGTGATATCCATACGGTATGCGCTCCTGCAAACGGTTAATACCGTTAACAAAATCGTATGCATTGAACCGCTTCGTTGCAGTAAAACCTAAAACTAAATCACGCAGAGTATAATTCATTGTGCTATCGGTAGTGTCTCCTTGCAGCCATTGAGCGGGGTCTCTCCATTCTTCAGCTATCAAACATAATTCTGAATTTTTTGCTTTAACAACTTGCCTAAAATCCTGCCAAAATTCTGGATAAATAAAATATGGAACGTCAAGACGATAACCGTCGATACCTTGATCAATCCAATATCTCGCAACATTAAAATGATGCTCACGCACCTTTGGATTAAACACATTCCACTTCGGTAGATATTCACAACCAGAACAGGTTTTATAATTAGGTACAGGCAATGACTTAACTGGAAAGTTTTTCACTGAAAAATAATTAACATATTCTGAATTCTCTTCATTTTTAACAACATCTTGAAACATCCAATGAGTTTTACCACAATGATTTAAAACTGCATCTAGTACTATACGTATATTCCGCTTATGCGCTTCATCTACCAATGTATGGAAATCTTCAAGAGTTCCTAAAAGTGGATCGATTTTAAAATAATCGTTTGCATCATAACGATGATTTGTTGCAGCAGAAAAAATTGGATTCAAATAGAGCGCATTGCACCCTAAATCATGAATATAATCAAGTTTTTCTGTAATTCCAGCAATATTACCACCTAAGAAATTCTCACGCGTAGGCTCAGCATCCCATGAGTCAAGCGGCACATGACCTTCAGTTAGCATACCGTAGCCTTCACAACGATAGAAGCGATCAGGAAAAATCTGATAAAATCTTGCATCAGGCAACCACTGTGGTATAGACATAATAAAACCCCATCCTTAATTTTTCTACAATTTCTAATCTTTCATACCAGTATTGGCAATTCCTCTAACAAGCGCACGTTGGAAGAAAAGGAACACAATAATACTTGGTATTGTTGCAGTCAAAGTTCCTGCCATCAAATAATTCCAAGAGGTTCCGTAACGCCCTACGAAGGATGCTAAACCAATCTGAATTGTACGAGTTTCATCCGTATTCGTAACTAATAACGGCCAAAGGAAATCATTCCACGCAAAGAGAAAACTAAAAATACCAAGCGTCGCAAACGCTGGAGACGACAATGGAACGATTACTTTGAAGAATATTCCAAACCTGCCACAACCGTCAATGCGCGCTGCCTCATCAAGCTCTCGAGGAATTGTTGCAAAATATTGGCGAAGTAAAATAATGCCAAACACATCTGCAAGTCTAGGAACAATCAAAGCATACAGCGTATCAACCCATCCCAAATTAGCGACTATCTCATAAGACGGAATAACAATCACAAAATTAGGAATCATCAATGCAGAAAGCAGCAGAATGAATATTGTTTTCTTCAAAGGAAATTCTAATCGCGCAAAAGCGTAGGCGGCAAAGGCATCAAATATTAAATGTCCTACAACAATCCCTACCGTCATCAATAGCGTATTCCAATAATATTGCGCAAACGGTGCCGCTTGCCAAGCGTGAATATAGTTTTCCCAATGCCATGATGTAGGAAAAATTGAAGTATTCGTGTATGTTTCAGCACGCATTTGCAAAGAAGTAGTGAACATCCACAAAAATGGAATGATTACTGTTGCTGAACCTAAAATCAGAATCGCATGACGCGCCAAACGCGACCATAATGATGATTTCATTATTCTTCTCCTTGTGCTCCAGAAACTTTCCATTGAATCATCGTCACGCCTAGCACTAGCGCAAGCGTAATGAACGCTATTGCTGTTCCATAGCCAAAATCACCGAGCTTGAACGCATCACGATACATCATCATGCCAAGCACTTCCGTTCCTCCGCGAGGACCGCCACCAGTGAGCATGTATGCAAGGTCGAAAGATTGGAAGCTCGTTACTAATGCCTGAACTACTACAAAAAACGTCATTGGAGATAGCAATGGGAAAGTAATCTTCCATAATTTTTGCCACCCAGTAGCTCCATCTAATGCAGCCGCTTCATACACGCTTTTTGGCAATGCTTGTAACGCAGTTAAATACAAAATAGCGTTAAAACCAATATTTTTCCACACGGTCAAAAGAATTAATGCAATAAGCGCAAGCCAGCGATTTTGTAACCAATCTGGTCCATGTATATTGAATTTCATCAACACACTGTTCACGAATCCAGAAGGATCGAGCATATATTTCCACACAATGGCTGCAGCCACAGAAGATGTAACCACTGGAAGGAAGTAAATACTACGATAAATACTCCTACCTCGTATAGGCGCATCAAGCAAAAGCGCAAGCAACAATCCAGTCAACACACTTAATACGCATACACCAGCAGCATAAATAACCGTTACCATTAAGCTGTTGAAAAACTCAGGATCTTGGAAAAGACGAACATAGTTTCCCAAGCCAATAAATTTCTTTTCTGGAGAGAACCCATCCCACGATGTTAGTGAAATATATACAGCAGACAACACAGGGTACAGCACGAAACCACCAATAATAAGCACTGCTGGCAACAAGAATACCGCAGCACAAATTACCTGATCTTTCTGGTAATGCCTGTGCGCAGACTTGAGAAAATGACGTTTTTTCATTACACACTCCTTGATGCAAAGAACTCCGATAGCTGAGCCAACTTTATTTCATTCGGCCCAGCTATCGGCACAGTATTTATGCAATCAGCCTTTGGCAATCACGTCGTTTACTGCCTTTTCAGCATTCGCAAGCGCTTCGTCAACACTCTGCTCTCCAGCGAAAGCCTTCTCCACAGCCTTTGCAAATTCAAAGGAAATCTTTGGATACAATGGCGTATTTGGACGTGTATGAGCAATCTCCATTTGTTCCACAAACGGAATTAAACGAGGCTGTTCCTTCTTAACCCAATCCAAATACTTATCAGACTTTGCAACACTCTTCGTTACAGGAAGCATGCCAGTCTTTTGCGACCACTTGATCACCTGTTCTGGCTGCAAGAACCAGTTCAAGAATTCGCCAGCAGCCTTGGCACGAGCGTCAGAATTATGGAAGACGATTGCTTGTTCACCACCGAGATTAGTCGCTTCCTTGCCATCCTTTGGATGAGGGGCTTTTGCTACACCGAAATCAAATGGTGGATCTGGCGCCCAGATGCCAACCATCCAGCTACCTTCCTGAGCAGAACCACCCTTGCCCTTTTCAAATTCGCCCCACTTAGCATATGGGCTCACGCCGCTCTTGATAAGATCCATCCAGAAGTTCATAGCCTTCTTGCCTTCTGGCGTATTGAATGCAGCCTTAGAATTATCCTTCGTCAAGAATTCGCCGCCAGCTTGCCACAAGTTGACCTGGAAGTTCCAAGTTAAACCTTCGCCGTTATCTCCTGCTTGAGTAAGCAAATCATACCCTGGCTTGCCTGTCTTTTCCTTGATTGTCTCGGCAACTTTCTTCAACTCATCCCATGTTTGTGGTGGTTTGTTAGGATCTAACCCAGCTGCTTTATAAACGTCCTTGTTGTACATGTACGCAAGATTATTGGCAGTAACTGGCACAGAAACTTGTTTGCCGTCAATATGACCATAGTCAATCAATGCAGGAGTCACATCATCGAGCGTTTTCGAGCTGATAACCTTAGAAAGATCAGTCAAATTGCCCATTTTTGCAATCTGTGGCACCCATACCAAATCACTTATAGAAATATCTGGCAAACTCTTCGACGAAGCCGATGCACGAAGCTTCGTCATAAAATCAGAATTCGGAACGCTCGCAGTCTTAATCTTAATATTTTTATGCGAAGCATTAAAATCCTTCACCATTGCATCAAAGGTATCGGCATTAGCGCCATCCCAATAATGCCAAATGGTAAGCTGTGTTGAGCCATTAGCGTCGGATGATTTTGCACTACCACACGCACCTGCGCTAATAATCATTGCAGCAGCACCGATTAATGCACATATTTTTGTAAGTTTCTTCATTGTAACCTTCTTTTTATCTGCATATGTTAACTTGCACTCATTTTGCATTTAGAAAATGGGTGACGAACTATTCTCTAAAGCATCAGAAAACAAACTAGTAATTTTTTTATTCTTTGTTGTATGACTACATAACAAGCAAACAGTTTTTTAATTGCCGCAAACACTGGCTCATATAAATCTACATGTCATGTTCACACAGACACCAAATCAAAAATGCACGCTTGTTTCTACCTCCTCCCCTCCAACTCCGAAGACATTATCTTTAAATACCCACTGTTTGTCATCAAGCAATGCCTTAAATTGGAACTTTTTACCTTTAGGTATTCTTTCCATTTCAGTCTCCTTTGAACTGCAATGCTAAACTCTTGTAAATCAATTTACTACATTGTTAAACAAACGTCAATCCCTTAAAATAATTACACGTTATCTACTTGCCGCGCTTGCAAACGCTTCGCGATGCAATGGGCAAACTCTCTAACTTCCTCTCCTACTATCGCCAGTAGCCGCAACCCCTGCCTATAACACTCATTTCACTCACAGTCCAGAAAAAGGTGTATATCAAAAGGCATATATTATTCAGAATATGAAAGACATTCATAACATGAAAGAAAAAAGAGAAGGAAATGAACGCTTCGGCACGAATTCGCACAACTCTTATTATTGCCGTTTTATCGCTTAATGCTTTTCTTTTAACAAGCTGTAGATTTGGCGTAAGCCTATATCTTTTAATACATGTCGACTTATCTCACGCAGCGCTTAACGCAGTGTCCGTAGCACTTATGACCTGCATAGCAGCACCGCTTGGCGGCATTATTGCAGATAAATATCCACCAACTAGATTGTTTATAGCGCTAACGTTCTGCTTTGCCTTGTTGTGTACTGGATACGGTTTCGCTTTAGTCGCACAGCATAATCTTATTGCTATTACGGTTACACTACTCGGCATAATATTCGGGTTCTTTACTGCATTTTCTTCACCTAATCAAAAAGTATTAATGGCATATAGCGTACCAACTGGCGAAAAAACCAAGTTTTTAGCAAGTATGCGTATGTGGATTAATCTCAGCAGGCTTGCTGCACCAGCGATTACTGGCATATTTGTTGATAGATGCAATCCGCTCATTTTCTTTACGAGCATTGCTATTGTGATGATATTAGCGGCGCTACCTCTACTGTTAGTTAATCTAAACCAGCAAGCACAAAATAGTGCAAACAATACGAAGACAGGAAGCAATAAAACTGCTGGTTTTGCAGCCTCTCTACACTATATGAAATCTACACCATGGTTAATAGTCTTAGGAATAGTATCCGCATTACAATCGGGATCATGGCTTGCTGCATTCAGACTAATGGGAGCACACCATTGTCTCACACTTTTTCATTCGGCATCCACGTGGGGAACAATAGTCAGCATATTTAACATTGGCATGATTGTAGGTTCGCTATTATGCAAATATATTGTGCTGCACTATGAGATTTTATACTCTATTTTACTACCTGGATTCCTCTCTATTCCTTTACTTATTTTCGCACTTAATAATTGGATTGCTCTTTTTCTTTGCTCTGCTTTCATTGCAGGTATTATTTTTGACGCCACTATTGTCTATGGGCAAACAGCTCTTCTCGACGGCATACCAACACGCATTCTCGGCGCAACTACTACTTTTACTTCTATTATGGAGCAATGCGGCATTATCGTAGGGTATGCAAGCGTACTAGCATGGGGAAATCTAAATTCATCATTATTCATAATGATTGCAGCTGGCGTAATACTTGTTTCAACAGGTATAGCCTTATGGATTATTCAAGCTCGTAAACAAACATACCCATCAATGCTTACCAAAGATTATTGGACACCATCAACATGGGTAAAAAGAAGCATATAACAAGCTATTTAGCGCGAAAGCGCAATAAAGCTATACAAATGCACACGGCATTATTCACTCAGCCATTGCCAAGCCTCAACCACATTGCTTTGAATCACTAAGCTTTAAGCGAACTTATTCGCTGCGGAGTAACCCCCGTAAGCTCTCAGCGCCTGCCTTTATAAGATTCCCTTTGTAAAGGTTTTCCTAGACAAGATATTCATCATACAAATTCAAGTATTATTATTACTTAAATAATGCTTTTCTAAAGGAGCAATATGATAGCAAAGCATATTACTGTTGGCATTGTTGATGATGATTGTTTTTGTCTACACGGCCTAAAAACATATATTGAACAGGTTGTTCCGTCCTGCAATATTTGCTGGTTGTCAACATGTGCCGATCAAGCAATTCAGTTTTGTCAAAATCGATGCCCAGACGTGCTGCTAATTGACATGTATATGTCTGGGGTTTCGGGAATTAAAATATTATACGAATTGCGAAGAAGACACTCGCTCCCAATAATAATTGCTATAACTTCATTTCCTATCAACGATTATGCATTAAAAGCATCGGCAGCAGGCGCGCAAGGCATTGTTGGGAAAAACCACCCAGAAACTATTTGCGCTATGCTTAGCAGTATTATCCAAGGCGCGTTCAAGCCGCAAATAATAGGCGATCTTCATTTTGACGACACGATGACAGCATTTCAACGTTTGCAAAATAAGCCAAAAAAGGGACGCCTTGCTTTAACGGATCATGAGACTGAAATTGTAAAGTTGTGCAGTAAAGGCATGACCAATGCGCAAATCGCTAAACGTTTATTTGTTGAAACTTGTACTGTGGAAACTATCCTTCGTCGCGTGTTCAAAAAGTTGAATGTGACGAATCGTTCACAACTTATTACCACATGGCTGCATGATGAATATTTAGGAAATGATACACAATGATTATTTTCTTAATGCGTCGTTTGCGAGAAAAGCTTATTGACAATAAAACATTTTTACTATTGGGATGTTTATCGAGCGCAATGGATGCATATATTTACTCAAATAGCGACAATAGCACAATACAACTTGTTATAGTTTACATGATTCTTGCTGCTATGAATCTGTTCCTTTGCTTGCTCCCGCATTTTATGAGCATGTGCTATATTTTTGTGCACCTCAGCATTCTTGTTATTCCTAGTCTGAATCTTCCACCAGTAACTTTCGGGCTCATCATATCATTTGTTTTTATTTCATATTTATATCCGATTCAATTTACACTACCTTTATTCTTAGTAATAGATGCATTACACTACGTTGCATACCGATACCTATCAACTTTGTCTTTCAAGTATCTTATTGCTTACCTTTTAATAAATATATTTTGCGTTTGCACTGGTATTATTTTGCGCATTTATCACCAAAAAATGGTTCTTTATGAAAAAGATAGGCAAACAATTAATAATCTTAATTTGGCTGTGCGAATGCACGATAAATTAACTAATAAGATTGCAGATATTGCACTACAAAGTAAAATAGCATTACTTGACAAGTCTATTTCTAAAAAGCAACGAGAAGCTATTGAAGAAATAAATGATTTGGCAGATCAGGCTTTTGAAGAAGGTCATAATATTATCGACATTCTACGTGGAAATACTGCTAAGCATGATGCTCGAAGCGAGTTCATTCAGCGCATTGAAGATACGCTACAAATGAACGACTCAATCAATGAATCATGTGGATTAAAAGGAAGATCCATATGCAATATATCTAGTAACGATATTCCTGAAGACATTAGCGATGAAATCATCTGTGAAGTTATTGAATTAATCGAAGAACTATATTTGAACATTCGAAAATATGCTTCTTTAGTTTATTACATCAGAATTTCGATACGCGAAAAACAAATTGTTATAAAACAGTTCAATGTTCGATTTTTGGGCAAGAAAAGTAAAGATGTGATTCGCGCAGTATCTCAAAAAGGGCTTCTGCTTCATCGCGATACCCTAAAGCATTTAGGCGGTTCACTTTATTTTCGAGCCTTTGGCAAGTATTGGGAATGTAATGCAGTTATCCCTTTCAAAAATGAACATAACCGTATAAATAGTATACTTTACTGATTCAGTTTAAAAGATTAATGAATCTTGAGTAGTTTTAATTAGTAATTATTTGTAAAGGTTTTCATATACAAGATATTGTTTACCTTTTAGCGCGACATTAATTTATAAATTGTAAAGGTTTTATATACACAATTATTTTCTTGTATTAGAAGGAGAAGAATATGAGTAATTTAGAAGATACAAAAGCACAAATTCCGTCCGTATTTTGGACAATAGCCAATGGCGTATTTCTTGCTAGCGGAATTGCGCTGATTGTAATGCGTAATGATTATCTATGGGGAGTGCCTCAAATTATCGCTGGATTATTTGGTCTTGCAACCATATTTCTCATTAAAAAACCGTGGTGCGCGCAACTATATTTTATAGTATCTTCACTAGCCGTAATAGCAAATGGGCTTATGGAAATATTCGGCATAATCCACGGATCTGGATACGGTTATGTTCCGCTGATTATTGGTATAATTGTTCTTCTATTTATAGGCCTTGATAAGGATGAAAGTTCAAAAGCTCTTGGCATAGCCAAAAATAAGTAAAAGCATTAGACTGCGAATTTTAATATAAAAACATATCACAATTTTCAAAGGCCAAGCTGTAGCAATGTATCCTACGACTTGGCCTTTGATTATTTATCTGTTAATGATTTGTTTTGCATAGAGTTTATATGTTACTGAGTGATTGACTTGCGCATAGCCCCAACCACATTGCATTAAGTTACTAAGCTTTAAGCGAACTTATTCGCTGCGGAGTAACTCCCGTAAGCTCTGCAACATCACGAACCGTCAATCCCTGATTCCTTAATAAGCGGACCGTTTCACGCATAAGCATAGACGCTTCTTCTTGAGTTTTTATAGCTGCAGATTTTGCATCTAACATGCGCTGAAGCATAAGCTCATCTTGCTCACTAAGTTTCGGAGTTACTTTCACGCCATTGACTTTAACATTTAAAGTTGCAGCAGCGTCTTTTACCATTGCTGCAACCTGATCAAGTCTACGTACTTGAGTAAATAATCCTGGTATTTCTGACACTTCTATAGCCCACCAGCCATCGCATCTGCGAGCTATAGCGGTCACCATTTGTAAACAAGTCGTTGCATCATCATGCTCAGTAGCACTCATTGATTAAGTCTTTTCTCCAACTCTTTTCGCTTCACACACATAAGTATATGCCTATTTATCAATTAAGTAAATAGGCATTGCATACAAAATCAGCACAATGAAGTTATACAAATGCAATTACATCACAGGACAATTAGTTTGCACATCCTGTTGGAATCCTGACGGATCTCCTAGTTTTGCTTTACGCATGTGCTCTTTGAAAAAGTTTCTCGTTGCATCATCACAACGGTCTGGACCCATAAACGGCATGCTAGGCACTTTTTCGAGCTCACGCAAAGCTTTACTTGCCGCTTGTTCATTACTAGCATACGTGTCTAACCATTGCCGCTCCCAAGCACACTGATAATAATTAGATGCTTGCGTATCGCCATATCCACTCTGGAACTGAGCGTCTTTTTCTTCTCCAACCAAGTTTGCAGGAGCTTTATATTTTTCAGGCCAACTAAGCTTTGCAACGGACTCCTGATATTCCTTCTCTATATGAGCAAAATCAACAGTCTCTCTAGGTGAACTATTTTGCGAGCGCGCGCCACCCATACCGCTCGCATTATTGTTGCCTACTCCTCCACACGCATTAAACATAAGAATCGCACTAAGCACACCAACAATAAGAGTTGCTTTACCAATAGTATGATTATTCATTATTCCTTCTTTCTTATTTTTTGAAAATTAACGCAATGCTAATGCTGGCTGTAAACGCGATGCTTTTATTGCCGGCACCACACTTCCAGCAAGTGCTGTTATAAAAGCCGCAATAACAGCTCCAATAGCAGCTTCATATGGGTAAACTGGCGGACTAACTGGACTTGATGCATCCCAAAAACTTGATGCTATAGACACAAGACCAAAAGAAACAGCGACGGCAGCAATCGAAACTATTAGTGCTAAAATAATCGCACTGCCTAACACGAGTGAAGCAATCGACCATCTAGTAGCACCCAAGGCTCTACGTATAAGCAGTTCATGTGTGCGCTGTTCCAACGATGCTAAACCAATATTGATTAAACCTAACGCGGAAACAAAAAGCAATAATGCTGCTACGATAGCAAAACTTAATTGCAATACTGTTATAACATTCTCGTAATCATCACTATTATCATGTCTTCTAATTTCGTTTACTTGTCCACCACAACAGTCATAAAGAGCATCTGAAACATAAGATTTAATTGATTTTTGAGAACGATTTTCTTTATTCAACCAGTAGATTGAGCCTTGAGCTTCTTTTCCAGAATATTCCCAAAGAGTTGGAGCGTAACGTAATAATCCTAGAATATTCACGTATACTTTTGCTGAGTCTACGCCATCGTTCACGACTCCAACAATCCTTATAGGACTCATTTGTGTTGTTTTGCGAGAAGTAATAAATGCTACTTCACCGATCTTGTATCTTTTGCTAGCAGATTGGTTTACTACCATTTCTAATGCGTTGCTTTTATCGCTATTACTAAACCATCTTCCACTTACAATAGGTAAGTTATAAACTTTGTTGTATCCTGCCGTAGTGTAAACAGCATCAACATATTGAAGATTGCTGGTCTTATATTCTTTGCTTATTTTTACACTCTTCGAGGCTGGCATAGAAGCGCTAAACAGTAGTCCAGTGTTTGGTTGTAGCATAACGTTAGCGTTACGGTTTGCGGATTCAATGCGATTTAAGAATTTGTTAAATACTGAATATTCGTCAAAATTTTGTGCTGAAAAAGTAATCTCGTATGTTGGTCTACGACCGTTTAGCTGTTCGTTAGTTGCAATAAGATAGTCCTTACCAACCGTGCCGATAAGCACTGACGCAATAACGGCAATGATGCCAATAAACATTGAAAAACCTGTGAGGAAGGATCTCATAGGAGACAGGCGCAAATCTTTAAGCAGCATAATCATAAAGAACACCGCCTTCCATAGTAAAAATGTGAGAGCAAGAACGAGCCACTTTCATATCATGAGTGACTAATAGTAATGTTGTTCCAGATTCTTGAACACGATCATGCAACACTTGAAGCACTTTTTCTCCCGTACTACTATCGAGCGCGCCAGTTGGCTCATCGCAAATAAGTAATTCGGGATTAGTAACTAAGGCACGCGCTATCGCGACTCTCTGCTGTTCACCGCCTGATAGCCTTCCAGGGTATTCGTTTAGTTTATCTTGCAATCCAACAGCACATAATGCTTCTTCTATCGTTTTTCTTCTTGTCTGCTTGCTTTGTTGTAGTCCTGCGTATAAAAGCGGCAACTCAACATTTTCTCTAATGCTTAAATGCTTAATAAGCGAATAGTTTTGAAAAACAAAACCAATATTTCTAGCGCGCATATGCGATACTGTACTATCACTACACTTTTGGATTGACTTGCCAGAATAATAATATTTTCCAGTAAAATTTTTATTCAAAAATCCAATAATAGAAATAAGACTCGTTTTGCCAGATCCAGACCTGCCAACTACCGCATATGTTTCACCTTGGTTAAGTAGCATAGAAACAGAGTTGACAGTGGTAAGCCATTCGCCATTGCCTAGTTTTACACGCGCTGACACATCTTGTAATTCAACCAGTGGAACAGGATTGTTCTCCATAATCATTGCACTCCTGGAATGAGATCAGGAGAAACACCTGCTACAACATCACCCTCATGCAAACCAGACGTAATTTCAATATTAGCGCCGTCACTGATTCCAAGACCAACTTCTTTACGCTCCCATTTATCGCCTTTCTTGTATGAGACTAAGCCTTTTTGGACTCTTCCAGCAACCGCACTAACAGGCAGAGTTAGAACCGATTGTTTATGCTTGCCATTAAAAACAAGAGTCGCATTTTGACCTGATTCTACTTCTGCGCTTTTATCTATTAAACACGTTAAAACTTTTGACGATACACTGGGTTTACTTTGCGCACTCGACTCATCTGTTTGAGTTGAATCAGCATTATCATTCTTGCTACTACCCGAGGCTGCAACATCGGTAGAAGTTCCACCGCTTTGTACTATTTGCAAACAATTGGTTGGTCCAACACCGTCTTCAACTTGGAAGCGACCTTTAACATCTGCAATATCTGCAGAACGAAGTAAAGCTTTTGCGTTAAGGCTTATTGAAAAACCTTCATATTTAAGAGTGAATAGCGGGAAAGATTTAGGCATGTCCGCAGATGATTCAGCTACTGACACAACTTTAGCGTCTACGGGAGCAATAACTTTGTTACCAGCATTGTAGCCTAAAATACTTCCAGCTTTTACAGCACTTCCTGCTTTTACCGATGGAGAAAAATTCCCTCTACTTACAGCAGTGATAACAAAGGTAGACGATTGTTCTATTGTTGCTTTACCCGACACAACTTGTGTTAAAGGCTGTTTTTTGACTGAAATAAGTGGAACTGAATCATGTGATGCCTGCTGTTGACTATCATCAACTGCTCTACCAGCGCATGCAGTAAGCAAACACGCCGGCAGAGCAGCCAACAAGAATACTTTCGTAAACTTACGCATAACACAAAGCTCCTTACTCACCAAACTCGTAAACGCATAGAATGCGTTGAAACGAGCCTCTCAAACTAATCCAAAATAAATAAAGTGCTCGGTAACGCTACAATTAACGCTTTCATGATTACCACTTTATTTAGAATTTCAGCTTTTGGTTAATAGCCTATAATCGCCGTAAAGAGTTTGCATCATACTAAATGATGATTTTTATTTATGATTCTTGAAGCTTGCGTAATACCAGAGAATAATCTATTTTGCATAGAGTTTATACGTTACTGAGTGATTGACTTGCTCAGAGATCTAATATCACTCTATTAAATCACCGCTTAAGGCTATCCTCGTTAAGCAAAAAATCGAATAGATCCATAACCGCAATGCACACACTTCTATCTGATATTTTCCAAAGTACTTTGGGTTTTGCAAGATAGAATTAGTGAAAATAGGGCATATTTGGCAATTCTATCTGATATTTTCCAAAGTACTTTGGGTTTTGCAAGATAGGAAGATAATAAGATAGAAAAAATAGGAAGATAGTGCTAGCGAATTTAGGTAACTTTTTACTACTCACGATTTAAGTCTTAAGCAAATCGCCTGCACATTTGCGCTACTCAGAAAATCAACAATAACAGACATAGCACAGTAATAGACATGCGTATTACAAAAATGCGCTGACGCTTTGACACGTCTTCAAATCTTCTAGATTTTGTTAATAAAGACGAAGTCAACGCATCAGCGCTATCAAGTTATCAAGCTATCAAACCATCTACCTCAATGCTCTATGAGCTTGATTAAAGAATTCATACTCGTAAATGCATGAAGTCATATATGCTTGAGCAGCAAGAATTCGAGCCTGTGGGCCAGCTTCTTCAAAAGCTCTCTCAACAAATTTAACCGCCATTCTTACACCTGACTCAAAATCATGAGAAGAATACATTGAAATCCAATCATGATATGGGTTTTCAGGAGTATTATTTTTGACTAAAATTTGCCCCACTTCTTCATAAAGCCAATAGCATGGCAATATGGATGCAGCTCCAATCACGTAGTCTTCTGCCATTGTAGAAGCAAGTAAGTGATTTACGTAAGCTAATGTTACTGGCGAGCAAGGCGCATCAATGCTTATATTTCTGCTTCCAAGCCAATCTCTGTGCAACTGCGATTCCGCTTCTATGCACATAGCTGCGCCCGTAGCCCAATGCACTCTAGCCTCATTATCTGGCGTTTTAGCTCCAACAGCAGCTAGCGCGCGCGAATAACGCTTCAAGTATTCAGAATCTTGACTTATGTAGAAAGCAAACAAGTCAGAGTCAAGCGTTCCATTGCCTAAAGCCTCAATAAATGGCATTTTCATAATGTTGTTATCAACATCTGCACTAGCATCCCATAACGCTTGAGTCCAAGGACCACACGGCTCCACATTTGGCTTTCTAGCCTTGCTATGAGCTTTTACGACTACGCTTTGCGGAGTTAATCCATCTAAGCCATTCGCTTGCATATGCTCCCAAGGAGTTGACGAAGAATCTAATTCCAAACGATAATTACGAGCCGCATGGTTCACAGGCCCATGACCTTTTCCAACATGCAAATCTTTACCGCAAGCAATAGCTTCGTTAAGCCATCTTGACGACCACGCTAAAGCATTCGCTACAGTACTGTAATCGCTTAGCTTCTTTCCTTCTCGCAACGCTAATCCTATGCGCGTAGCTAGAGAAGAAGATAGCGAGCAGCCAGTGCCATGCGTTGTTGTTGTATCAACTCTAGGGCAAGGAACGTGCACTCTGTGACCATCTGGGAACACAACAGTATTTCCAGCATCTTCGCTTGTTAAGTGGCCGCCTTTAACAATAACAATAGTATTGTTTTTTGCACTCCACTCGCTTGCTTGAGCATAAGCTTCTTCAAAATTGGATGCAGGCTGTTTATCGCATAATACTGCGAGTTCAGGTATGTTTGGCGTAATAACATCCGCAAGAGGCGCAAACTCGCGCATTGCATCTTCTGCAGACTTTTCAAGCAGCCTATCTCCCGAAGTTGCTACCATAACTGGATCTAACACAACAACAGGAACAGGATGATTTTTAAGCCAATTTTGAACTAGGCTAATATATGATTTGTCTCCAAGCATGCCGATTTTTACAGCATCAATAGTTACGTCATCAAATACTGCTTCTAGTTGCGCTTGCAAAAAGTCGGTTGGAGGAGTATAAACTTCGCGCACACCGCAAGTGTTTTGAGCAACCAAATTAGTTGTTACACACATTCCAAATCCATGTGATGCCGTGATTGACTTTAGATCAGCTTGGATTCCAGCTCCGCCTGTTGGATCAGTTCCAGCAATACTTAGTACGCGTGGAATAATCGGGTCTTCTAAAAATGGCAAAGAAGATGGCCTTAGGCTTGAATCATATAATTTAGAAATTGATTGCAAAGGTGCTTGAGCTTGCGAAAATTGATTATTCATTATTTTTATTCCTTCGTAATAGCATCGCGTAATTTGCGCGCTTCTTCGCAAGGATTTTGCGCAAGCATTAGAGCAGATACTACGCATAAACCATCTATTGAAGTGCTTTTAATAGGGAATACCGTATTTTCGTTAACGCCGCCAATTCCGAGCGTACTAATGCCGAGTTCTTTAGCGCGTTTAGCAATCTTTTCTACTCCTTCAACACCTAAAGCAGGAGCAGTGTCTGGCTTAGTGGCAGTAGGCCAAATCGGACCTATTCCAATAACATCAGGCAATGCCACATTTTCTTTAGCACATTCGTTATAAACGTAATCTAACTGTTCTAACTTTTCTATAGAAAGCCCAACCATCCATTCTGCAGGAATAGACTTACGCGCTTCAATATAAGGCGTATCTGTTTGCCCAACATGCAAGTTGAGTCCTAAGCTTTTAGCGCAATCTATACGATCGTCAACAAAAATCGGCACGTTTCCGCAACCATTAGCAAGCATTTTGTCTCGCAAGCTTTGAGCTTTATTATTAAAAGTTTCGCTATTTGCGTACTTATCGCGCAATTGAACTACGCTTGCTCCGCCTTTAACGCAATCAACTGCAATATCTTCTTCTGCTCGATTGCTCATCTTTGGGTCTGTTATAAAGTATAAAGACCAATCAACAGGGTCGAGTTCAAATTCAATATTCGCTAGTTTCAGCATCTCGTCTGCGCTCAAATCCATAAGCGCATCCATCCATAATGTTCTAAATGTACCTGGCGATGTTGAGCGTTGTGCTGCCCAAGTTCCTGCTGCAGCAGCGTGCACGTGAGCGGCAACTGTTGCTGCAAAAGGTCGATTTCGATTTGCTCCAACGTATGCTGCCACCAATGCGCCAAGAGAGCAGCCCGTTCCGACTACTTTCGTCATTATCTCGTGACCGCCCGAGACTCGTGCCGAGCATCCGTGACCATAAATAGCGTCTTTTTCGCCAGAAATAGCCACTACCGAGCCATAGAGTTTAACTAGCTTCTTAGCAGCTGCAACTGCTGAATCAACGGAGTCTCCAGCGTCTACTCCCTTACCGCCGCTTTCTTCTCCAGCTAAACCTAAGATTTCGGAAGCATTTGCACGAATTACAGTAGGATGACTTTTAACGATTTCGCGCGCGTATTGCGTGCGTGGAGCTAAACCGCCAACTGCAACTGGGTCAAGAACCCATGGAGTGTGTGCTTTTACAGCTCCGCGAATTGCAGCATCCATAGATTCTTTGTCTACTGGCCTATACGTTCCAATGTTTACTAATACACCAGATGCGATTTGAGCAAATACTTCAGCTTCTTCTGCGTCTACGACCATTGCTGGCGATGCACCAGCAGCTAGCAGAACGTTTGCCGTTATTTCTTGAACAACATTATTCGTTACGCAATGTGTTAGCGGATTTTTTGCGCGCAAAGCTTCGATGCATTCACGTACATCTTGAACGAATTGCTTGCAACGAGCATTAGTTGAGAATTCACTATTTTTAGAGCACGACACAGTAGTCATGATTTTCCCTTCGCTAGTACTAACTAGATCAGGTTCAACGGGTATAATCTCAGCGCTTTCGCGCACCCCGAACCCATATTTGACTATATATGTTCGTTATGACGTTATTTACGCGCGCGACGACCTACCTTTTCGCTTAGAGCGTAGCGCGAGAG
>NZ_JANUYG010000003.1:0-255369 GCF_055700915.1 Gardnerella sp. c10Ua_31 | reverse complement strand
ATTGTCTTGGAATACTATTTTTCCCACCCTCATTTATCACTTGGTTCTGATGTCGAACCCAATCCTGAGTACCATCTACGTTAATCCTAGTATGCCAATCGTTACCATACATGTCTTTACCAACATGAAAATGCTCATCGTTTGCCAATTCAGTTAGCATCTTCCTATTTTCTGGCGTATCTGGTAGGTGTCCTTCTCTTTCTTCAAAGATATGTTTTATCTGGGAATCATTCTCAGGCAACTTTATCCTTCCCTTAAATTCATCTGGAATATTATCAGGATTATCGCCATACGTTCCCTTATATAAATCGCTCTGTCCTGCCCCCATTAGTTTTTTCTCACTATGCTAGTCCAATCTTCATATTCAACAAATTGAGTTTTCAAATATTTCTCTTTAATTTCATCTGGAATTTTACTATACACAAGAACTACTTCAGGCTCCAATTCTTCCATCATAGAGTCCATACCAGCTTCAAAATAGTATCTGTTAACTCTGTTCTTCAATTGACCATAACTACCAACAGAAACAATTGAGTGCTTCTCAACACCTAAAAATGCGATCTTTTCAGGCAAAAATTTTGTAGTATATGTCCTATCATCACCCCATCTAACACATGGTATTACATAAATACCATGCTTTTGAAAGCAATATCCAATTGCTCTGTTTCTATAAATATTAGTAATCTGAAGAGATAAAGGCATGTCTCGATATATAGAACAATCAGGAGAAATAAATCCCTCATACTGCTTTAAAATTTCAACATATTCATTTGGATGAGCAAGCAAATCACTGAATTCTGTATCATTCTCATATTCACAGACAGCAAACGTTTTTATGTCAGCCTTGCCAATTTTGCTGAATGGCACAAGTTTATCCGGGATAATAAGATTCTTGGGTTTTTTAATTATTGGAATTTCAAAAATACCATCAAACTCAGCATCTTTAACAAGTTCTGGATTGCAACCATCAGACAGCAGACCTGCGTTACGCACACCACTATCAACCACTGATTTTTTCTTTGTTTTTCTCTTCTTTTTTGCCATAATATCTATTCCTCACTTCTCTTATATCCATACTTTTCTTTCTCACAATTAACATAACTAATACTAAAAAGACTCAGCCCTTCTCACCGTTAAGCTAACATCTTTCGTTTTTGCTACAAACTTCCTACTATCAGCCACATGAACAACTCCCTTGTTAATAAATGCTTTAAGTATAAATACCTTAACTATATAGTTAATGAATGCCTTAATTATAATTGGCAAATAAGCATATTAACAACCCAAAAGCGCGTCCAATACACCGTCTTTTATTTCATTATTTTGCTCAAAACTTCTCTAAAAAAATATCGTTTAGGTTCAACTAACAATAGCCTAACCAATAATAAATAT
Source organism: Gardnerella sp. c10Ua_31 (assembly GCF_055700915.1). Lineage (NCBI taxonomy): Bacteria > Bacillati > Actinomycetota > Actinomycetes > Bifidobacteriales > Bifidobacteriaceae > Gardnerella > Gardnerella sp. c10Ua_31. Next base: position 253,977 of record NZ_JANUYG010000003.1, on the reverse strand, counting down.
GTTATTGCATCATGCAGTTGTTATTCATGTATCAGCCTATCTTATAGACTTAAATAACATGTATTTCAAAGAGAAGAGAATTAAGATTTTGTGCATCTTTATTTGAGCATATTTGTACATTTTATATGAACACTAACAAACCAGCTTTCTTTTGAATACACTGCAGCCATCACTTTCTCCAAGAAATTCAAAATCATTTTTCAGCGCAATATGTTTTGAGATTTCCTGATTCGAATCACACTCAATAACCAAGTTTTTCCCTATCTCTGAACTACGTTCTATAAAGACTTTTGTTAAATCATTGGCATATCCTTTTCCCCAGTATCTTTTATTAAGTATCCAACCAAGTTCAAAGGAGTCTTCATCATACTCATGAAATATTACATATCCGATAAACTTATGACTAAAATCTTCCACCGCATAAATCAAAGGAGGGTCAATCAGTGCAACACTATTTAGAAAATCCGCTGTTTTTTCCAACGAAAAAAGCGGTTCTACAAATTCCATGACATCTTCATCTGAAAGTAGATTATAGAGTTCCGTTAGATCATTATTAGTAAATTTTCTTATCTTTAATCGTTCAGTAATCATACTGCACCTCCTTCTCTCTTCCTATTGTTTTCTTACATTCTATGATACGTTAATTTAATTGTTTCAATATTGATGAAAAGTACTGGTAGCATAGCTACACTTTTTAACGATAGAAAAAGCTATCGTTAAAAGGTTTAAGATTGGCTTAATAGCTTGATTTCTGAGCATAAAAACAAAAAAACAGCCTAGAGATGATTCCCCTAGGCTGACTTTTGTAACATTTCAAACGCTCACATTCTTTTGGCTTTTACGATGCCCTTTCAATATTCACACTAATCTCTGATTTAAAAGTTACGCTGAACTTATCCTCGTAAACTTTTATTTTCTTGATGTACTTTCTTACCAGCTTCTCTTCATACTCACTAATATCGTGACGCTCACTTTTCAGAAAATCTTCCATTTCTCTGGTTCGTCTTTTAGCATCTTCTTGACCTGCTTTTTCTATAAGAAGCTGCTGTTTCTTACCTTTAAGCTCATCAATCTCATCAGCAGTTTTCGTGTAGTCTTTTTTAGCTTTAAGCAAGGTTAGTAGTATCGCTTGTTTATCTGCAATTCTTTTATCAACCGTTTCAAGCTCACTTAAGTTGTTGCCCGCGATAATTTCTCTAATATTGTTATTCAACATGTCTAATACTTCATCCGATATACTAAACACCTTGTTTATGGCTTTCACTGTAGCAGACTGCAGTTCGTTCTCTTGTACTGTCGGAGCATCGCAAGCACTAGGACCGTTTTCCACTCTGGTGCAACAACGCCAGACAACAGAATGCACTCCTCGGTTGTTCCAAGCAATTCTTCTGTAAACATCCCCGCATTTAGAACAAACACACAGGCTGGATAGAGCGTACTTACTGGAATAAACTCTCCTTTTTTTGTTCTCCTCACCGCTAAACATGTTGGCTCGTCTTAACATTTCTTCTTGAACTTTAAAGAAAATATCTCTTGGAATAATCGAAGCGTGACTATCTTTTACATAATACTGTGGTTCTGTTCCATCATTTTTTATACGAACATGGTTAATAAAATCTGTCGTGATGGTTTTTTGTAAAAGAGCATCACCAATATATTTTTCATTTTGCAAGATGGTTTTAATATTAGACAAGTGCCATTTTAAATGCCCGGCACCGTTTTTAATACTGTCTTTTTCAAGGCCCTCCGCTATGTCTCTAAGACTTGCTCCTTCTAAATATTCTCTATAAATCCTTCTTACGACTTTTGCTTCCTTTTCAAGAATTACAAGTTACTTGAAGATTATAATAAAAAGGATTTGTTTGATGGTGAAGATTTTTTGAAAAATAGGGATAAAACTAAATTAACTTCAAAATCTAAGGCATTAAAAATAAAAATATAAAAAAACTAATTATAGGATTGAATATAGCAACAAATGATAGATAGTAAAAATCTATCGTCTTTTTAGTTTAAGAAATTATAAAAAGCAAAGTACGCTTGACAAAAAAAGCAAAGCGAGCTATACATTATATGTAAAGTTAGCTTGCTGTTGGAGGAGGAAAATGAAAAATGCAATTTCTCAATTAAGAAAACAGCATAAAATAACTCAAGAAGAATTGGCAAATGAAGTTGGAGTAACAAGACAGACCATAACTTCCATTGAAACTGGGAAGTATATAGCGTCACTGCCGTTGGCTTTTAAAATTGCTAAGTTTTTTGATATGAGTATTGAAGAAATATTTAGTATAGAAGAGGATGATTAATATGAACAAATTAGAAAAATATAAAAAAGAAATAGGATTTAGAATTAGTATTTTAGTCTTATTATGTATGGTTGCCTTACTCGCAGTTATTATTGGAAATTTTTACTTAAAATATAAATTTCCATTAAAAGAAGATGTGACATATTATGTAGCAGTATTTTTTATTGGACTTGAACTTGTATCTGTATTCTACATGTCAATGCTTGGTAGAGCATATAGAAATAGAGATATATTGGAGAAGATGCATACTAAAGAAACAGATGAAAGAATGATATTAATAAGGATGAAGTCAGGATCAAATATAATACCTATATTTTCAATGGTTATTGTAACAGTTTCTTTAATTGTAGCATATGTAAGTTATGAAGCCTTTTTAGCGTTAATAATAGTTGCATTTGTACAAATAATATTTTCTAAATTATTAAAAGTATATTGGTCAAAAAAGATTTGAAAATATCATAGTAAAGGTATTAGACGATAGACAGTTAAAACTCTATCGTCTTTTTTTATACTCAAAATTAGGAGGTAAAAATGGTAAGGATAAGAAGCCACACTTAAAACAATTTAATATATAAGACATTTAGCGATTGAAATATAAGTTCAGTCGCTTTTTTAATTGAAATTTATAGATTAAGGAGAAGAAATTAATGGATAGAGAAATGATAATTTAGCTGCCTAATCTTCGATTGTCGCTTGCCCGTTCATGAGCATAGGTAAAAGCCAATCACGGAGAGCTATCAAAGCTCTATTTTCGCGTTGATTAGACGATATAGTCGTATAAGCAGGCATAGCAATTCTATTAAACACCTTAAGTTCAATCTCATTTGGAATATAAATGGGTCGATTATTAACTAGTGGTTTATCACAAGAAAGTACAGCATCACCACTAATGAAAAATGGGTATTATCCATTGAGATCTTTAGCTACTCCGACTTTAATGGTAGATTTCTTCTCTTCACTGATAATGTCACCAAGCTTTCCGTTTGACTCTCTACGAAAGAATTCGTCACACAACTTCGCCGGTAACGAAAGGTTGGTTATTCACAATCTAGTAAAAGATTTGAATTAAGCCAGTTGGCAACACCATCGTTGTTGTTGGAGTCGCAAACCTCGTCTGCAATCGCAAGCAACCGAGGACTACTATTCGCTACCGCTACACCGTATCCCCCTGCGCGGAACATGTCGATATCTATAATATCGTCTCCAAAAACGACTGTGCGACTAGGCTTTACACCCAAACGATTGCAAATAACGTTCAAAGCATGCCCCTTGTTTGCAAGAGGATTCGTAAGCATCCACAAAACATCTTCGCTAATGTGTAGCGAAAAATCGGTTGGAAGAATGCTCTGAAGTTTTTCCTTCTCACTCTCTCGAGGAACAATAATAATCTTGTCTGCTGTGCCACGCGGAACATTAGAAAAATCGGTAATAACAAAATCCTGCTCGTTCCAAAGCATACGAACATCAAAATTAGTGTAACGAACATCGTTCATAACAATGCCAATGCGAAGCGTAGGAATCTCGTTAAGCAAGCGCAAACACACACTACAAGCATGTTGAGAATCAAATCCAAAACGCGTAAGAGTATCAAGGCTTCTTTGCGAAGTAAGCTCACCTATCGTGCTGTGAGCACAGTCAAAATCAATAAGAGCACCATTAAGGTACGCGCAAACTTGAGCATTCAAATCGTGAATAAAATCAAAAGCACTTCCAACAGGTCGGGCCGTAATAATCGCAAGCGGAATTCCGCATTCACTCAAACGCTTAGAAGCGCTAACAGTTTCTTGGCTTAAATATCTGCTTTCAAAAGCATTAGCATCATGAAGCATAGTGCCATCAAGATCTGCTACCACAAGAGAAGGAGAAAAATGAAGCATAACAATAACCTAATGTATTTTAATTAGTCTAACATCTTCTAACATCTTAAAAAGCATAGCAAAATGTACACCTGCTCTGCTTATAAAACAAAAGCGCGCAATCTTTCGACTACGCGCTTAAAAGAATACTTAGATAAGTGAGAACTTAGTCATAAGATTCAAGGCAACAATAACAGCCACCCAAATCAAAGCTATAATAACAGTCCAACGATTCAAGTTCTTTTCTGCAACACCAGAGCTACCAGCGTTCTTCGTTAAACCGCCGCCGAACATATCGGAAAGGCCGCCGCCCTTGCCCTTGTGCATCAAAATCAACAATGTTAACAAAATGCTGGTGAGCACAAGCAACACTTGCAAAACAATTTTCACAGCGGACACAAGTAACCTCCTGTTTTTGGTACTCTGTAAAGCATAGTAAAAGCCATTGACCTATGCGCTAAATATATGTTGAATCAGAACTAAATAAGTGCTAAATCATTCACTAAATAAGCGCTAAAATCATTCGCGATTTTTATAAGACGCGAGTTTAACAATAGAAGCAAGCTCTTCAACTTCTAAAGACGCTCCTCCAATAAGGAATCCATCCACATCTGGCTCACTAATTAAGCTTGACGCATTAGAAGACGTTACAGATCCGCCATAAAGAATACGCACAGAATTTGCAACATTATCGTCAAAAGTGCGTCGCAAATCGTCCCTAATCGCAAAAGCTGCCTCTTGAGCAGATTGAGCTGTAGCAACCATGCCAGTTCCAATAGCCCAAACTGGTTCGTACGCAATAATCAAACGTGCTGCCTGCTTAGAGTCTAAGTCGCGAGTAACGTCGTGAACTTGACCAACCGCAAAATCAAGCTCTATACCTTGCTTGCGCTCCTCGAAGCTTTCGCCAACGCATAAAATTGGTTGCATTCCAGCTGCAAGAACAGCGCGCACTTGGTCAACAATATTCGCATCGTCTTCTGGATGATACTTTCTACGCTCGGAATGGCCTACAATCACCATTGAGCAGCCAAGACTTGCAAGCATATCTGCAGAAACGTCTCCAGTAAACGCGCCTTGAGTTGTAACGGAAACAGCTTGTGCTCCGTAAAGAATAGGAATATTACTGGATTCAACTAAAACTTGTACGCTTCTTAAGGATGTAAACGACGGCATAAGCGCAATATCGCATTTTTTGCAATCAAAGTGAGAATCGCAAAGCATCCACCAGAATTTTTGAATAAAATGAGTGGCTTCAAGGTGATTGAAATTCATTTTCCAATTACCTGCAACTAGCGGTTTTCTTTTACAAACCATAATCACCCTTAAGAATTGTTATAAAGATAAAATTAACATTATGCCGACCTCGATTTACAAAATGAATTCATAAAATCGAAGCCGGCACAATATCTTAAATTTATTTACTCAAGCACGCTCAAGCCTGGAAGAGTCTTACCTTCCAAGAACTCGAGAGAAGCGCCGCCACCAGTGGAGATGTGCGAGAAGCCATCTTCCGCAAATCCAAGGTTACGAACTGCAGAAGCGGAATCACCACCGCCAACAATAGTGAAAGTGCCGTTCTTAGTGGCGTCAACCAAGCCTTGTGCTACAGCACGAGTACCAGCAGCAAACTCTGGAACCTCAAACACGCCCATAGGGCCATTCCACACAACAGTCTTGGAATCAACAATCTTATCGTGGAACAGCTTTTGAGAATCAGGGCCAATATCTAAGCCCATCTTGTCTGCAGGAATAGCATCCGCTGGAACAACTTCTGGAGCAACTGGAGTGTCTCCTGCTGGGAAGCCGGCGTTCACAACAATATCGGTTGGAAGAACAAGCTCTACGCCATTCTTCTTAGCGGTTTCAATGTATCCCTTAACTTTCTCGAGCTGATCTTCCTCGAGCAAAGAAGTACCAACTTCGTGACCCAAAGCCTTGAGGAAAGTAAACACCATTCCGCCGCCAATAACAAGGCGATCAGCCTTAGAAAGCAAGTTTTCAATAACGCCGAGTTTATCGGAAACCTTAGATCCGCCAAGAACTACTGTCAAAGGACGCTCTGGATTTTCGGTTGCGCGAGAAAGTGCCTTAACTTCCTTTTCAACAAGCAAGCCAGCAGCAGCTGGAAGATCGGCAGCAACATCGTAATTTGAACCCTGGGCACGGTGAACAACACCGAAACCGTCGGAAACAAAAACTTCTCCAAGAGCAGCAATCTTCTTAGCGTATTCAGCGCGCTCAGAAGCATCCTTGCTGGTTTCTTCGACGTTAAAGCGCACGTTCTCAAGCAAAACAACGTCGCCATTGTTCATTGCAGCAACCTTAGCTTGAGCATCTTCGCCGTAAGTATCTGCAGCCAAAGCAACATTTACACCAAGAAGTTCACCTAAGCGAGCTGCCACTGGAGCCAAAGAAAGCTCTGGAACAACTTGACCCTTTGGACGGCCAAGATGAGCCATTAAAATAACCTTGGCACCCTGCTCGCGCAAAGCTTTAATCGTTGGCAAAGCAGCCTTAATACGACCGTCGTCTGTGATAGTCGTGCCCTTAAGAGGAACATTAAAATCGGCACGAACGAGTACGCGCTTGCCGCTCAAATCTCCCAAATCTTTAAGTGTCTTCATTGGTATCCTTTCCAAACCATGATTCAACCAATCATGATGGCGAATTTAACAAGAAAAAAGACGAAAGCAAAGCTAAAACGTCTATAAATTCCACAAACGATTATACCGCATATGCGCAACAAGCACGCACAAAATCAACAGAAATATGTACATAAAAATCAACACAAAAATCGCGCGATAAAAAAAATGCCGCATACTTTGTGTATACGGCATTTAATCAAAGTTAGTAGCTACAAAAGTTAATTCTAGAGTTAATTCTACATTCTAGATTTTTCGACTTTAGCGCAAAGTTGCAAAAGTCTACGAATTCGACCAGCAACAGCATCTTTTGTGATTGGAGGATCTGCCAAATGACCAAGCTCTTCCAAGCTTGCATCACTGTGCTTAAGTCGCAACTTGCCTGCCATCAAAAGATTTTCTGGAATATCGTCTCCAAGAACGTCGAAAGCGTGACGAACCTTTTCGCAAGCTTCTGCAGCAGCCTTAGCACTCCTGCGCATATTTGCATCATCGAAGTTTGCTAAACGATTAGCTTTTCCTCTTGCTTCGCCATCAGAACGCTTGCCAGTCCATTCTCTAGAAGACCTTGGAGCACCAATCAAATTAAGCATACGCTCAATTGCGTCTGAATCACGCAAAGTAACGCGCTCGGAGCTTTTAACTTTACGAGCCTTTGCGCTTACACCCAAACGTGCAGCCATAGCTTGTAGAGCTGTTGCAGCTTCGTGAGTTGGGCAAACAATCTCTAGATAGCTAGCTTTTCCAGGATCCGATATAGCACCGTGAGCTATAAACGCTCCCCTCCACGCGGCTTTAATTTGTGCAATGCTTCCGCTAACAATTTCTGGAGCTAAGCCTGCAACAATGTGCATACGTCGATCCAGAAGACCAGATTGCAATGCTAAAGCTGCGGCTCCTCGATCAACAAGAACCTCGTAACGAGTAACAACACCCGTAGGCGTTTGACGAGAAGCTTGAGAAATCTTAGCCTCCCGCTGGAAATAAGTCTCAAGAACGTCTACGAGCCATTGTGCTGCATTTTGCGAATCAAACTGTGCTCTAATTACAGCTTGATTATTAACTGGCCTTAAACCTCCAGCAAAACGCATCATCGCTGCAGCTTGAGCCATAATAACCGCTGGTTGGTCACTATTATTTGCGACGAGTTCGTTCTTTACGTCGTCAAGAAGAGCCAAGGGAAACCTCCTATTTTGTTCTTCTTAAAGTATGCGTTGGGATTCTTGCAAGATGCCATTGCACGATGCTAAAAACATCTACATGCTCGGCTTTCTGTAGTACCCAATGACTTGGACATTTTACCTTTTAATATTGCTTTTTATATTACATAACACCGTAGGAGAAAATGCATTATTTGTTAAATCATGCTCTAGATCTCATCTCTCTAGCAGACACTGTAACTTGCAATCCTCTAGATTTTAATCGTTTTGCAAGCTCTATGCTAATAGCTACAGACCTATGCTGGCCTCCTGTGCATCCAATTGCAATAGTTACATAGTGCTTATCTTCTTTTGCAAAACCATCGATTGCTGTAAGAAGAGCTTTCTCGTAGGAATCTAAGAATTCCATTGCGGCTGGGTTTTTAAGAACATAATCGCTAACAGCTTTATCTTTGCCAGTTAAATCTCTAAGTTCTGGAACCCAAAATGGATTTGGCAAAAATCGCATATCTGCCACAAAATCGGCATCCATAGGCATTCCGTACTTAAATCCAAAACTAAAAATATGCACAGATACAGTAGAAGACCCTTTTCCAAGCAAGCCTTCGTAAAGCTTTGTTGAAAGTTGATGAATACTAAGAGTAGAAGTATCGATAATAATATCCGCGCAATCCTTAAGATGACTTAAAAGCTCGCGCTCTTCTAAAATGCCATCAATAAGTCTCCCGCCGCGTTGCAAAGGATGCGGCCTGCGCACAGACTCATATCGCTTAATAAGCACAGAATCGGAAGCGTCTAAAAATAGTATTCGAGTTTTTACGCCCAAATCATCTATGTGACCTAAAACAGCAAAAAGATCGTCAAAATATCCACGCGATCTTACATCAATCACTGCTGCAAGCTTATGCACTTTAGAGCCAGAAGACGTCATCATATCTACAAGCGGAATAAGCAGCTTTGGAGGAAGATTATCAATAACATACCATCCCATGTCTTCCAAAGCATTTGCTGCATGAGATCTGCCAGCGCCGCTCATGCCAGTAATGAGCATTACTTCAAAATCGCTTGAAACATGCGCATCTTGGCTACTTAAAGAAGCATTATTTGATTGCAACTTAAAAACGGAATTATGAGATTGCATTTCTAGATTATTCTCATCGCTCATAATGCCTCCTGCAATGCTTTTTCCATGCGACTTCTTATGTAATCGTAATCTGTAGCCTTGATGGATTTATGTTTGATTATACAAGAATCATCGCTTGAATCATCGCTTGAATCATCATTCGAATGCCTATACTCAAAAGTCATAAGTTTTACTTGATCCAATGCCTGGTGTAAAAGCATTTCTTCTCCACCAATACCAATGCCATATTTTCTCCAAACTTTAAGCATCTGGCTTGGTCGAGGACTGTAAACAACGTCTAGCAAAGCTCCTAAATGTTTTATTGACTTTTCTTTGCAATATTCGCACAAAGCGAGCGCTAATCCGTCTGCTACATGAGCTGGAACAGTGCTTATAACAATATCTGCGTTTGCAATTGCTTCAATTGCATCCAACGAAGAAATAGATTCTAGAATGTGAGATTTATCACATTCTTCTATATCTTGTAAATCGTCAATTTGTAAATCGCGCGGTTGTAAAGGCTCAATCGCAGGGAATTCTATACCGCAAACAGGCTTGTAATCGCGCTTGTTTTTAATCTCAAAATTCTCTGGCTCTATTCTTCTGCTATTTGGAAAATCCGAGTTATATTTATCTACTAAATCGTTAAATCTACTAACGCCTTTAACAGTTTTACCATCGCTTTGCAATCTTGCAACAACACTAACTTTGCTCAATTTTGAGCCTTGCGCAATTTCTATTAAAGCTGCCATTGCAGAAGACGCTGTGTTTCCGCTGCCAATAATAACCGCACTTTTTGCGTTTAATATTTTAGATTTTAGAGCGCGCATTAACGCCATTACAATCCCATTTACGTCTGTGTTACAAAGCTCAATCGTCTCAGGATTTTCTATGCATGGCTTTTTACTAAACACAGCAGTATTTGCAACTCCAAGCGTTTTTGCCCAATAGTCGCAAGCTACACCTAGGCTCATAATCGTTTTTTTAAGTGGCATTGTAAGGCTTAAGCCTTTCCAAGAATCGTCAAGATTTGCAATAAAATCTTTTAAGTCTTCTTCGCTAACTTTTTCTTTACTATAATGCCAATTATTTAATCCCAATGCCTTATATGCAGCATTGTGCAAAACTGGAGACAGCGAGTGCGATATAGGATTGCCCAAAACCGCACAATTGTAGCATTTTTCAACCATTTTAACCTCTTTATTTATAAGTCTTTATTTGTGAGACTCTATTAACAAGTTTATGCGATTTTACAAATCCTTAGGATCTACACTAAATTTTAATTCGCCACTTTTTCGCATTGCAAAATGCTTTGCGCATTCTTTTTTCAAACGATTAACTAATTCATCTCTATATTCTAATGGCACTCTTACAACTGCCTTAACTCTATCGTTTAATTCTTCAAATCGTTGAGAATTTTGCTCGCGCAATGTTGAAGGAGGCTTCATTGGAACAATTCCAAGTAAAGGCGGAAGATATTCGGACTCACTCGAATCGCCAGAATCTTCGCTCGAATCGCCAGAAACCACAGAGTTATTATTTTTAGTTTCGACTTTTAACATTGGAAGATTGCTAGAACTATCTAAATTGCCATTTTTGCTTGCGACTTTTGCAATGTCTTCACTAATGTCTTCACACGCATAATCGCCCATTGCACCAATCGCATTAAGCGTATCTACAACAGCTTGCCTAAAACCCCATATTCTTGCAACGCAAACAGACGGAGGCAAAAGCGCATCTTCTCTTTCTTTAAGCTCTTGTTTAGAAAGAATCGAAGAATCCCACTCCTCTAACGATTTAGCGAGAACATCATAAGTTTCTCCCAAAATAAGCACGCTTCCGTCTCTGCTTTTTGGAGCACACATAGAAGCCGCTTTCATCCACGCGTTCAAAGTGTCTATTCGAGCATCTAATCCCGTGCTGTAAAGACTCGTCCACGCGTCTAAAATCGCAACAAGACCATATTCCCCGCAAGAATCTTTAGAATTGCTTAAAACACGCGGTTGTGATCCAAGCGCACTAATAACAATCATCGGCTTTTGCTCAACCCACTCAACAACACCGCTTTTTTGTTTTGCAGAAGAAACAATAATTGGAACATCCTTAAAAAACTTAAACACTTCTTTAGCTGTAAAATTAACGCCTATATGAACAGCTTCAATCGCTCCAGAATTACTAGAACAATTCGAGCATTTCCAACCTATTGCAATACTTCCACACCACGCGCATTTAGGAGCAGAACCGTCTAAGGGCAAGTCAAGCGGACCAGTGCAACGTTTGCAACGAGCAATACAATGGCACTTTTTACACGCAGCTTTTTGAATAGCACTGTCTTGGCATGTGGCAAGCAAAACAGGCATTTTAGCGTCTAAAGTTTGTCTAATCGAAGTTAGCGCAGTGTACGGTATTCTAGAACCTACACTCGGGTCGTTTATTTTAGTCAAATTATTTGAATTTAAAAGACGAACCCAAGGACTTGCATTTTGAACAACAGACTTAAAAGGCGTAACTTCTACTAAATGGCCACTAACCAAAGGAGCTAATTTTTTGTTTTCAACTTCGCTTTGACTAATAACGCTTCTTGCAAAAGACATTGAAACAAATACGCCATTATGATTTTTTGCGCGCAATCGCATAACGCCTCTAGCTTGTGCGTAAGGCATCATGCCGTCTGCATACTGATATGCGCTATCTTCTACAATCACAAAAAGCGCTTGCGACTCAACTGGCGCATACATTGCAGACCTTGTTCCTAAAACGCACGGAACAATGCCCTTTTCTATAGCTCTCCACGCTCTATATCTATCTGCTGGAGAATCATAAGCGCAAAGACGAGCAACATCTCCACTTAAAGCGCCATTAGAATTTTGTGACTTTTTATAAGGCTTAAGACCGTAAACCATAAGCGAGCGCATAACATCGCTCACTTCTCGAATCGTAGGCAAAACAACAGCAACTTGACGACCAGCGCTTATAGCATTTGCAATAATCCACGCTAAATCTTGCGCCCATCTAAACGCTCCTGGCAAAGCATCTACAAGAAAAGCTTTGTAATTATTCGTTGTACTTAACGTAAAGTCATCTTTAGAATGCAAATAATAAGGTTTTTGAACGTTTTCTAGCGCTTGTTTTAACAAATCCGCGTTTTTGTAAGACGCAAACATGCGAGCATCGGTTGTTTTTATAAGATTTTCCGATTCGCTATATTGATTCTGTTGCAAGTCATCTTTTGATTTTAGGCTTTTGCGAAAATCGCTAGTCCATTTTTGCCTTTTAGACATGTGAATATCGTCTAAAAAATTCTCTTTATCTACGCCAGCGATTCTTTTGGGCAAAGCGAGCCGAATAATATTCGCTCTAGTTCCACCATAAGCGTTAGCGATTGACGAAATATCTTGCATAAAAGATTTAGATGCAACTTTTTCGCTAGAAATAATTTTTTCAATAAACTTTAGGGAGGATTTTGGCGTTTCACTAGAATCGCTTCTGCTCCATATTATTCCGTTAACTCGTCTTGCGCCGAATTTTACGCGAACCATAACCCCTGGCTTTGCGTCTTCATCTTGCGATTGGCTAACAATGTAGTCGAAAGTTTTTCCAAGATGAGGTGCTTGAACGTCTAAAACAACATGCGCAATCGCACAGTTACTCGCTTGGATTGGTGTTGAACCACCCTTTTTGCGCCTGTGCGATTTTTTCGCTAAACCTTCTAAAGAAGGCTGCAACGAAGACTGTTCAAGCATTAATAATCCTTATAAAATTAATCCTTATAAAACTTCAAATCATTTTTTTAATGATTTTACCTCATTTTTAATCTGTTCAACACGATTCAACTTTTCCCAAGGAAACTCAACATCACTTCTGCCAAAATGACCATAAGCAGAAGTCTTAGAGTAAATTGGTCTAAGCAAATCAAGCTCGTCTATAATCGCAGCTGGTCGCAAATCAAAGACTTTGCGAACGATTGCAGAAATATCCGAACGCGTAATTCCGTTGGCTTCTGTTCCAAAAGTTTCTACATTTACGCTAACAGGCTCCGCAATACCAATTGCGTACGCGACTTGCACTTCTACTTTATGAGCCAAACCTGCAGCAACAAGATTCTTAGCAACCCAACGTGCAGCGTATGCCGCAGAACGATCTACCTTACTAGGGTCTTTTCCAGAAAAAGCTCCGCCACCATGATGAGCGGCTCCACCATAAGTGTCTACAATAATCTTTCTGCCAGTCAATCCAGAGTCTGCAGCAGGACCGCCTAAAACAAACGACCCTGTAGGATTTACAAGCATTCTATAATCGCTATAATCAACGCGATTTTCTAAGACTTTACTAAGAACAGGCTCTACAACGTTTTTAACAAGCTGTTCTCTAAGCCAATCAACGCTTACATTAGGGCTATGTTGAGTGGAAATCAAAACAGTATCTAAGCGAATAGGCTCTAACTTTTCGTTATACTCGATTGTTACTTGTGTTTTTCCGTCTGGTCGAAGATTTGGCACAATTCCAGACTTTCTAACATAAGATAAGCGTTGAGCAAGACGATGAGCAAGATAGATTGGAAGAGGCATATAAGTGTCTGTTTCGTCGCTAGCATAACCAAACATAACGCCCTGGTCGCCTGCTCCTTGATTTTTGTAGCGTTCTTCTTTAGACGCAAGATTTTCGGATTCTAAATCTAATCTAGAAACACCTTGATTTATCTCCGCGCTTTGCTCAGTTAGCGAAACCATTACTCCACAAGAATCAGCGTCTAAGCCAACCGAAGAACTGTTGTATCCAACTTCGCGCACAACTTTTCTTACGATTCCAGGAATATCTGTGTAAACTTCTCCCCTAACTTCGCCAAAAACAACAAATTGGCCTACGCAAGCGCAAACTTCAACAGCAACATGCGCATGGGGATCTTGACGAAGCATGTCGTCTAAAATTGCATCTGCAATCTGATCGCAAAGCTTATCTGGATGACCTTCCGTAACAGATTCTGCAGAAATAAGTTTAGACTCTTTCATAATTCCCCTTTATAACTTTATAACTTTATAAATCAAGCTAACTCTCTAATCAAGCTAACTCTATAAATCGCGCATTAAAACAATCGCAGCCGCATACCCACACGCGATTGTAAGCGCAAGGATAATACGGCTGCAATTAAACGAAAAAGAAAACTCAGTTTCCTTCGTTCACATCGTCTTCACCAAGATTCTCTACTAGCAAACCCTTATTAATCTCGCGGAATGCAATAGAAAGAGGCTTTTCTTGGTTCTTATACTCAACAAGAGGACCAACGTTTTGCAACAATCCCTCGTTAAGCTGTGTGAAATAAGAATTAATCTGCCGTGCTCGTTTTGCGGCAAACAAGGCAAGCGCATACTTGGAATCCGCATGCTGCATTAAATCATCAATAGGCGGATTTGCAAGTCCCGTAGGTGTTGGCTTAGTGCCCAATGCCATAATGTTCTCCATATTCTATGGTGCCACAATAGTTTCCAAATAATCAATTGTAAGCTATTGCAAGGATATTCAAAACACTAATCAAAATTAAACTAAAGTGATTGGAACTAATCTAAACTAATCTAAACTAAAACTAATCAAGATTAATCTAAATCGTATTCTTTAGCGATTATATTCCAAAGCTCGTCCGCAGCGCGATTAGCATCGTCATTAACAATCACAAAATCAAACTCACTAGACGCAGCCATTTCCACTTTTGCTGTTTGCAAACGCTTAGCTTGCTGCTCAGGAGTTTCTGTGCCTCTACCAATAAGCCTACGCTTAAGCTCTTCAAAGCTAGGAGGAGCAATAAACACGTACACAACTTCCAAACCAAGTCTAGAAGCCTCTTGCTTTACTCTTCTAGCTCCTTGAAGATCAATCTCTAGAAGCGTTGGAACGTTTTGAGCAAGATGATCCAAAACTGGTTTAAGAAGAGTACCATAGTGAGCCATACCGTGAACAAGAGCAGTCTCTAAAAATTCGCCGTTCTTCTGCCTTCTAGCAAACTCTTCTTCGTCAATAAACCAATAATGAATGCCATTAAACTCGTCGTAGCGAGGCTTTCTGGTAGTAGCAGAAACAGAAAGCCAAATATTAGGGTGTTTTTCGCGCAATACCCCCTCAACAGTGCCCTTACCAGCAGCAGTAGGACCAGTAAGAACAATCAATCGCCTTTTAATGGATTGCGTACTTTGTGTATTGTCTAAACTAACCATATTTGACTCTCTTAAATCATTTTTATGAATCCATTAAAGCTTGACGAATATCCCAAGCTATTCGTTCAGTTGCATTAGATAATGCACCAATATCTGGACCGTGCGAAGCAATAGACCTAGAAACAGTTACTAAAACGTTTCCGTGAGTTCCAGCAAAAACCGTTTTCAAATCGTTAGCTTCCGCACCCTGCCAGCCGTAGCCTGGAGAAAGAATAGGGCCAGTAAAACTCGTTAAATCGATTCCACCGCCATTCATCCAATCTCCAATAGTGGCTCCAACAATCAAACCAACAGAGCCCATGCCATTTGTATTGTTGTTAAAAGTTTGAGCAGTTTGAGCAATGCCATGAGCAACAGTTGTACCGCGGTAAGAACCAGTCTGGCGAATAGCAGTTTGCAAGCTAGCGCCTTCGCGATTAGACGTTAACGAAGCAATAAACACACCCTTGCCATTATTAAGAGCCTCATTAATCAACCCACCCATTGATCTGGCTCCATAATACGGAAGAAGCGTAATTGCATCTGTAAGAAGAGGAGCATCTGGCTTAAAATAAGCGTCTGCAAGAGCGGAGATTGTTGTAGACAAACCACCATGACCACAATCAACAATAGTGATTACATCCATTTGCCTTGCAGCGTACAGCACTCGTTCGAGCGCCGCGAAACCCTTAGACCCGTAGCGCTCGAACATGCTTGATTGGAATTTTACGGCAGCAGCTCTGCCGTTCATGGCTTGAAGCATACGCATGGATAACAATTCTGCTCCTTGAGCATCCATATTGTATCCCCAATTAAGCAGCATCTTGCGGTGCGGATCTATGCCAACGCATAATGGCCCATATTTTGCCATAGCGTTTTTTAGACGCAATCCAAAATCGGATCTTTGCGCGCGCAATTCCTGCTCTCGTATGCTTTCGGTCATGTATTAAGCCCGACTTTCTTCGTTTTCTGCCTTCTCGATTGCAAACAGTTGCTTTGCATGCTCCTGAATGCTCATCACTTGGTAATCGTTGTTCTTAACGGCTTCTATAGCCATAAGAACTGGTGCAAACTCCGTAATTGTAGTAAATTGCGGAAGGTCTGCTGCAACAGCAGCTGCACGAATAGCATAACCATCCGTACGCGACCCTCTTGAATTCGGCGTGTTCAACACCATATCAATCTTACCATTCTCAATCAGCTCAACCACGTTTTTGCCGATTCTTTCGCGCGAAGGCACGTCATTTCGCACATCCTTCGCCGTGTCGCCTTGGCTTGAGAGCTTGTCAACAATAACGGAATCAATGCCATAGCGTCTAAGAACAGATGCCGTACCTTCTGTAGCCCAAATCGTAAATCCAAGTTCTACTAAGCGCACTGCAAGTAACGGCAATTGCCTCTTATCTGCATCGCTTACAGACACAAACACGTTGCCGCTTGTAGGCAAACCGCCCTTGTATGCTGCAAGCTGACTCTTAGCAAAAGCATGTGGGAAGTCTCGGTCGAAGCCCATAACTTCTCCAGTAGAACGCATTTCTGGACCAAGCAAAATATCAACTGTTCTACCAACAGGCGTGCGGAAACGCTTAAAAGGCAAGACGGAAGCCTTAATAGCAACCTGCTGGCCTGGGTGAATATCTCCACCATCTCCCTTTGGAAGAAGAAGACCACGCTTTCGCTGCTGTTCGATTGTTTCTCCAGACATAATTCGAGCAGCAGCTTTAGCAAGAGCAACACCCGTAGCTTTAGAAGCAAACGGAACAGTTCTAGACGCTCTAGGATTTGCCTCAATTACGTACAAAGTGTTTGCCATAAAAGCGTATTGAACGTTAATAAGACCACGAACCGAGCATCCGCGAGCAATCGAAAGCGTGCCCTCGCGAAGGCGGCGAATTTGATCGTCGGAAAGCGTGCTTGGAGGAAGAGTGCAAGCAGCATCGCCAGAGTGCACACCAGCCTCTTCAACATGCTCCATAATTCCGCCAATATAAAGCTCATTGCCGTCGTAAAGTGCATCAACGTCAATCTCAATAGCGTCTTGCAGGAACTTATCAATCAAAAGCGGCGAAGGCAAACGACCAGAAACAACAGTGTCTGCTCTAGCTTCTTGCAAAGCGCGATCCACGTATTTTGCAAGCTGAGCATCGTCGTACACGATTTCCATGCCACGACCGCCAAGCACGTAGCTTGGTCGCACAAGAACCGGGTATCCGATTGCGTGAGCAGCATCTTTAGCTTCTTCGAGGCTTAAAGCCGTACCGTAGCGCGGAGCATTCATGCCTTCTTGGCGAAGAACCTCACCAAAAAGCTCGCGATTTTCCGCCAAATCAATGGCCTCAGGCGTAGTACCCAAAATTGGAACGCCTGCAGCTTTAAGACGAGCCGCGAGTGAAAGCGGAGTTTGGCCGCCAAGTTGCACAATCACACCTTTAACTGGGCCAAGCTTCTTTTCTGCTTGATAAATCTCAAGCACATCTTCGAAAGTAAGCGGCTCAAAGTATAGGCGATCCGACATATCGTAGTCTGTAGAAACTGTTTCAGGATTGCAATTGACCATGATTGTGTCGTAATCCTTACCCAGCTCTTGCACAGCATGAACGCAAGTGTAGTCAAACTCAATACCCTGGCCGATTCTATTTGGACCAGAGCCAAGAATGATCACAGCTTCGCGATTGCGCGGCTTAAGCTCGCTTTCTTGAGCGTAGCAAGAATAGTAGTAAGGCGTTACAGCGTCAAACTCGGCAGCACAAGTGTCAACCGTTTTGTAAACAGGATGCAATCCATACGCCCAGCGAAGCTCTCGAACCATGTTTTCGCCTTCGTCTCCAAGATTACGCAAATGCGCAATTTGAACATCCGAAAGGCCAGCAAGCTTAGCGCTCTTTAACACTTTTGGCGTCAAGTTTTCTGCTTCACGAACCTCTAAAGCTGTTTTATTGATTAACGAAAGCTGCTCAACAAACCATGGGTCGATTTTTGTTGCGTCAAAAATCTGCTCTGGAGTTGCTCCGCCCCAAAGCGCGCGCTGAATTTGCAAGTAGCGATGCTCTGTTGGCGTGTGTATTTCTTCAAGAAGTCTATTAACTTCTTCTTTACTCGGGCGCTCGCCGTCCCAGTTAAAGCATGCGTGGCGCTTATCGATTGAGCGCATTGCTTTTCCAAGGGACTCCTGGAAGTTTCCAGCCAAAGCCATTGCTTCGCCAACAGACTTCATAGAAGTTGTAAGCGTAGTGTCTGCTCCAGGGAACTTTTCGAAAGCAAAGCGCGGAATCTTAGTTACAACATAGTCAATCGTTGGCTCAAAGCTTGCAGGAGTCGAACGCGTAATATCGTTTTGGATTTCGTCCAAAGTGTATCCGAGCGCAAGTTTTGTAGCGATTTTTGCGATTGGGAATCCTGTTGCTTTAGACGCGAGCGCCGAAGAGCGCGAAACTCTAGGATTCATTTCGATTACGATTATGCGGCCAGTCTTAGGGTTGATTGCGAATTGAATATTGCATCCGCCTGTGTCAACTCCAACGCCTCGAATAATCGCAATGCCAATATCTCGCATCTTTTGATACTCGCGATCTGTTAGCGTAAAGCATGGAGCAACAGTAATCGAGTCTCCTGTGTGAACGCCTACAGGATCAACGTTTTCTATTGGGCACACAACAACAACGTTGTCTTTAGAATCTCGCATAAGCTCCAGCTCAAATTCCTTCCAGCCTTCAATGCCTTCTTCAATAAGCACTTCGTCTGTTGGAGAATAGTGGATGCCTGCTCCTGCAATGCGGTGTAATTCTTCTTGATTGTGAGCAATTCCAGAGCCTAAGCCGCCCATTGTAAAGCTTGGACGTACCACTACTGGGTATCCAAGCGTTTCAACAATTTTGTCTACTTCTTCGATTGAGTGAGCAATAAATGATTTTGCGCTTTCTGCTCCAGCTTTTTCTACGACTTTCTTAAAAAGCTCACGATCTTCGCCGCGGTCGATTGCTTCCAAAGATGCGCCAATAAGCTCCACATTGTACTTTTTTAGGATTCCTGCACGCCCCAAGTCCATTGCAGCATTAAGCGCAGTTTGGCCGCCTAGCGTTGGAAGAAGCGCGTCTGGCTTCTCTTTAGCAATAATGCGCTCCAAAATCGCCGTGTCTATTGGCTCAATGTATGTTGCGTCTGCAAGCTCTGGATCCGTCATAATCGTAGCAGGATTAGAGTTTACAAGGATTACGCGGATTCCTTCTTCGTGAAGCACTCGGCAAGCTTGCGTTCCCGAATAGTCGAATTCTGCAGCCTGACCAATTACGATTGGGCCAGAACCAATCACCATTACAGACTTAATATCATCGCGTTTTGGCATTATAAATTCCTTTTATCTCTTTATACCTACTATTTTTCGCTCTTATTCTTGTGATTTTGCATAAGTTCTACAAAGCGATCAAACAAGTATGATGCGTCGTGAGGTCCTGCGGCTGCTTCTGGGTGATATTGCACAGAAAAAGCTGGAATATCAAGGCATTGCAAGCCTTCTACAACATTGTCGTTAAGATCTATATGAGACACTATTACGCGACCAAAATGGCCATTTTCGTAAGGCGATTGAACAGTCTTGCCAATAGGAGCATCTACAGCAAATCCGTGATTATGCGCCGTAACTTCCACTTTTCCAGTAGTCACGTCTTTTACAGGCTGATTTATGCCACGATGACCAAACTTAAGCTTGTATGTTCCAAAGCCGAGCGCGCGACCAAGCAATTGGTTTCCAAAGCATATTCCAAAGAATGGGTAGCCAGCATCTAACACGTTACGCAATAATTCCACTTCGCGATTTGCTTGAGCAGGGTCTCCAGGACCATTCGAGAAGAACACGCCATCTGCGTTAAGCGCTTGAAGCGACTCAAAGCTTATTGAGGAGCTTACAACGTGCACACGGCATCCACGCTGTGCCAAACGGTGAGGAGTCATGGCTTTTATGCCAAAGTCAACAGCTACAACAGTGTAAAGAGGCTCTTTGCCTTCATAATCTCCGCAAGGCTCAATCGTATAAGCTTCTTGCGTGCTAACTTCGTCTGTTAGTCGCAAGCCTTGCATTTGAGGAGTTTCTTTAATCTCATTTACAAAAGATGCAACTGTGCGAATTGCTCCAGTATTTTTGTCTATAAGAGCATCATTAGAAAAAATGCCGGCACGCATAACGCCAACTGAGCGTAAATGTCGTACCAGCATTCTTGTATCAATACCACTGATTCCTACAATACCTTGTTTTTCTAAATCATCTTCCAAGGAACCAGTAGCTCTCCAATTGCTAACATTTGGACTTGGAGCTTTTACAACGTATCCTGCAACCCATATTTTTGACGACTCTGGGTCTTCGCCGTTTATTCCCGTATTTCCTATGTGTGGGAACGTTTGAACAACTATTTGTTGATCATAACTTGGATCAGTAAGTGTTTCTTGGTAACCAGTCATTCCTGTAGAGAACACGATTTCAGCGCGTGTAGAACCTTTTGCGCCAAATGGTTTACCAACGTAAACTTGCCCGTCTTCCAATACTAATACTGCATCATCAGTGCCGAATCCGGCGAAGGTGTCGTTATAGTCCACCTTAACCCCCTTATGGCTTTAGGTTATTCGTGGCAAGTCTACTCATATTGGCGGACGGCGACGCGCCGATGTATTACAAAACAAAAATCCGCCTACTTTTACAAGCAAGCGGATTTACATGTTTTACGACTATTTTGCAAAACTAAAATCTGGATCTAAATCTGACTTTACAAAATACTAATCGTTTTCTTGCGATTCTTGCGATTCTTCTGCTTCACCAGATTCACCAGATTCACCATTAAACTTAGCCAAGCAAGCGTCTTTGTCGGAAACAATTGCGCTTAAAAGACCATGAATAAAGGTGATTGCTTCATCGTCACTATATGTTTTAGAAAGAGCAATTGCCTCATCAATCGCAACTTTATCTGGCACTTCGTCGTTTAGAAGAATCTCCCAAACAGCAATGCGCAAAATATTGCGGTCAATAACCGCCATTCTTCCAACTTTCCAGCCTGTTGAATAGCGATTTAAGGTTTTATCAATCCTATTTCTGCGCTCTCCTACTCCGCGAATAATATCAACAGCATAATCCGGAAGAGGAGTTTGCGCGCCTGGCTCTTTCAAACGTTCGTCGAGTAAAGAAAGAATATTCTGACTTTTCTCGTCTGCCTCATAAAGAGTGTTCAATGCCCTCTTTCGAGCAGTGGAGCGTGCCATATTAGCGTCCTTTTTATAAGTTTCTACTAGTTTTCGCGACCAAGGTAAGAGCCATCACGAGTATCGACCTTAACCTTTTCGCCTTCACCAACAAAGAGTGGAACCTGAATTTCGGCACCAGTTTCCACGGTTGCAGGCTTAGTACCAGCGTTAGAACGGTTACCTTGCAAGCCTGGCTCAGTGTGCGTAATTGTCAAAATTACAGACGCTGGAAGCTCTACGCTCAAAGGAGTGCCATCATGGAAGCTAACAATGCAATCAGTTCCTTCAAGAAGATACTTGCTTTGATCTCCAACCAAATCCTTAGGAATGTACACCTGGTCGTAGGTTGTCATATCCATAAACACAAAGTTATCGCCGTCTTCGTAAGAGTATTGCAAAGTACGGTTATCAACGGTCTCGAACTCCATCTTCATGCCGGCGTTAAAAGTCTTATCGACAATCTTGCCCGAGAGCACGTTCTTAATGGTGGTACGAACGAAAGCAGGGCCTTTGCCTGGCTTTACGTGCTGGAACTTAACAACAGTCCAAAGCTGACCTTCAAGGTTCAAAACCGATCCATTTTTAATATCATTGGTAGTCTGTGCCACGAGTTATCCGTTTCTTTCGCTAATAAAGCTGCAATTTGCGCAGCTAAGAAATAAACCTTGCTTATTATGCCACAAAGCGTCAACTAATTAAAATAACAACTAAAATAACAACCGCATTTAACGCAATTATTCGTTACTCTGATCGTTTTGTTCCGAAGACTCTGAGTTTTGACTACGACCCATTGGAAT
This sequence comes from Gardnerella sp. c10Ua_31, assembly GCF_055700915.1. Taxonomy (NCBI): domain Bacteria; kingdom Bacillati; phylum Actinomycetota; class Actinomycetes; order Bifidobacteriales; family Bifidobacteriaceae; genus Gardnerella; species Gardnerella sp. c10Ua_31. Next base: position 231,683 of record NZ_JANUYG010000003.1, on the reverse strand, counting down.
ATAGCCACCTTGATCATCCTTAGGATGCGGAGCATCAAAAGGATACCCATTGCCATCTCTACTTAAAAATCTATCGCTCACTTTTTTAATTCTATCTTCGTACTGGCTTATAACAGCTTTTATTTTTTGATAAGCCTGCTTTAACTCTGTATAATTATTGCTGCTTTTAGCAAGAGCATTCCCAGCATCATTAATAGCATTTTCTAGGCTTTTAGAAGCATCAGCTAAAATAGGCAAATTTTTAGCTTTTTCTACAAGCTCTCTAGCTTTTTTAACAAGATTTAACAATTGATCACCAAAAGCAGTTCTGCTAGTTTTTAGTAAATTCTTTGCATGCGTTTTAACAGAATTAGCATCTTTGTGCAAAGAATCCAATTTGTCTGAAAGCTTATTTTCAACTGTTGTAGAATCGTAAGAATCCGCGCCAAGTGGGCATGATGGAATATCATCGTTTAAGTCATCATTAGCGTAGCTTAAAGAAGTTTCAAAATCGTCCGCTGAGTCTTTAGCAGCATCAAAATCTTCATCAAAATCAGCAGCTTTTATATTAGAAGCATCTTTAACATCTTGACTTGATATAATTTTTTTAAGCTCTTCTTTAGCATTGATTACTTTTTTGCGCAATTGAACGCAATTTTTATAAGGCTCACTTGCTTTTAGATTAGGCTTAGAGTTATTAGCAAATAATACAAACCCTAATCCAACAACAACTCCGATTGATATAAGAGATACACAAACAATAACAGCAATAGCCTTTTTATCGCTTAACAAGGAGTTGTTTGAATCATCATTAGAAGATCCAAAAATATTTTCTTGCTCATACTCATCTTGATTATTAAAGGAAGCGATATCATCCAAATCTTCTGATTCTTGGTACTTATTATTGCTGTTTTCCATATTATGAGATTAATACAATCTTTTGATATTTTTACTCACATATAAAAGCATCATTATAAAACACTAATTTATAATTATTTTTACAAAAAAAGAACATAAACTAACATATTATCTTTACTTTATTCATAAAGACTGATATATTTAACATGTTCTAACAAGAACGAACATACGCATGATTTAACAGAGAAGAGAAACCATGAGAAAAAATATATTCGCATCTTGCTTATCTTTAGTAATAATTTTCTCACTAACACCAACTCAAGCCATTGCTCGCGAAAAATTAAACACTGGGCTAACGCAGTATAACAAATCTGTTGCATCTAATCCAAAAAACAAAGAAAACGCACTAAACACTTGGCATGAAGCAAAATATCAGGGATTCCTTGACCCAACTCCTACTGGACTAAAGTGGAAGTTTGACGAATCCACTAATACTCTTGAAATATCAAAAATTAACGGAACAGATTTTGCATCTAACTCAATTGAAAAGATTATTTCGTCTAATAAAAACAATCCAGATGGCGTAAATCTTGATACATCTAAAGTCAAAGTCATAAATATTGTTCAATCAGGCGATCAAACTGAAAATGCTGGAAAAATCCAACTTGGCAACGGTGCTAGCAATCTGTTTTCAAACTTTGCAAATCTAGAAACAATAAACAATTTGGATTTATTTGACACTTCTAATGTAGAAGATATGTCTGGAATGTTTTCTTCAACTCCTAAGCTAAAAAACATTAATGGAACTAAAGACTGGGATACAAGCCGCGTAACAGATATGAGCAGCCTGTTTGAAGATAGCGGAATAATCAGCATAAATCCAATATCTAACTGGGACGTTAGCAACGTTGAAAACATGCAGCTAATGTTTAGAAACACAAAAAATTTGCGCACAGTTCACGGATTAGACGAAAAGTGGAACACTAACAACGTTACAGACATGACTAGCATGTTTGAAGGCAGCGCAATCGAATCTGCAGACGGCATTAGAAACTTTAAAACGCGCAATGTTCATCATATGAACAACATGTTCTACCAAGCAAAGAATCTTTCAAACGTTAAGGGAATTACTTGGGACAACACCTACTGCGATGAAGCAACTGGAATGTTTGAAGAAAGCGGATTAACAACTAGCGAAGGCTTAGAAGTGTTTACAAACAACAATCTAGCTTCAATGGGAAGAATGTTTATGAACGCCAACAAGCTAGAAGACATTAAAGCGCTTGAAAACTGGGATATTAGCAATACTAACGACATTGGAAAAATGTTTACTGGAACAACCTCACTTAAAGAAGCCAACCTTGGAAAATGGAAAACTTCTTATGTTTCAAACATTGTTGGTCTTTTTGACAACAGTGGCGTTAAAAAGATAACTGGCTTAGAAAATTGGAATACAAAAAATGTTTGGAATATGGGAAAAGCATTTTCAAACACTACTAATTTAACACAAATACCAGGAATCGAAAATTGGAACACTTCTAGCGCAACAGACATGAACGATATGTTTGCAAACTCTTCTGTAACGTCTCTAGATATTTCTAAGTGGGATTTAACACAAGCTCTTAATATTCAAACCGGTTCATTAAACCAAGGTGTTAAAAACATGTTTGGCGGCAGCAAAATCGTTGATATTACCATTCCATCTGGCGTTAATCTCGAACAAACAAATCTTTCGGCACTTAATGACATTTGGAAAGAAGCAGGCACACAAAATGGAAATCTTCTTATTAAAGAAGGTGGATTCTCAAATAGTGCAAAAGATTTAATAGAAAATAACGCAAAACAAAGCAAAGAAAGCGGCTCTAGAAGATTCTTACGCGGATACTTTATGGCTACAATAAAACACGGCGATGCTAATATTAATTGCTTAGTTAATACGAATGGAAAACATAATTTTGTTGATGCAATTGTTAACTGTAAAGATTCAAATAATAAAATAACTGACTTCCGAAATCTAGGTATAGAAAAAGCAAACGCAACTTTATCTACAATTCTAGGCTTAAAAGACGAAGTGATTACAGATTGGAATAATGGGAACTCTGCTTTTAATACAGATTTAAGCAATCTTGATTTAAGTAAAGATTTTAATTTGACTGTTAAAACTAAAAGCATTCAAAAGGAAACTTCAAACGTTGTTGAGCCTAGTAGATCTGAATCTTCGGACCATGATTCTGATTCTGATTACAGTTTGAACAAATTATTATTCATTCCTTTTAATAAAGATGATTACAATTATAGTAGTTATAATCAAACCAGTGTTGATGCGAAAACATATACTGCAGAACAACAAAAGGTTGCAGAACCTAAAACTGCAGAATCTGCTAAATCGCAACAAGAAAATCAAGATACTTCTTACAAAGCAGAAATCGCCAACAAAACTGCAACAAATAAGAATCAAACCGAACAAAGCAGCAACTCAATCAGCAATAATGCTGATTACAAAGATTTGCAAAGCAATAATTCTAAAGAAAACAACTCTAAAGATAATGATTCAAGTAAAAGCGTAAACAAAAAGAAGGACGCACTAACAAATAACAGCTATATTGCGAAATCAGCCTCTTCAACCAATAATACGCATGTATTAGCTATTGCTATATTAGTTGTATTTGTTGTTGCAATTGCTGGAATTGCAACCTTTGTTTTAAAGAAAAACTAAAACATTTGCAATAGTTTTCCGCAAAATGTTGTACCACACACCGTGTTTTGCAACATTTTGCGGAAAACTTTAAGATCTTTTATTAAAACGCAATATATCAAGCGCCGTATTGAAGAAGATATTTAGCAGCGCAATCTGCCAACTGCTGATTCATTACGGGCTCCCCGTTTGAATTAATAATCCTCTTAGCAGCATCGAAGATTTCGCGCACGTTTGCAATTGGAAGCACTGGGAATCCAAACTCTTGCTCTACTGCTTTTACTGCAGAAAGATCACTGTCTTTTGTGCGCTCCATTCTATCTACTGCCAAAATCAAGCCAACAACTTGCACGTTTGCTTCTGCTTTAAGCTTTGGCAAAGTTTCGCGAACTGCAGTCCCAGCAGTCATAACGTCGTCAACCAGCAACACATTCATGCCGTCTTTTAGCGGCTTTCCAACCATCATTCCGCCGTCGCCGTGATCTTTTCGCTCTTTTCTATCAAAAGTAAAACCAACTGGCATATTGTAATTATTCGTTAAAGCCATAGACGTAGAAACTGCCAGCGGAATGCCTTTATAAGCAGGACCAAAAACTGTGTCAATATTGTTAGAAAGAATACCATCTTTGATTGCTGCAATAATTCTTTGAGCGTAATAATCGCCAAGAGAAGCAATTTTCATGCCGTCGTCAAAAGCACCAGCGTTAATAAAGTAAGGCGATTGGCGACCAGACTTAAGCGTAAAATCACCAAATTTAAGTGCGCCCGAATCAAGCAAAAACTTTGTAAAATCCTCGTGTAATTGTGCCATAATTAACTCTCCTTGTTAAATCTGTCTTGAATGAATTGTCTTAGTAAATTGTCTTAAATAATGCATTAAATGTCATCGCCAAGTTTTGCCTTCTTTAAGCAAAGACGCAAGCTTTGGCCTAGAATCAAGCAAATCATCCAACTCACGCGCAATGCGAATCGGAGCAGTTGGGTCCACAAGAGCGGCCGCCCCAACTTCTACAGCATTAGCGCCAGCATACAAATATTCCAAAGCTTTCTCTCCAGAATCAATGCCACCAATACCAATGATTGGAATATCTGGCATAGCTTGACGCACTCGCCACACAAATCCAAGTCCAATCGGGAAGATTGCAGGGCCAGAAACACCGCCCGTACGGTTTGCAATAATCGGCTCGCCTGTGCGAATGTCAATTCTCAATCCAACTAAAGTATTAATCATGCTTAAAGCATCTGCGCCAGCATCAACAGCAGCTTTGCAAATCGAAACAATATCTGTAACATTTGGCGTCATTTTTACAATCATCGGCTTATCTGTCATTGCGCGAAGTCGCTTAATTAAACGATGCAATGCAACTGGGTCTGTGCCAACACTCATTCCGCCATGAGTTACGTTTGGGCAGCTAACGTTAATCTCTAGCATATCTGCCGCGGAATCCGCAAGCTTTTCAACAACTTGCGCATAATCTTCGTCACTGTGGCCTGCAACATTTGTGATTACAAGCGCCCCAAGCTTTTTTAACTTTGGAAGCTCGTCTACTAAATAGTGATCAACTCCAGGATTTTGCAAACCAACAGCATTCACCATTCCAGAAGGCGATTCTGCAGTGCGCGGAGAAGGATTACCCTCCCAAGGAACTGGGGAAACACCTTTTGTACAAATTGCTCCAAGTTGGCTAACGTCATAAAAGTGCGCGCAAGCTGCAAGTTGGAACGTTCCAGACGCTGTTCCAACCATGTTTTTCCACTCAACTCCCGCAACTTTAGTTGAGTGCTTCCAAACGTGGCTTGTGTCAAATCCAAGAGTTGATGCATTGTTTTGCGCGCTATTTTGCGCATTTTCTAAAGCTTTATTCATTTCGTTACTCATATCTTTTTACTCCCAGCCTTTATTGTTTCCAGTATTTGTTCTCAGACTTTTATTTACTCCCAGCCTAATCTTTCAGAGTCAAATACTGGCCCTTCGTTACAAACTTTAAGTCTGCCTTCCAAAGTATCTACAACGCAAGCAACACAAGTGCCATAGCCGCATCCCATTCTTGCTTCTAGGCTTAGTTGGCATTTAACGTTACGCTCATGCGCCCAATGAGCTACAGCTTTCATCATTGGCATAGGCCCGCAAGAAAGAATAACAATAGGCAAATCGCCATTAAAATCAAAATGATTTTCTTGCTCTAGCTCATTAAGCAAAGTAATAACAGTTCCTTGCGCATTGCTAATGCTATAAACGTTATCAACGTATTCCTTCATAAATGAGTCAGCAAAATGATTATCTCTGTATCCAAGAACGGCCGTAACCTTGCAATCCTTATTTTTTGCAATCGCTTGCGCAGCACAAATCAAAGGAGGAACGCCCAATCCTCCGCTTACAAGAACATAGTGCGCTGGCTTAGAAATATCAAAACCCAATCCTAATGGCCCTAAAGCGTCTACAGTGTCTCCTGCTTTAAGCTGCGCAAACTCGGCAGTACCCTTACCAATTACAGCAAAAATAAGAGTAAAAGTATCTCCATCAACGCTTGCAACACCAAATGGCCTAGGAAGCATAGTTGTAGAATCTGGAGAATATAAGTTAACAAATTGCGCAGGAGTGGCCGTTTTAGCAATAGCATCATCGCGCAAAACTAAGCGATACACACCTTCGTCAAGCTTTTGATTATCAAGAACTTCTATTGGGCGCCTTCCTAAAAGACGGCTATATTTTGGCTTACTAGAATCTGCACCCGAATAGTCTAAAGAGCTTTCACGAATAGTAAATATAAAGCTTCTAGAAGATTTTCTAGTTTGAATAAACATGCCATCACTCATGTATTTGCCCTATCTTGTGTAGTGTGTAACTTTATTTGTTTAGCTTTATTTATTTATGTATTTTCGCTTGTAATTTGTAACTTGTTAGTTATAGATTATATTCACATTTATTTAGCTATATTCACTTATAAATCGCCTGCCTTAAATCATCTCGCATATTAATAGCAGCACAAGCAGAAGAATTTGCAACAATATCTAGAATGTCATCTAAAGAGATTGAAGATTCGTGCTTTTTATAAGATTCACTGTTTTTCCAAGCGCCAATAATTCCGCGCGAAGAGTTTACTATTGCGCCACTGCCGTCTTTATCAAACATTCCAGCAACATCTTTAGCTGTTCCACCTTGCGCTCCATAACCTGGAACAAGGAAGAAAGTATGCGGCATAAGTTCACGCAACCGCTTGCCTTCTTGCGGATGCGTTGCTCCAACAACCGCTCCAACTCTAGAATATCCGTGATTCCCAATGTTTGATTCGCCCCAATTTTCAATCAAACTTGCCATATGCTCGTAAACTGGCCTGCCATCTTCAACAACAAGCTCTTGCAACTCTTTGCTAGAAGGATTAGACGTGCGCAAAAGCACAAAAATGCTCTTATTGCGCGAAATTGCTTCGTTTACAAAAGGCATAACGCCATCCGACCCCATATACGGGTTTACAGTAAGCGAATCCTCGTGCCAAACATCCTTTGTGCTAGAGCTTTTTAGAAGATTAAGCAAAGACTCGTCAAAATCGTAAGAATCATCGCTAAAATACGAATCAAGATTAGCAAATCCTCGCAAATGCGCAGCATATTGAGCTGCTGTAGAGCCAATATCTCCTCGTTTTGCGTCTCCAATAACAACTAAGCCTTTGGATTTAGCATAATCACAAGTCATTGTGTAAGTGTCAATTCCAGCAGGGCCAAGCGCCTCATACATTGCAATCTGTGGCTTAACAGCTGGAACAATATCGCAAATCGCATCAATAATTGCTCGATTAAACTCAAAATAAGCAGCACCAAGCAACGTTTGCAAAGCTTCTTCACTCTCTACTTCTTGCAAAACTTCATTTGCTAAGCCGTTTAAAATTTGCGCAGGCAAAATACCAGTCTTTGGGTCTAATCCAACAACAGTAGGATTTTGCTTTGATGCAATCGCTTCTACTAACTCGTCCATTTTTCTCCCATTTTTACTATTTTTTACGACTTACTCACGCGACTTACACATACGACTTATTAAATACGCGACTACATTCTAGAAAACGCAATTTGCGATCCAATAATAGTTGCCACTGGTCTGCCCTTTAATTGCCACCCGTCAAATGGCGTATTTCTAGCTTTTGAATGGAACAAGCTTGAATCCACACTCCACTTTTCGTTCATATTAATCAACACTAAATCAACGTTTTCTGGGTGCTCTGTGCTGCTTAATCGCAATGTACGCCTAATCGCACACTTGGAAGACACGTTTAGCAAAGCAGAAACATCCGTAGGTCTGCGGCTCATTAGTTGCATTGGATTAACAGACATTAGCTCAATTAAGTGCTTATCATCCGTGTAGCCTGCATCCACAAGCACTTTTCTACAAACCGCATACGCGCACTCTAAGCCAATAATGCCATTAGGCGCGCTCGCAAAGTCGCCAGCCTTATCTGTAACTGTATGCGGAGCGTGATCAGTCGCAATCATGTCTATAGTTCCATCTGCGATTGCACCAAGAGTAGCCTGTCTATCTGCTTTAGACCTAAGTGGCGGATTCATTTTTGCGTTAACGCCATACTTAAGCACATCTTCATCGCAAAGAGCAAGATAATGCGGAGCTGTTTCACAAGTAATAGGCAAACCTTCCTTCTTAGCTTTGCGAATCGCTTCAAAAGCAGCTGCAGTACTCACATGCTGGAAGTGCACATGAACGCCACTAACTCGCGCAGCATCAATGTCGCGCTTAACAATCGCAAGCTCCGTAGAAGCAGGAATTCCGCCAACGCCTAAAATCTTAGCAACTGGGCCTTCATTTACTGAGCCAGAATTGTGATGCTCACAATGTTCAAGAAGAGGCAATCCTGTTTCTTTAGCGATTTTTAGAACGTCTTGCAAAATCGAATCTGTAACTGCAGCACCATCGTCACTAATAGCAACTACAGGATGCTTCTTCATCGGAGACGTTTTTTGACTATCTTCGATTCCAGGAACATACTTTTTCCACAAATTAACGTTGCTAGGATCAACGCCACTTCTTCCGCCCGATGCGCAAACGCTTAAATCGTAGCGAACTGGCAATTTTACGCCATATATGCAACCGTATCTTTGCAAGTAGTCAATCACATTTTCCACGTCGAAAGGAGCATCATTCCAAGGCTCGCCATCAACTGCTGGAATAGTATTCGGCATAATCAAAACTTGCGTATATCCGCCTGCGGCCGCAGCATTGCCGCCAGTCATCATCGTTTCTTTATCTGTTTGACCAGGATCTCTAAAATGCACGTGTGGGTCTGCAAAACCAGGAGCAACAATCCAATCACTCGCATCAATTTCTCCGCATATTCTGGCATTTGGCTCAATTAAAGCATCTTGCCGCACACCTTCTACGATTAAATCAATGCGCTCGCTAGTATCCCAAACTGCAATATTTTGCAAAGTTAAGGTTCGTGAGTTGTTCATATTGCTCCTAGTTCGCTCAAGGTTTTTAAGTTATTAGATTATTTTAGATTACTTTATATTTCAATTGCGTTAATCGCGCTTATTTTTGCGTTTTGACTGCATTCAATCTGCATTCAATTTGCATTCAATTTGCACCCAATCTGCAATCAATCTGTTATGCTTCTTCGTCGCAATACAAGCATCGATACACGTTTGCGTCAGAATCGTCCTTATAGAACTTTTTGACTAATGATAATTCACTATTTGTTATGCAGCGAATATTAGGACATTTAAGATCTTTAGGAGCATTTTTGTCTTCTTTATGAACACGAGGATTAGCGAGCGAAATTCCATTAGCATCGTAAGCTTGCGATTCGTCTTTAGGAACATTCACAAAATCTGTTGGTTCGTAGCCCAAAAGCTCGTCTCCAAGAACTGAGCTTTCAAGAGCCATTCGCATAAGCATGCCATTTTTAACTTGCTCAAAGTATGCTGCACGAGGATCCGCGTCAACATCAACCGCAATCTCGTTAATTCTAGGAAGTGGGTGAAGAACAGCAGTATTCGGCTTTGCTTTTTGCAATTTTTCTTCCGTCAAAATGTAAGTATCTCTAAGTCGCAAGTATTGATCCCTGTCTGTAAAACGCTCTTCTTGCACACGAGTCATATAAAGAACGTCTAAACTTCCAATAACTTCCATCAAATCGCGAGTTTCCTCGTAAGAGCACGATTCAGTTGCGTTTATGCGATCAATAACATATTGCGGAGTTTTAAGCTCATCTGGACTAATCAGCACAAAATGAACGTTTCCAAAGCGGCATAAAGTTTCAATAAGCGAGTGAACTGTGCGGCCGTATGTTAAGTCTCCGCAAAGCCCAACTGTTAAATTATTCAGTCTGCCAAATCGTGCAAGAATCGTTGCTAAATCTGCAAGAGTTTGAGTAGGATGCATGTGGCCACCGTCTCCTGCATTAATTACTGGCGTGCTAACAGCTTGCGTTGCTACAAAAGCGGCGCCTTCCTTAGGGTGACGCATTGCTACAACATCTACATAGTTTGATACCACTTTTAACGTGTCGCTAACTGTTTCGCCTTTACTAGCGCTAGAAAGTTGAGCGCCTGCAAAGCCAATCACCTTGCCACCTAAGCGAAGCATTGCTGTTTCAAAGCTTAATCGCGTGCGCGTACTCGGCTCATAAAAAAGAGTGGCCAACACTCTGCCATCGCAAGTGTGGGCCACTTCTTTTCTGTGCGAATCAATGTATCGCGCTTTATCTAAAAGCATTCGTATTTGTTCTGTTGAAATATCGTCTAAAGTAACAACGCTTTTGCCTGCTAACGATTGAGCAATTGCGCAACGAGAAAAAACTTGATTGGAAGAATCAGAAAATGCGTTCGTCATAATAAAACCGCTTACCTTTCGCTAGTTGGCAAACGGCCGCGATTGTGCGCGACCTACGTAATATTACTGATTAGCTTTGACGAAACCTATACTCGGAGTGGCGAACAACTATAACTTATTATGCAACATTTAATAAGTATTTAATCCAATAAATCTATTTGTTCCAATACAGTTTGTTGATTACATTTACCATAAGTAACCTTCAAAATATAAACTGTATTTTTTTCTAAATCAACTCTGTAATAAATAAGAAAATTCTTTACAACAATACGACGCACACCAAGTGAATTCCACGGCTCATACTTAACTACAGGCGCAAACTGAGGAAAAAGAGATAGTCTTTCAATATTAAATTTAATGATATTAATAATTCTGGCAGAAGTTTTCTTAGAAATATTAGATGCAATATAATCTCTTATATTTTTTAAATCATTTTCTGCATCTTGAGTAACAAGAATATCAAAAGAACTCATTACAAGCCCTTTTCTAACTCAGCAAAAACATCTTTATATGGTCTAGATAAACCAGAAGCTGACTGCTTGTAACTATTCATAAGTTTTGCAGCAAAATCAGTAGAGAATAATTCGTCATTTTCTTCTAAATTTTCACTACTGACTGTTTGCTTTATACGTGAAGAAACATCAGAATAAAAAACTGAAGACTTAGCTCTTTCTTTTACATCAATGCTTATCATTGAATTTTTCATTAAAAATCACCTCCCATCCTGCAATTATAACTTAAAGAACAGAATGCAACAATAAATTCGAAGCTACAAAATATGACTAGATTGCGACTGTAAACTTAGCGACAGTAGAACAGACGAGACATAACTTCGCGGCATTGACGCATAACAGCCATTAAATCGTTTTCAAAAACGCGACCCTGGTTTGGATCGTAGCCAAGATAAGTGGCGATTCCGCCTAAAGAATAAGAGTCTGTTGGAATAACATCCGCACGCTCAAGTGAGCCAGACCACAAGAAGTTCGCATTTCGCACTGCAGAACACATATGCCAGCAGCGCTCCAGCACGTTTGCATCTTCATCTTCAATCAAATGCAATTCTTTAAGCGCTTTCAACGCTTGCATTGTGCCAACCGTGCGCAAAGACTCGTATTTTCCAGCGTATTGCAATTGCAAAAGCTGAACAGTCCACTCAACATCGCTTAAACCGCCGCGCCCAAGCTTCAAATGTCTGTCTCTGCTAACTCCTCTTGGCAAGCGTTCTGCTTCCATACGCGCTTTAAGCTTACGAATTTCCGCTAATTGGGATTCGCTAAGAGGCTCCAATGAATAGCGCAAGTCGTTTACTACTCCACTTAGCAAGGCATCCGCCAACTCTTTAGAACCTGCAGCAAAGCGCGCGCGCAAAAGTGCCTGATTTTCCCACGTACTTGCCCACTTTTGATAGTAGTGCTCGCACGATTCTAGTGAGCGCACAAGCGGCCCATCTTTACCTTCTGGTCGCAAATCTAAATCAACCATGATTTTTGGCTCTAAAGTAAGAGTACCTTGCAAAATATTTCGCAATATGTCTACAGTAGTTTGCGCAAAACGGTGAGCAAGATTAGCTCCAGAATCATCGCCAGAATCGCAACCGCAAATATCTTGTGTAGGCTTATAAACAACCATCATATCTGCATCAGAGCAGAAGTTAACTTCCCTACCGCCATAACGTCCGAGGGCAATAATTGAAATCGAAGCTTTGCTCTCATCTAGGCACATTTTGCGAGACGCATCTTTCATAGCCCATTGCAAAGCAGCATCAAGAACAGCGTCAAATACGTCACTCATTGCTTGCATCGAAGTATCATCGTCAATAATCCCACACATCCAAGCAAGAGCTACTCGCTCAATTTCTTGCCGTCTTAAAGCGCGCAAAGATTGAGCAAAATCCGCAATACTGCTTGAATATCTTGCAACCATTGCTCGCGTTTGCATATCTAAGCTTTCTCTGCCTCTTGGCGCAAGCGTCGAGTCGTCTCCAAGCCAAGTTATCGACTGTATGGACTTCATCATTGCATCGCCTAAATAGCGCGAATCAGACAAAACGTGGCAAAGCCGTTGAGCTGCGCTAGGAGAGTCACGCAAAAATCCAAGATACGTGTTTTTCCCACCGAAGAGCTCGGAAAGTCGCCTAAAAGCAAGCAAACCCATGTCGGGATTTTGACCTTCTCCAAGCCATTTCAACACTGCAGGAAGCAAAATTCTGTGAATTTTAGCAGCACGCGAAAGTCCCTCAGTAAGAGCTTCAACATGCATTTGTGCAGCTTTTGCATCTGCAAATCCGATTGACGCAAAGCGAGCGCGAGCAGCCTCTGCAGACAACACAATAGGATCCGCATCCGTTTGCGCATTAATCGGAAGCATTGGGCGGTAATAAATATCTTTATGCAAGTGTCTAATTTCTCGTCGCGCTTTGTCGAATCGCGCAACAAGCTCTTCTGGCTTAAGTCTAACAGCTCTAGCAAGACGCCTAATTTGCTCGTTACTGTTAAGATCTTCTACACTAATGCTTCTTGCGCGATCTAACCCACCATTTCCTTGCGCACCTAAATCTGGGAATAAATGCGTACGTTGCATATTCCACATTTGCTGGCGATGCTCGAGCACGCGCTCAAAACGGTAGTGTTCTGCCAAAATCGCAGCTTGCGATCTAGAAACATAACCTCCAGCAGATAATGCGTTAAGCGCGCCTAGTGTATCTCTAACTCGCAAAGACGTGTCTTCGCTTCCGTGCACAAGTTGCAACATTTGCACAGTAAACTCAACATCGCGCAATCCTCCGCGACCAAGCTTCATGTCTAAATCTCTATGAGACGCAGGAATCAAAGACTCCACTCGCTGTCTCATATGTTGGCAATCTGCAACAAAGTGTTCACGACCAGACGCTTTCCAAACAAGCGAATCTGCCATTTGTCTATAATCTTTACCAAGTTGCATATCTCCTGCAGCTGGCCTCGACTTTAGTAATGCTTGAAACTCCCAGCTACTTGCCCACTTTTCGTAGTATTCTCTGTTAGATTCCAATCGCCTAACAAGCGGACCATCTTTGCCTTCTGGCCTTAGCGCAGTATCAATTTGCCACAATGGAGGCTCCGCACAACCCATAACAACCGATTGACACACTTTTTGCAAAACAAGCGCAATAGAAGAGCCAACTCGCAAAGCTTCATCTTGTTTAACGCCATTAGTTGGCTCTACTACATATATTAAGTCAATGTCGGAAACGTAGTTTATTTCTCGCGCTCCCAATTTTCCCATTGCTATTATTGCAAACTTGCAACAGCAAGATCCAGAAACTTGCCCGCGCGCAATCGCAAGAGCCGCCTCTAAAGCAGCATCCGCAGCATCCGAAAGTTTACAGCTTATATCTGGCTGCAATTCTACAGGATCTGCGCTTGCCAAATCGTATGCCATAATCGCAGCAATATGCTGGCGATATCTCGCTCTAAGCGCACAAACAGCTTGTGCAAAACCCATGGAGCTTATTGGAACAGTGCACGAATCGCAATTCTTGTCATCATCTTTTTCTTCATTTACTACTGTTGCACTGTACGATTGAACAGCTTCTAGTAAATCCGAAACACGCTCTTCTAAAGTCATATGTAGCAAATGATTTGGGTCATTTGCGGCAGCGCTTATTAAGTCTTCGCGTGTTCGCATTAGCATTGCAAACGCTTTAGATGCTCCAAGAACTTGCATTAAAGACGAAAGCGGACTTGTTATTAGTGAATTATTAGAGTTTTGAGCAATATTTTCAACAACTTTTTTATGCGATTGATATATGTCGTTAAACGCTAAAATTGCATAATCTGGATCTTCGACTCTGCTTATGCTTTCTAAAATTTTAACCGTGTTTATTGAATTATTTGCACAATTTTTGCAAACATCTTCTATAACTTTACGAGCAGATTCCGGTCGCGCAAACCCTGCTTTAACTAGGCTTCTATACGATAAGTCATTTTCTTGAGCAAAATTTAAACTATTTTTTGAACGATTTTGCAAATCATCTTTTAAGCCCACGTTCAAAATCGCGCTGAAGCCATTGCTTAAATCTCCAGCATTACTTGATTCTTTGCTCATAACGCCACTGTACATTGTGGTGTCGTACAACAATATTTTGCACGGCACCACAAGTACGATTTGCACAATCTACACGATTTTAGTAAAAAGTGGCTTAACGTTTGACCAAATGCTTCTAGTAACTCCAGGACGATTCATTGTGTACAAGTGTATTCCATCTACACCTTCCGCAACTAAATCGTTAATCTGTTGAGACGCAAATATGCTTCCAGCGTCTTGCAAAACTTCTGGATTACTTCCCCATCGCTCAATCATTGCTAAAACTGGCTCACTCATTTTAGAAGAGCACATTTTTGTCATTCGCTTAACTTGATTTGCATTTACAACAGGCATAACTCCAGCTTCAATCGGAACGTTAATGCCAGCTTTTCTAGCTAAATCCCTAAAGTGCAAAAAGTCATCGTTATTGTAAAAAAGTTGCGAAATCAAGTGAGTTACTCCAGCATCAACTTTTCTCTTTAGATTATCAATGTCTTCTTGCAAAGTAGCAGCTTCTGGATGTTTTTCTGGGTAGCACGCACCCAAAATAGGCAAATCTGGTCGCTGTGAGCGAATATACGACACTAAATCGCTCGCGTGATTAAACACTCCAGTAGCATTCTGACTTTCAATAACGTCTCCGCGCAAAGCTAAAACGCCACTAACGCCTGCCTTATCAAACATATCTAAAGCTTCGTCAACATCGTCATAATCCAAGTATCTTGCTGTTAAGTGAGCAACAGTTTTAATACCATACTCCGATCGAATAGTGTTGGCGATTCTAGCAGTAGCAGTTCGATCCGAAGATTTTCCCGTTCCGTAAGTTACAGATATAAAATCTGGATCCAAACCCCTTAAGCCGTCTAAAGTGTCGTAAATCGTTCCTATTGGAGATGTTCTTTTAGGCGGAAACACCTCTAGTGAAAACTTTGGTTTGTACGTCATTTTAGACCGCCACCCAATTCGCTTCTAACCTTTTTGGCTGCCGAAACAAGATTTTGCAAGCTAACCCAAGTTTCTGCATTGCCACGAGTCTTCAAGCCACAATCTGGGTTAATCCAAAGTTTGCTTGCTGGCATTTTGTGCAAAATCTCGTGAATCCTATTAACAATTTCTTCTTCGCTAGGAACGCGAGGAGAGTGAATGTCGTAAACGCCAGGACCCGCTTCTGTTTCAAAGTTCGCGTTATGAATAGCGTCCAAAACAACTAAATCTCCGCGCGAAGCTTCAAACGATATTACGTCCGCATCCATTGCATCAATGTCTAGAATAATGTCGTTAAACTCCGAGTAGCACATATGCGTGTGGATTTGCGTAGTGGCCTCTACAGCAGAGTGCACAAGACGGAAAGCTGCAATCGCCCAATCCAAATACTTCTTATGCCAATCAGAACGCCTAAGCGGAAGCTTTTCGCGCAAAGCTGCCTCATCGATTTGAATTACGCGAATTCCAGCACGCTCCAAATCTAAAACTTCGTCTCGAATAGCAAGAGCCAGCTGCTGCGTTTGCTCCTCGTGCGTAATATCTTCTCGAGGCCAAGACCAGTTAAGAATCGTAACAGGCCCCGTTAGCATGCCCTTCATAACATGATTTGTGCGGCTTTGAGCATATGCACTCCACTCTACCGTGATTGGCTGCGCTCTAGAAACGTCGCTCCAAACGATTGGAGGCTTTACGCATCTAGTTCCATAAGACTGCACCCAAGCGTTTTTTGTAAACTTAAATCCGTGCAAATGCTGGCCAAAGTATTCAACCATATCGTTTCGCTCAAATTCGCCATGCACAAGAACGTCTAAGCCAATGCGCTCCTGGTGTTCTATGCACTCGTCTATTTGCTTGGCAATAAACGCGTTGTATTCTTCTTTGCTAATTTCGCCTTTTCTAAAAAGCGCTCGAATCGATCTTATTTCTTTTGTTTGAGGGAAAGATCCGATAGTTGTTGTAGGCAAATCAGGCAAGCCTAATGCTTCTTTTTGTAATTTTTGGCGCTCCGCGCGAGATGGCTTTCGCTCAAAATCTTCTGGCTTAAGGCTTGCGATTCGCGCTTTAACGTTTTCGTCTACTTTTACTCTAGACCCATCAAATAATGCCTGATTTTGCGCTAATTCCTTGCTATTTTTAAGCTCATCATCATTCAAAACGCAAAGTTGAGCAATTTCGCTTACTTCCTTCAACTTTTCTACAGCAAACGCAAAATGCTTTAATACGTCTTCGCCAAGCTCTTCTCCATCCGTGCTAAATGGAACGTGCAAAAGCGAGCATGCCGTAGAAACAGCTATGCGATTAGTAACGTTTTTTTGCAAAGCATCTAGCAAGCCAAGACTTTGCGCGTAGTCATTTTTCCAAATGTTTCTGCCATTTACAACTCCTGCAAAAATAGTTGTTTTCTCGTTTACTCCATATTTTTGCAAAGCTTCAAGGTTTTCTTCTTTGCCTTCTACAAAATCTAAGCCAATTGCATCAAAAGCTAAATCGTTTAGTGTTTTGTACGAGTCTAAAATATTGCCAAAATACGTGTTAAGCAAAATCTTAACGTTTTCAGCATTCTCTGTGCTTTCAAGTCTGCTTTGAAGAATCGGCTTATATAAGTCGCTAAAAATCCTTAAATCGCCATCTTCTTTATCTAAGCACAAATATGGTTCGTCAAATTGCATCCATTTTGCTCCAAGACTTGCAAATCGTTTTACAATATCGCAATATGCGTTTGCTAATGCTTCAATCGTTTCTTTGTTTGCTTCTAATTCTTGAGCTTGAGGATTGCGAGCAAGCTTTAAGAAGGTGTATGGGCCAATTAGCACTGGCTTTGTTTCAATTCCTAGTGCTTTTGCTTCATTAAACTCGTCGAATGGTTTTGTGCCATCTAAATGCAAATTTTGCGGATTTTCTACTTCTGGAACAATGTAGTGGTAATTAGTTGTAAACCACTTCTTCATTGGAAGAGCTGTTACATCCCCTCTATCCCCTTGATATCCGCGCGCGATGGCAAAAAGCGTATCTTCTGCATTTTCAAACTTTAGATTCTTGTACCGTTCTGGCACTGCACCAAGCAGGATTGCTGTGTCTAGCATTTGATCGTAGTAGCTAAAATCGTTGCTTGGTATGAGTTCTATTCCAGATTCTGCTTGAATTTTCCAATGCTTTTTGCGCAAGTCTTTTGCAACTTGTCTTACTTCTTCTAGAGTTGCGTCTTTTTTCCAATAGCGTTCAATAATTTTTTTAAGCTCGCGATTTGCGCCGATTCGCGGGAATCCCTGTACGGATGTAAGAACAGTATGCATATATCCTCCAAATAATTAACAACCTGATTCAGCCTAGCAAACATTTGGCTTAATGAGGTCATTACCTATTTTGGGGTGTCGTTATAAGCTAAACTTATATGCAGATTTATGCATATGATTTATGCAGATTTATACAAATGATTCGCGTATATTTATGCAAATTTTATAAGGATTTTATGCAAATTTATGCGTATTTTACTACTCAAAATCCTTTGGACTTATAACACCCAATGCTTTTGCTCCGCGAAGTCCGCACGTTGCAAAAGGAGAGTCGGAAACTAGCACAACAATCGAAGCGTTAGAAAGCCCAAGTCTCATTGTTCCTAAAACGTCTGGGTCGGAATCTGGGGAAGAAAGCCATTGCGCAGCCATCGACATTGTTGGCTCATGGCCTATAATCATTGTTATTTTAGATTCACTCCTAATCTCACAAAGCTCATCCATTACAGATTGCATTCCGCCATCATATAAGCTTTTTCTTGATGCAACTATTGGCGAATCTCCAAACTTTTTAAGCATTTTATGCATTGTTTGCTCTGTGCGATTTGCACTTGAACAAACAATATAATCTGGAACAAGCTTTAAAGATTTCAATCCTTTTGCCATGATTTTTGCTTGTTTTATGCCTTTATCGCTAAGGTCTCTTCCCCAATCATCTCCCATTGTTGGCGGCACCGCTTTTGCGTGGCGCATTAGTAGCAGCACATATTTTGCATGCTTTACTTTTTTAACGATTTTTTTAATTGACGCCGCCATTTTAATCTCCTCAGTCTTCAGTTAAGCCTTATTAGGCTTTGGATTTGAGTTAGGCAATTGTGCGATTTGCAAATCTAAATCTCTAAGGACTTTTCTAAGTTTTCTATCAGATATATCTCTAAGAGACAAGTCTTCTAGCTGTTCTGCGCGCTCTTCGGTAGTTAAATCATCAATATCGCTAACAGTATCTTTTGTAGCACGCTCGCGCTTTTTTAGTGCATTAAATCCTTGAGCCATTGCGCGCGAAATAACCAAAAAACCAGTATGACCTATCATTGCGTGATCTGGTCTAACTGCTAAATCTTGAGCTTTCCAAGTTCTTTCTAACGTTTCTTGAATCTCTGGCTCCGTCCAAACTCCAGAAGCACGCAAACTTTGTGCCATTCTAGACATTTGCGTTGTGGTTGTTACGTACGCAACTAATACGCCACCTGGAGCAATAACTCTATAAGCTTGTTCAAGCCTGTTCCAAGGATCAAGCATGTCTAGCATAATGCGGTCAAAATAGCCTTCTGGAAGAGACTTTGCTACTGTGTCAAAATCTCCAGTTAAAAGATTCCACCATTTTGGACTTTCGCCATAGTAAATCGTTGCGTTTAGTTGCGCGATTCTAGCAAAATCAGGTCTAAGCTCTATTGTTGTAAGCTCGCCACTTTCGCCAACAGCGTCTAAAAGACTTAAGCTCATTGCGCCAGAGCCTGCTCCCGACTCTAAAACGCGCATTCCAGAGCGAATATCTCCTAAAGAAATCACTTGTGCAATATCTTTTGGATACATTATTTGAGCGCCTCTTGGCATAGATAAAACGTAATCTGCTAATCGCGGACGCATAACTACATAATCCCATCCGCCTATTGCGCGCGCCGCCATCCAGGGCTTGTTTGATTCTTTAGATGCGTCAAGTTGCTTATTACTGCGCTCAAAATCACGTTTTGTGCTAACTGTTGTTACTACAACGCCTTGAGTTTTGCCAATAACATCGTCGTGCAAAATAATGCCATGCTCGGTTTGTGTAACTCCGCCTTTAACAAGCTGTGCTGTGATTCGCTTGCCTTTTCTATCGGTGAATTGGATTTTTTCACCAACTTGCAAAACTCCTCTACGCGCATAGCTTTCGTACACAAAACACCTCGCTTATTTTTAGAACGACTTTTACTATTATAAGCTAACGGTTGTAAGTGGCATTGCTGAATCGATTGCAAAATCTGGAGCAGACGGACGAACTCCTGCTTCTACCAAATTCACGCCAAGCATTGCCACCATTGCTCCGTTATCTGTGCAAAGCTTAAGCTGCGGCAAACGAACTTCGATTCCGTGCTCTTTTCCTTGCGCAAGCAAATGCTCTCTAAGCTGCGAGTTTGCAGAGAATCCGCCACCAATCAGCAAAGTTTTAGAACCGTATTGCTCGCAGCCCATCATAGCTTTGCGCGAAAGAACATCTGCAACAGAGTTTGCTAAAGACGCACAAACGTCGTCTACTGGTATTTCTAAGCCTTGTGCTTGGCGAGCTTCTACCCAACGCGCAACAGCTGTTTTTACTCCCGAAAAACTAAAGTCGTAAGGATGCTCTTTGCCAGAACGACCTTGCGTAAGTCCTTGCGGAACCTTCAACGTATTTGGATCCCCAAGGCGCCCGTGCCTATCAATATGCGGCCCTCCTGGATAAGGGAATCCAAGCAATCTAGCTACTTTATCAAAGCACTCGCCAGCTGCATCATCTAATGTTGTTCCAACAACGTCTATGCTGCGCGCAATATCGTTCACGTGAAGAAGTGAAGTGTGTCCGCCAGAAACAATAAGCGCTAGAACGTCTTTAGGTACGTCTCCAAATTGCAATTGCGTTACTGCAATGTGTCCAATAACGTGGTTTATTCCATAAATCGGCTTTTTTGCGGCACTCGCTAGTGCTTTAGCGCCAGAAATACCAACAGCTAAACATCCTGCTAATCCTGGACCCGCGCTTACTGCTATAGCATCAATATCGCTTAAATCCATATTTGCATCTGCTAACGCTTTTGATACAACTGGCACAAATGCTTCTGCATGCGCGCGCGATGCGATTTCTGGTATAACACCGCCGTAGCGTGCGTGTTCTTGCATTGAGGATGCTACAACGTTAGAAACTAATGTTCTTCCTTTAACGATTGCGGCTGCTGTTTCGTCGCAAGTTGATTCAATGCCTAAAACTATTGGCTCGCTTGTTTTATTCATTGTTTCACTCATTGTTATCCTCACTTTTAGCACTGTTATAAGCTTCGCTAGATTCTTCTAAGTTTTTTGAGTTTTCTAAATTTTCTAAGTTGTCTAAGTTGTTTAAGTCTTCCATTTGCGCACACATTGTATATGCGTCTATTCCTTCTGGCATGTAGTATCTTTTTCGTAATCCCATTTTTGTAAAACCGAATTTTTCATACAGTTTTAACGCTGGATTATTGTTTACTTTAACTTCTAAAAGCATTCGTTTTGCGCCGATTGATTTTGCATTTTCAATCATAGTTTTTAGAAGATTGCTTGCAATTCCTCGCTTTTGATACTCTTTTGCAACGCCTATTGTCATTATTTGACCGTCGTCACCATCAAACCAAAATCCTGCATACCCAGCTACCGTATTTGTGTTTAGATCAACATCTGCATAATACGCGCGCATCGGTGCTTGTAACTCTTGCAAAATCATGTTCTTGTTCCAGCATCCTGGCCCAAACAAGTCTGCTTCGATTTTTGCAATTTGAGAAACTATTGCTTCATATTTTGCACAATCAATTTTCTCTATAGCTCTGCTTTTACTATTTGATACACAAGCTGGATATTTTGAGCGAGTTATGTCTACAATCATATGCGTACTTCGCTTGAATCCTATTTTTCCGCTACTTCTGCCACTTTTGTAGCAGCGCCAGACCCTAAAACATGCTTCAACGGGTTTGGAACAGATACGTCTGGTCTTCTTAAATAAAGTGGTTCAATAACGTCTTTTTGACTTGCGCACAACTTAAATATCTCTAAGCCTTTTACGCCTAAATCAAGAGCACTCACTTCGGTGATTAAGCATATATTCTCGATTTTCTTCCAATCTTCAGCGTATTTTTTAGCACCATGACCCGCAACGCAAACGCAATAATCGCAAATATTATTTGATTCAAAATATTGATTTACTCTATCAACAATATTTGCAGGATAATCAATATCCATTTCTATTACTTCGCAACCACTATCGTCATATAAACTCATATAAACTTGGCGTCTTCTAGCGTCATTTAGCGAAAGAACATACGTGTGTTTAGCTACGCAAGATTCATTATTTTCGACTATTTCGCTATTAGAGATAACGCCATTTTTAAGCGATTCTTCAAAAGCTCCAGAACGAATCATTAAACTTTGTGGAAGCAAGCTGCTGCATCCTAGAATCTTTGCGTTATTCGCAAAAGCAATCGCCTTAGCAGCAACTAGTCCAGCTCGTAAACCAGTAAAAGGAGCAGGGCCTACTCCAACTACAATCTCATCTATTTGATTAAGCTCTAGTCCAGCATTTTTTACAGCAGAATCAATGTTTACTTGCAATCTTTCAACATGAGTGCGAGAATCCGTTTCTATTATCGGATTATGCCCCACAACTCCAACTGTTGAACCGTACGACGTGTCTATAATCAGCGTATTGCTCATTTTCATTCCTTAAATTGACTAACCAATTTAGCTTACTCTTAATCAAGAATTTTTAAGCGATCACACCAGTCTCCCCCAACTGGAACAAGCGTTACAACGCGATTTCCTTCGCTCGTAAACTCATTTGATTCGCTTTTATCAATCGGCCTATCAATATGAACTTCAAGACGAACATTTGCAAGAACGCCTGCCATTTGCTCTCCCCATTCCATAAGCACAACAGTTCCATCTCCTGGCTCTTCCAAAGCTTCGTCTAATCCAAGTGATTCAAGCTCATCTAAAAGCCTAGAAACAGTGTCTTGCCCTGGAGCGTAATCTTTTCCACCAAGCCTGTATGCGTCTACGTGAAT
The DNA here is from genome assembly GCF_055700915.1 of Gardnerella sp. c10Ua_31. NCBI lineage: Bacteria > Bacillati > Actinomycetota > Actinomycetes > Bifidobacteriales > Bifidobacteriaceae > Gardnerella > Gardnerella sp. c10Ua_31. The sequence continues at coordinate 209,210 of NZ_JANUYG010000003.1, read as the reverse complement.
AAGATTTGCCACTTTTCCGTTAGAAAACGTGCCTTTAAGCTCTCTAGCAATAGTAAAAGTTGGGGAAACTATTGGCTCTTTTATTGCTAAGCCTTTACCAAATCCTTTAGCAAACGTTGTTTTTCCAGCACCAAGAGGACCAGAAAGCAAAATAACGTCTGTTTCATGCACTATTTTTGCGATTGACTCGCCAAGATCTTGCATACACGAATCACTTGGAATTACAAGCTTTTTAATATTATGATTTTCCAAAATCACACACTTTCAATTTGATTTAATTTAACGACCGCGCAAAGCAATCATGCTAATGCATTTTTCTAAAGCGTAATCAGCATCACTCGCTCCACCTTTGCATTGCTCATCTGCCCATGCTAAACACATAAAACACTTACGAATCCCATTCTCACTCCATCCACCTAAATCTCTCATAGCCATTTTTAACGCCCACGGATTCACTTTTGCTTGCGCGTTAGAAATTTCTCCGTTTTTAACTGCTATAGCTTTTGCGATTATGCGCATTTTTACAGCCAAAGCTCCAATCAACGCTATAGGGTCAACGCCTTGCAAAACCGCTCTTCTTGCAGCAAGAATAGCTTGACCCGCGTTTCCTTGTGCAGCTTTATCTGCTACAAAAAATCCAGTTACTTGCGGATCCGATATTAAGTATTGGTCAACTATTTTTAGCGTTATTGGGTTATCTTCAAAATCAAAACAAAGCTGAGAACAAAGAGACGCCAACTGGTCGGTTTTTCCGCCTAAAACCTCTACAATGCGCGCAGCGGCTGCAGGCTCCACTGTGCGATTTTGTCTTTCAAAAAGACTTAGCACAAAATTCAATCTTGCATCATCTTTTTTAAGATCTGGAACAGTTATTTTATTTGCTCCAGCTTTTTCTAGCTTTGTAACTATTGACTTTCCTTTAACGCCACCTTCGTGACGTGCAATAACCCAGCAATCATTTATATTAGATTTTGCATTAGTTTTTGATTTAGATTTACTAACACAAAACTCTATTATTGATTCGACTAAATCTTCATTAGCTTGTTCAAGATTATTAATAACAACAATTGTTCCACTAGAAAAAAGTGATGGACCTGTAGCAGTTACAAAAGCATATTTATCGGCATTCAAAGCGTCTAAATTTACAACATCTGCATCTGGGTATGAGCCTAATATGCGCGTTTTTAAGTCGCGAGCGTTCAAATCATTCAAATACGCATCCCCACCAACTACAATCGTAAGTGGCGCAAAGTTCTTTAACGTTTGCATACGTACCCCTTAATGCTAATGTTTTGCAACTTAATGCTAATGTCTTGCAAGTTAGCTAATCAAATCTACCATTAATTCGATTATTTTTAGCTATTTAACACATCTAATAATTGTACAAACTATGCAAAACTTAAGATGATTGACTATAAATTGACTATAAAAATTGCTCAAAATCATAACTTGCACAAAAATCATTCAAAAAGCTTAATCGAATCATCTACAAGATGCTTAAAGCGATTTGACTTTGCTTGAGCGTAAATCTTAAACGCATTATAAAACTCTTTATTTTTAAGATACTTATTAATAAAAAATACACACAAAAATACGCTAAATTCAACAAACCACGCAAGCCACGCACCTAATGGCCCAGAAACCCATGGAATAACTCCGATTTGTAAATCTCCAAGATTCCAAGCACAATTTGCCATAATGTTTGTTCCAATAGAAGAAATATTAGCGAAAAATAGCGCAATCGAGTAATTCCAGCACGAGCAAACAAGCGACAAAAGCCCAAAAATCGTTGCAAAATCAACAAAAGGAGCAACAATCAAGTTCGCTATAATAGATATAAAAGAAACTTGAGGTTGCATTAATATTTGCACAGGAAGAGTAAAACATTGAGCACACAATGTAATACTTAATGCGCTTGCAATACTAGACGGAATATATCTTAAAAAGATTCTTCTTAAAGGCATTCCACAAACAATTATTCCAAAAGTTGCACACACAGAAAGCGCAAACGCATAATCCCACGCAAACTTAGGGCAAACAAATAAAACACCTATAACAGTTACACTCAACGCGCTAGCGGATTGATACGCTCTAGAAAGTAAAAATGCGATTGAACAAATAATGCCCATTATAAGTGCGCGTAAAACCGAAGCAGATGGGTAAACAATAAGTGCTAAAGAAACATTTCCAAGTATTTCAAGAAACGCACACAGCCATTTTGGAGCAAGAAAATATAAGCAAACTTTACGAATCATTGCTGCAACAAGCAAAAAGTGGCCTCCAGAAACTGCCATTAAATGCATTATTCCCGAAATCTTAAATCTTTGCTTCATTGTATTCGCATAAGAGCTGTCAATTTGACTACTTTTGTCTTCATCTTCATTGTTTAAATGCTCTTGACCTAAAAGCCCTACAGTAAGTCCAGGAACAAGCATTTGACCCTGCTCACTCAAATTGCCTGTAACTTTGTAAAATTCTTTATAAAGATTGTTTAGAGCACTTGTTAAAAACCCAGATTTTTCAATCACTTTTAAGGAATGGACTTGATTCTTGCTCGATTTATCTTTTTTACTAGCTTTAGGAATTTGAATTTCTACATTATTTGCTCCAAATTTTGAGATACCAATCTTTGCAAAACTGCTAATCGTATAGCCATAATTAATTGCTTTACAATCTGGATTAAAAGCGTAGAGTTTTGCGCTTGCAAAACTCACATGTTTTTGCACAACATGATTTTTATCTTCTGTTTCAACACTTTTAACACTTACATTAGCTACACAATCTCCTCTAAAAGAAGGAGATGTTCTTAAAGGAGACGTTATTTTCATAGCCACTTTAACGCTTTTAGAATCGAGCCTTTTATTACCATCATAGCTTTGAGTGCTTCTAGCACTTTCGCTTTTAATAACAGAAAAAACAGGATCTAGCTCTTCTAAGCATTGCGTAATCGAACAAATCATAAATGAAGCTAAAAATGCGCACATAATCGCATAAAAAGTTTGCTTGTATTTGATTATTCCTAAGCGCCTCAAAAATTTAGATTTAAGCACACCATTAAAAAATGATCCATTGAAAAATGATCCATTAGAGAATGAAACATAAAAGCACAGAATAGCAAACGCAAAAGTGGCAAATATTGTATACGCTAAAACTTGATTACTTTTGCATATAAATCTTGCATACAAGCATCCAAACCACATTGCAAAAGCAATTGGAACAAGTCTAAAATCCTTGTTTCCATTTTCAAAATTCCAATAAAATTCTTCCATTTTACGCCTTAAAGAACAAAGTTATAAAATAAACCTATAGATAAGCGATTCTTAACCAACACAAATCATCGATTTAATCTTTGCAAAAGTTTTCGGACCAATTCCATTGACTTGCATCAAATCTTCAACACGATTAAAAACGCGAACTTTTTTACGCATGTCTAATATTCTTTGAGCCATTTTTGGCCCTATGCCTTTTATCGCTTGCAATTCTTCCGATCCAGCACTGTTTATATTTATGCATTCACTTTTATTTTGAATATTTTTGCTTCTATTTTGACTATATTCACTCTTATTTTTTTCAATCAAATCTTGATTTTTGCTAACACTTTCAACGCTTTCTTCATCTTTTTTTAACTCACTTTTATGATTAGTGCTCACTTTTGATTTATTATTTGATTCGCCTTTTATTCCGTCTTTTGATTTATCATTTGATTCGTCTTTACCATCATTTTTACCGTCGCCTTTAGCATCTGACTTATTGTAAAAATCAACTTGCTTATTAGAATGATCTTTTGATTTTGCGCTAGCGTTATATGCATAAACCTTGCTATAAGTTGCATATTGACTTATTAACATTGTTAAACTACAAGATAAACAAACAACTAGAATCAGCATTATTGCTAAAATATGAGCAGGCTTTATAGCCAATCTAACATGATTCTTCACTCTTGCTTCGTTGCGCTTATTAAAATCATCAACTTTTAATGAAGAACTATTAGCATTAGTAGCAAGGTCTTTCAAAGCGAGCGCACGTTCTTTAGTTTCGCTATCTAAAACGCAAGTTTTATAGTCTAAAATATTCAAATCATCTTTTGTATGCTGTAAATCTTTAGCTTCTCTATAAGAATCACTAATATCGCTGATTTCTTCACTAACATAATTGTTCAAGCCACTAATCGCATCAAGCCTTTCCAAAACATTACGACTCGTTTTATGCACCTTTAATCACCTCCTTTTGTTATTCATAACCATTCATAAAAAAAGATGCTTACCTCCACTATTAAATGAAGATAAGCATCTTTCAAGTAAAATTAACCAATGTGGTTAAAGGCTATTTTGCCTAGAAAACATTGAGTTTTCAGCTTTCGTCTGACACAATAGACACAATCTTTGGAGCCTTCACAATCACTTTGCGCGGAGCTTTACCACCCAAGCGATCAGCTACAGCTTCCAACGCAAGCTTTTCTAGCTCTTCGGCCTCAATATTCGGGTCAACTTCGAGCTTTGCGCGAACTTTGCCCTTAATTTGCACAACAGCTGTAACAGTATCTGCACCAATGTAGCGAGAATCTGCAACAGGCCAATTTGCGTGAGCAATCGACTTAGTATGCCCAAGCTTGCTCCACATTTCTTCGCAAATATGCGGAGCAATCGGAGAAAGCATAAGAACAAGCGGCTCAACTGCTGTGCGAGGCACGCTAGGCAAAGATGTTAAGTGGTTATTTAACACAATCAGCTTAGCGATTGCAGTGTTTGGTCGCATTGCTTCCATCTCTACAGTCACTTGCGCAATCGTGTTATTAACAAGCTTTAGTGTCTTTTCGTCGAGCGCATCTTCTGTTACTACGCAAGCGCCTGTTTCTTCGTTAACAACGTTACGCCACAAGCGCTGCAAGAATCGCATGCCTCCAACAACGTTACGCGTATTCCATGGGCGAGATTCAGAAAGAGGACCCATACTCATCTCGTACAAGCGGAACGTATCTGCACCGTAATTTTCGTACATATAGTCTGGAGTCACAATATTCTTTAGACTCTTGCCCATCTTTCCAAACTCGCGATTCACGCTCTCGCCGTGCCACGTAAATGTTGGCTCTCCAGCGCCGTTATTAGCGCCTTCTTCAACTTCGTCTGCTGGAACGTACTGTCCACGCTCATCCGTGTAAGCGTAAGCTTGAATCATGCCCTGGTTAAATAGGCGATGGAACGGCTCAGCAGAATCCACGTAGCCCAAGTCATAAAGCGCTTTATGCCAGAATCTCGAGTAAAGCAAGTGCAAAACTGCGTGCTCTACGCCACCAACGTAAAGGTCAACGCCGCCAGAAACATGCTCTTTGCCTGGACGGTTCGTGCCCATCCAATAGTCATATTCGTCGCTGTCAACCATGTGCTCTGCGTCATTCGGATCCAAGTAGCGCATGTAGTACCAGCATGAACCAGCCCAGTTTGGCATAGTGTTTGTATCTCGATAGTAGGTTTTTACACCGTCACCAAGATCAAGCTGAACTTTAACCCAATCGTCGTTTCTGCTTAATGGCGCTTCTGGCTCCGAGTTTGCGTCGTTCGGAGCATAAGTCTTTGGTTGATAGTCTGGAACATCTGGCAAAGCAATCGGAAGCTCACTATCTGGAACTAAGTAAGCAACACCGTCCTCGTCATAAACGATTGGGAAAGGCTCTCCCCAGTAGCGCTGCCTAGAGAACAGCCAATCGCGAAGTCTGTAAGAAACTCTGCCAACGCCTACGCCTGCTGATTCAAGCCAAGTCGTCACTTTTTTAATAGCTTCATCTACGCGCAAACCGTTAATAGACAAGGCGTCGCCAAGCTTATGAGTATGCTCCACAGAAGAATTGATAACAATTCCGTCATGAGAAACAAATGGAGCTTTGCCATCATAATCTTCTAACTTTTCGTCAGAATCAGGCAAAGGCTTAACCGTATAAATTACTGGCAAGCCGAAAGCTTTAGCAAAATCATAATCGCGCTGATCGCCGCCTGGAACTGCCATAATTGCGCCCGTTCCATAACCCATAAGCACATAATCTGCAACAAACAGTGGAAGTTTTGCACCAGTTACAGGATTAATCGCGTAAAGACCAGTAAACAAGCCAGTTTTTGCTCCAGCATCTTCCGTGCGATCTTTAGCAGTCTTTGCACGAGCTTGAGCTTGGTACTCTTCCAATCCTTCCTTAAGATTTGCGTAGCCACCCTTCCAACTTTCTGGAACGTTTGCACTCCAGGCTTCTGGAATATGCTCAAGAATCGGATGATCTACAGAAACAACAGCAAAAGTTGTACCAAAAAGCGTGTCTGGACGAGTTGTGTACACTTCCAAATCGCGCGTTTCACCATCTGCACAAGGCACATCAAAGTGAACGGAAGCACCGTGAGATTCGCCAATCCAGTTTCGCTGCATAAGCTTAACTTTTTCTGGCCAATCAATCGTATTCAAATCTTCAATCAAGCGATGAGCGTAAGCCGTAATTCGCATTGACCACTGACGAAGATTGCGCTGGAATACTGGGAAGTTTCCGCGCTCAGATTTTCCTTCTGCAGTAACTTCCTCGTTTGCAAGCACAGTTCCCAATCCTGGGCACCAATTTACAGGAGATTTAGAAATGTAAGCAATACGGAAGTCATTCAAAACGTCTGCTTGTTCTACTTTGCTAAGTTCTTCCCACTTTTTGCCTGCAAAACCAGGAATTTCGCGCTTTGCGCTCTTAAACTCATCAACAAGCTCACAAATTGGACGAGCAGAACCCTTTCCTCCATCTTTTCTTACAAAATCAGGGTTATACCAAGCATCGTAAAGCTTCGAGAAAATCCATTGTGTCCAACGAACGTAGTTTGTATCAATAGTTGCAAAAGACCTACGATCATCAAAACTCAATCCCATACGATGCAACTGCCTGCGCATATTTGCAATATTTGCCTCGGTAGTAATGCGAGGATGCTGACCAGTTTGCACGGCGTACTGTTCTGCAGGAAGTCCAAAAGCGTCGTAGCCCATAGCATGCAAAACGTTCTCGCCTTTCATGCGATGATATCGGCTTACAACATCTGTTGCTAAATATCCAAGAGGATGTCCAACATGCAAGCCTTTACCAGAAGGATACGGGAACATGTCCATCGCAAAGAAAGAAGGGCGGCCTTCAGCATTCCTGCCTTCGCCATCCTGCAAATTGCCCTTAACATTAGCAGCCCAGAATGCGCCTTGCTCATCCCAGGTTTTTTGCCAGCGCTGCTCAATATCTTGTGCGAGTTGCGCATTATAACGAAAAGCTGGCTCAGCGATTGTAGCTTTATTGTCAGCTGTTGAATATTGTTGATCGTTGTCTTCCATAAACAAGCACTATAGCGACTCATATCGTCAATTTGCAACACTTTTTACAACTTTTAAGCATATTTTATTGTGTTTTTTGAAAGTTTTAATGCACAATTCACAAAATACTATTATTTAGCGTTTTTTATAAAAATCATTACTACAATTGTTTTAAGAGTTTAACATAAGAATTTACTAGAAATAATATGATTTAACGAGGTTAGTTATGAAGGTATCAAAGAACACGCTTTTATTAATCGCATGCCTTGTATGGGGATTTGCTGGATTTAACATTCTTAAGATTGGTGTTAATGCATACTCAAACTTTTTAACTCCTATTAACTTCACTTTATCTTTAGCTGTTTTTGTAATATTCCAAGTGTTTATTTTTGGAAAACTTGTTAAAAAGCATGTGTCTAGAATCAACGCTTACAAAGAAAACAAGCAATTTTTCCTTAAATTCTTTGACGTTAAATCTTTTATAATCATGGCTTTTATGATGACTTTTGGAATTGTTCTTCGTGCAACAAATATAGCTCCAGAACGCTTTATTGCCGTGTTTTATACGGGATTAGGCTCTGCATTAGCCTTAGCAGGATTGCTTTTTGGATATCATTTTGCTAAAACTGTATGTCCGCGTTACAAAAACACTCATACTATGCAATAGCGCTTACAAACACTTGTAACGACATCAACATTACTAAGGAATATTTGACTATCACTCTACGTAAGGAAGTTACTATGAACCATGTTATGAAACGTTATATTAATACGTCTTTGTTGTATGCTGTCCTCGCCATGATTGGCGGCGTCTTTTATCGCGAATTTACAAAATTTAATGCTTTCCATGCAAAAACTGTGCTTGCTGTAGTTCATACACACTACTTTATGCTTGGCATGGTTGTTTTTCTGTTACTCATACTATTTGAGAAAAACTTCAGTTTTAGTAACGAAAAAACTACAAGAATCCTAATAACTTATCATATTGGACTCAACCTAACAGCAGTAATGATGATTACTCGTGGAATTGCACAAGTAATGCGTCTACATCTCAGTCCATCTATAGATTTTTCCATAACTGGTTTAGCAGGAATAGGACACATCCTACTTGGCGTAAGTATTGTACTAATCTTATTGCAAATTAAACGCAGCATCGCTCATTGTGCTAATACTTCATTAGAATAGTGATGATAGGAATAATTTAGTTTATTCATAAAATATTTATTAAGTGTGTAACTATAAGCCGCATATGCTACTACATTAAGAAGGTTGCTATGAGTAATAACGTGTATAAAAAGAGCAGATCATACGCACCAGAACGATTCTTTGAATGCGAAGGTCGTGGACTTAATTGGCTTCGAGAAGCTTACGACTATGGCGGGCCTAAAGTAGCTAAAGTTTTTGATTGGGGAAAAGACTACTTAAACATTGAACGCATTGAAACTACAAGCCCTACTCCTTTAGCATCGTTTGAATTTGGAGCGTCTTTGGCACACATGCACGATTTTGGTGCAAAATATTTTGGCGAAGCTCCTGCAGACTATAATGGCACATGCTATTTTGGACCATTAAGCGACCCTGTAAAAATGGATTGCGGCACTTGGAGTAACGTTATTGACTATTTGGCAGAAGGCAGACTTTTGCCAATGGTAAATCTTGGTATTTCTAGAGGAAGTCTTACAAAAAGCGATTTAGATCTTACAAATAAAGTTATTGGCGCTTTGCCAGATTTGCTTGGAAAAGCCGCTGAAGATAAGCCAGCGCGCGTTCATGGAGACTTGTGGAGCGGTAATGTTCTTTGGACTAAAAGCGAAGACGGAGAACACACAGAAGCTGTTTTAATTGACCCTGCAGCTCACGGCGGCCACCGCGAAGAAGATTTATCAATGCTTCACTTATTTGGAATCAGCTATTTTAAGCAGATTCTAGACGGCTACCAGTCTGTTCATCCACTAAAATCTGGTTTTGAAAATCGAATGACAATTTGGCAACTCTACCCTATTGCTGGTCATTGTGTTTTCTTCGGTGGAGGCTACGTTAGCGAATATCGAGATATGTGCTTGGATTTGCTTAATAGGTAAATTTGCATTAGATAATTTAATAGAAACTAATAGACAAGTAAGTACAAAACTAAAATTTACGAAAGGTTTTAACTATGATTCGCACGCATAAGCATATTTTGCGCAAAACTATTGCTGTTATAGCAGCTAGCACAATGCTTCTTGCGATTTGCGCATGCGGATCTAGTGCACAAAACGCGTCTCCTAGCGCAAAAGCTCAAGTGGACCACGGCAACGTTATAGTTTTTACACCCTCTGATGGCCTAAATTTAAGTAGAAAAACTCCATTAAGCACATGGGATAATCTTGTTCCAGAAATAGTAAAATCGTTAAAAAAGCAAGGATTTTCTAGCAACGCAATCACAACTAAGTCTTCTAACAGCTTGTACAATCAAAGTCAAGATATTCAAGATTATGTTGTAAACACTATTACATCACTAAATCCTAAAAACAGCGCTAAAAATACTAAAAGTAAAAGCGCAAAAACAAATGTTAAGAATCTTCAAGATAGCGCAAAAAAGCAGCTTTCAAAAACGACTATTGTTGTTGCTCCTTGGACTAATAAAAACGGTCACAACAATTATGGAGATTATGTAACTCAACCAGATTCAAATAGTGATCAATTAAATGACGATGATTTAAAGAATCAAGAAGAAGCAGAAAATAGACTTTCTAACGCTTTAGAGCTTGCTAAAAAAGCTGGAATGCACGTTGTTATGCTCTCTAGACTGAGTAAAGGATTTAAGCCAGATATTCTATTTAATCTTTCTTCCGCACAAAGAATTGGAGAGATTCAAGCCTACACTCTTGTACAAAAATTGGCTCTAAATCAAGCATCTAAAGATAATCCAAAAAGCGTGGAAGTGCTTTTGCCTTGCCATAATCAAAAGCAAAATGTTCATTTTCATGTTGGAATAAACAAACGCACAATAAACTCCGAGGATTCTTTGTATAAAACTCCAGATTTTGATGACGAATTTTCCAAACTTGCGTTTGAAGGAATCTGGAAAGTTCTAAAGCCATATTTTGAATCTGGACTAATGTTTTCTCCTTCTGGAAAGCTTAACAAAAATTCCACTGAAAACGATTGGGAAAACGTTGCTATAGATGCGGATAATTCTGATTCTGTTAAAGCAGAACTTGAATTTAGACTTATTGAAAAAAATAATTCTAAAGCAACTCCAACAAAACACGTAGATGGAATTATTGCGTTAGAAGATCAAGTTGCTATGCAAACAGAAAGCGCTTTAGAAGAGCTTGGATATAAGGGCAGCTCTGCAGACATTAATCCTTCGTTTACTCTTCCAGACATTATTGGAAACTTTATTGGAAAACGCAACTTGAGTAAAAAACGAGTACCTTTGCCATCTAATGTAAAAAATAATAAGCTCAAAAAACAAAAAGTAAACAAAAAAAGTAACAAAAATAAAAACACACAAGACAACAATCAAAATATCAACCAAGATAGTCAAAGTGAGTATGCAAACACTATTGTAAACGATTCAAAATGGCCTATTATTACAGGCTACGGAGCATACAAAGACGCTTTGCCTAATCTTGTAAACGGAAAGCAATGGATGACTTCTATAGAAAACATCCAAAAGATTTCTAGCGATGTTGCAAAACAGTGTAATTCGTTGAATACTACTGGAAAGATTACGCAACTAGAAGATGTAACCATTTTTGTAAACAATAGTGATTCGCAAAAAGGTGTACCAGTTGCAAATGAAGATATTCTTGCAATCAGCGCAACTAATCTTAAAGCGCTTTTAATAGACCCAGGCTATGTGACTCTTGCAGACGCTGGGCTTTAATTGATTTGCGCTAACGCATTACGCTAGCGCATTGCTCAAACGATTACGCTAATCAACTTAAGATTATGCCCTAGCTTGTGCTCTATTAACAGAGATTAATTCAATTATCTCTTAAGTCTTGGAGCATAAATCTTATTTTCAATAAGATCTTTGTAACGCTCTAGAACAACGCTTCTTTTTGCTTTAAGGCTTGGAGTAACCAATCCATTTTCTTGCGTAAATGCGTCTGGAACAATCTCAAACTTTCTAATCGACTGCGCTCTAGAAACCTTAGAATTTGCTTTTACAACACTTTGCTCGATTTCGGATCTTACAATTGAATTTTTTCGAGCTTCATCCAGCGAGCTCACAGGCCCTGCCCCTCTAGATATAAGCCATGAGTTTACTTCTGCCAAATCAAGCGCAATAATTGCCGATATAAACGGCTTTCTGTCTCCTACAACAACGCATTGAGAAACTATTGGGCAAGTCATAACAGAAGCTTCTAGAATGCTTGGAGAAACGTTTTTACCGCCAGCAGTTATTATTAAATCCTTTTTACGGCCTGTAATCCTAACAAATCCATCTGGTTCTAGCGTGCCAAAATCTCCCGTGTGCAGCCAACCATTTACTATTTGCTTTTCTGTTATTTCTGGATGATTATGGTATCCAACGCATACTGCAGGGCTTTTAATGCAAAGCTCACCTTCATCATCTATTGCAACAGACACACCTTTAACTGGAATACCTACTGTTCCAATCCTGTATCCCTTTGTAGGGTTTACCATTGATGGCGCGCATGTTTCTGTCATCCCATAGCCTTCAAGGATTGGAAGCCCAATTCCATTAAAGAAGTGAGATATAGACGTGTCTAAAGGAGCACCGCCAGAAACACCGTATTCAACACATCCTCCAAAAACTTGCAAAATCGACTTATATACAGTGTTTTTAAAGAATTCGTGACTTATTGCAATCAATGGAGAAACCATTGCACCATTTTGCTGCGCTTTTGACCATTGTTTAGCAACTTTTACGCTTAACGCAAACATAACGCCTTTTAATCCTCTGCCTGCTTTTTGAGAAGCCGCATTGTAGATTTTTTCAAATATTCTAGGAACACCAAGCACGAATGTTGGTCTAAAGCTTTTGAAATCACTAAGTATTGTTTTTAGATTACTAGATAATCCAAGTGTAACGTTTCCGGTAAAGCAAAAGAATTGCATATATCGCGCAAAAACGTGTGCTAGAGGAAGGAACAGCAAAAGTCGTGGACTACCATTCTTACTTTTTAACGCTATATCTGGCATAGAAACTATTCCAGACTTTGCTATAAAAACGAAGTTGCCATGTGAAAGCTCAATGCCTTTTGGCTCTCCAGTAGATCCAGAAGTATAAACAATTGTTGCTAAATCTTTACCTCTAACAGCTTTTTCTCTTTCGTAAAATTCTGCATCCGTAACGGTTTTTCCGTATTCAATAAACGTGTCGATTGCGTTTGAACTCAATACGAATATTTCTTCAAGACATTTGCATGACTTTTTTGCAATCAATGCATTCTCTCTAATTGCTTCGTCTTCAACAAAAATCATGCTCACATTGGAATCGTTAACAATGTTTTCTATTTGACTCACAGAGCTTGTTTCGTAGATTGGAACAGTTAAAGCTCCAATAGACATTATTGCCATATCTAGCAAAGTCCACTGCCAAGAAGTATGAGCAATTATAGATATTGAATCCCCTGGCATAACGCCGTGTGCTATAAACCCTTTTGCAACCGATATAACTAAATCTCTAAACTCTTTAGCGCTGTAGGATTCCCATTTTCCATTTTCGCCAAGATACTCAATTAAGGATCCGTTTGCATTACGCTCTACGCGATTTTCAAGAAGCGAAAAAACATTTGCATCGTAATCAATCTTCTCATCAAGATTGCGAGAATACTTTTGCATAGCCGCTCCTTAAATTGCGCATATTGTTTAAGCAATGATTCTTAACATTTTACTCAAGAATCTATACACACTATACGATACGTATTTTACTATTTTTCTTTTAAGTCTTCTTTTGGCTTTAACACTATTTTTTGTTTTTGAACCATCTTTTTTGGGTTTGCATATGTTCTGTTTCTTCGTTTTAATCCCCATTGAACGCAAAGATTATCGCAATGATCCGATCCGACTGTTACATATGCAAAATTCTGACCCTTTTTAACAATTGACCCAACAGGCAAATCCGTATATGCAGGCTCAAATGTAGATGTTAAAACACCATGACTTATTGTTACAACAGACTTTCCAGCGACTAGCCCCGCAAAGGCGATTATTCCGTCTTGTGGAGCGCGCAACTCATCGCCTTCTTTAGCTTGTAAATCAACACCTCTGTGGCCTGCAAGCCAAGGCTTGCTTGGAGCATCAAAATCCTTAATAATATTTGCTTCTTTTACTGGATATATCATCCTAGACTTGCAATATTCCTCCTTAGAATCCTCACTCATACTTGTAGCTAAAACATGCTTTTTAGAATTATTTTTACAAGTATTCGCGTATTGCGTATACGCATCTTGCTGATTCGCTTGAACGTATTCATATTCAACGCTTTTGCTAATACTCGTATTTTCTAGAACACGAATTAGTGTAATAAATGCAATCAAAGCAAAAAACGCTATTATGTATACAAAAATTATCTTATGTTTCAAAACATATTTTTTTATTCTATTAATTTTTTTGGTGATTCTTTGCATCATTTTTTTATCAATGACTTTTATATTAAATATTTTCCACATATTTTCTCTCCTTTGAATTTCACACTAAAAATGGCGTATTTTAAGGGTTTTTGCTAATTTATTTTGCGTTCTTAAAAGTTTTTCATACGATTCTTTTTTAGTAAAGATTTTTTAAGCAATGTGGTTAAAGGCTATAAAACCTTGATATTTCAACGTTTAACAATTTTCGACACGCCCAAACGAGCATATATTTGCATATTGCCAAATTCCGTGTAATATAAATGTCTTGTGCACGGCACAAAGCCAAGCATGGAAGATATTCCTGCGTAGCTCAGTTGGCAGAGCGTTCGACTGTTAATCGAATGGTCGCTGGTTCAAGCCCAGCCGCAGGAGCAAAATAAACCACCAGTTCGTCTGGTGGTTTTTTGTTTTATAAAAATTTTAGTCCATCAAAATCTAAGTCAAACTCTCGGGTTATAGGCCAAAAACCTATAAGTTGCAATGCGTTAACGTACTTGCTTTGGCGTAAACTGTAAAGGTCGTTTGCATAAAGCAAATCTTGGCAAATATTGATAAACAGAGGATAAATATGTTAGAAAACATCTCCAAAGTCATGAATAATGGCAATAAAAAGAAGATGATAGTTCTTATAACTGGCGTTGTAGTACTTGCGCTAGTTTTTTGCATAGGCGCATTATGCTGGAGCGTTCAGCATAATGCTCGCGTAAAAGAGGCTCGTAAAGCTTGCGAAGTTCAAGTTGCGCAAGTAACTAAAGCAAACAAATCTTGGAACAAACTTATTAAAAATTCTCTACTTGTGTCTTTTGCTAAAGAAGATTCCGAAAACGGCAAACTACTAAATAAGCTTATGAAGTTGCGCATTCCAGAAACAGTTGTGTGCAACGCAAATTCACCAGAAGCTTTAGGTGCGCAAAATGCTCAAGCTATTGCAGCAGCGCAATGGTATTCCGATAACGCTCAACGAATTCGCAGCATCACTTCTATTATGATTGATAAAGCTGCAGGCGATGAGTCTACTCAAGAAGACAAAAAGAAGGAAGAAGAAAGCCAAAAGCAATTGCAAGAGCTTACTGATTCTATTATTAGAAAAGCACCTAGAGTACAACGCAGGCCAAGACTTACCATTCCTAACATTCCTCCAGATCCTGTAGAAAAAGCGACGAGAAAAGCTCAAGAAGATGCTGCTGCAAAAGAAGCAATTAGAGAAGCAGAAAAGAAGAAGAATGCAGCTGAAAAGAAGGCTGCAGATAAGAAAGCAGAAGAAGATAAGAAAGCAGAAGAATTAGAGCAAATGAGAAAAGAGATTAGAGAAGCTGAAAGGAAGGCTGCAGAAAAGGAGGAAGAGGAAGAGAAAAAGAAGCAGCAGCAACAAAATCCTCCTGCGCCACCAACTCCTAATCCACAAGCTCCTACACCTGGAGCAGAAACAGGAAATCCTGGCGGCACTACACCTCCACCATCTAATCCTGGCGGCGGAACTAACGGCGGCAATAACGTAAATACGCCTCCACCAACTAATGACGGCGGAAACAAATAATAACCTCTGTTAATCAATAAAAAAAATGCGCTCAGCAAATCACTGAGCGCATTTTTTATACTCTAATCACTTTGTTAAATCAACTTGAGTCCACAAAATAACTCAGAATGGCTTTATTTCAACGTTTTCAGCAAGTCGCAAACAGTGACGACACACCAAACGACACACCTGAACTACTATGTTTAAGCATGTTTGAGCAGCTAAATGACGCTTAGAGCATTCTCCAACACGCCAAAAAAGCCTTAGTTCTATTATACCATTTTCACGCTTTGAAGAGCAGCTAAGACTATAAAAAATTACCCCCCGCATGGAGCGAGGGGTAATTGCTAATTTTCAACTTGTATTCTCAATCAGAGAATACTTTAAGCATAGCGCGCGCTACTTGCTTTCGCTAGTCTCATCTTCCAGAATTTTGCCGCGGCCATCCAACTCAACATCAGCGTCGGTTGTTGCGGCATGCTTGCCTGTATTGATAGCATCATCCGTCTGCCCATCAACATAAGTTTTTACACAAGCAAGTACAGATAAGAGGACTCTTATAGCTTTTGTTTTTGCGATTTGTAGATTTAATGCTGATACATTTTCGGCAAAGCTAACGCCTTCTATCCAAATAATATATCCGCTAACAATTCCGACAAGCGGCGGGTTAATGCCTAAGTTTGCTTTAGTTTGAGCGTATTCAAGCAAAATCGAAAGGGCTACTATCAGTACGTATGCAAATTTGTGGAATAAGCCGTCTCGCATTTTGCTACTAGACACTGAGCGCAAGTAGACTGCTTTTGCAAAACCACTAATATAGTCGAGCAACACAAGTCCGCCAGCAATTTCGAGCAATAAGATTTCAGTATCGTTCATTCTTTTCTTCTCCTATTTGTTATTTTGGTTGATTGTCTTTTGTTATCCATGCGCCGTTAAGGTGTGTAGTACAGTTGCGCGCGTCACCGTCGTAGTACATGCTGCCGTCTGGCTGTACTAGGATTGCGGCGCGACCGCCAGTTAGTGTGATTGTGGAAAGAACAGTAGGTTTGAAGCCTTCTGGTATGTACTCGTTTGCTTTTGCCCAGTGTGCGTCTCCAGCGTGAATGCCGCCGCACCCATTTACGGTTACAACGTTTCCAACGCGCGTTATGGCCATTCTGATATCCTGGCTGACTGCCCACGGAACGTGCACATAAACGGTGCTAATGTCTCCGTCGTGCGTGATTTCTGATACGGCTGGCACTTGTGGAGCTGCTTGAGGCTGCTGCGCTTGCCTATCGCTTTTTGCATACGATTGCCACGCCGTCGCGTCACCGTAGAATTTGTTGAGGTCAAGATTGCCACCGTATCCAGGCAATGCGCCACTACTCGAATATTGGCGCATCGCGCAATCATATGCGCCTTCATTCCAAGGCGTATCCTGATATCCTATGTGAGCGTAGTTCTTATATTGTGCTATCCAAAGTCCGCAATTTGTAGCATTGCTAACGGCTGCGAGCCTTCCATAATCGCGTTGGCTGCCATAAAGAAGTGGATGCACGCCAGTGAGATTGTAAACGGTTTGAGCACACTGCTGCAAATACGCGGTATCGCCATAAGCACTGTTGTAGTCGCTTTCAAAGTCCAGTGCGAGAACAGCGCGACCAACATAGTCTTTTACAGTGTTCATAAAATATTCTGCTTCCGCCTGCCAGCTGCCGCCACTAATATAGTGGTAAATGCCTAATAGCTTGCCACTATTAAGCGTCGCGTCGGCTTGTTCACGAAAACACGGATTTATATACCCTGTGCCTTCTGTGGCTTTAACGATGACAAAATCAGCTGGCACGGCGGCAATATTAATGCCGCGCTGGTACCAGGATATATCAATGCCGTTTAATGCCATATTTTTCCTCCTTGATATTAAAAAAGCCACGCGCTTGCGTGGCTAAAAAATTGAGTTGTTCGGGAATCCTGAACATGTTCAAAATCTAATCGTGTGCTAATCGTGCGTATTATAGTCGAGCGTTTTCGGATAAATTCGGATTCCTCGGACAGATTCGGACAGTTTCGGACGGAACGTATCATACTTTCTGAGTTTTGACCTTGTTGGACTCTTGTTGGACTCTTGTTGGACTCTTCTGAATTTTTGAGCTGCTTATAATCCGCATCCATGCTCTGCATAGGTTTAACTCATCGTGAATTCTTTCTTTAGATACAGTTTGAGGCCGCACGGAGACGGCCTCAAGATTAATAGATGCGCGTATCCTAACAGCTATCCGATGCAGAAGCATGGGAGTGCGCCGCCCTGAGCGGTGTTAGGCTGGGAGATGTTCGCGCCATCGTAGTCGACAACAGTCAGAATCCACGAGTAGTTATAGTACGTGCTACGCAGCCAATACCAGTTACCTCCAGAACCATTAACGTAATGCCTCATGCGACTGCTGTTATCACTAAAGCAAGCCCACTTCGAATAGTAACTAGAAGACTCTTTAGAATAATATATTCTGCCAAGCGCCTCAATCTCAGATGGCGGGAACACGTATTCATTCAAATAGAATGTGTTACCATACTCATTCGTCCAAGGCAATCGCATATTAAGCACGTAAGACTTCAAAGACGAAGGCATTGAGTTGTAGAACCTAGTAAAAACGCTCTCCAAATCAGAGGCAGAATAAGTGTTGCTATTGTTATCACTAAACTGTACTCCGCTAGTGCCAATCAGCATATTAGGTACCATAAGCGCCTCATTCTGGCCGTAATGGTTGAACTCTGCAATAGTCCAGCGGTACGTGTTACCGTCCACCGTCTCTTCAAAATAATCGCCAACGTTCACCATGTAACGCTTGTCGTCGCGAATCGCGCGCGCAATAATCTCCGCGCCCGACGAATAATTCTCAAACGGCTTCCAGCCTGGAAGTGGCTCAAAGCTAGGCGTAAGCTGCTTCGGCGACGTGTGCGAGTTGAACCATTCGCGATCCTCGCTAGGATTCAACCCAGTTTGCAAAGTAAGAGGCACGTCCAAGCTCACGCCGCTATCATCAGTCGCGCGAAAATGAATAACCGTTCGCGTAGTACTAGGGAATTTTTCATCAGGCGTTATGACGCGCAAGCCGTGATTAGGCTGCTTCTCAAGCCGCACGCGCGAATCGTCGCAAGATACGTCGTAAAGCTCCGCGCGACTCAAATCCATCGTTGGCGTAATCTGCAAGTCCGCACTCTGATTTTTTGCAAGAGTTAGCGAGCTAGCAGACGCTGTAAGAGACTTAAGCTTAATGTCACCATTACCGCCGCCGTAGAAAATAGGTTGAATAACAGTCATTACTTAACCTCCTGCTCAAGAACAGTGAACTTCAGATCTGTTGGTTTTTTGACGATAATCCGCAAGTATCCAGTATTAATACTCGAGTCATCGTCAGAATCCAGAAAAATAGGGGAGGCCGCGCCGTACGCTTTCACGTCCGCCTCATTTGCTGGCTTCAATCCAACAGTGCGCACAATAGGGGAGCCGGTGAGCGCGTCAGGGATAGCCACGGTTGTCATGTTGCTGTTAAAAGAGCCTGCACTAACGGTGAGCGTGTGAGATTTGATTTTTACCCACGCTCCGCTCTTGCCTTGCTCAACCGCCGTCTGCAGCGAGCTAATACTGTTCTCAGCGTTACTAATACGACTCTTGTTGTTATCAGTAGCCTCAACCGCACTGTTAGCCGTGGATTGTGCACGCTGAGCCGCGTTAGCAGCATCGTTAGCCTTGCTCTGAGCTTGCTCAGCTGTAGAGCGCGCCGTTTCTGATGTTGCGTTAGCGCTAGCGGCCGTTCTTCGAGCATCAGAGGCCGTCTGCTCAACATTTCGCAATCGCGTTTCAGATCCTTGCAAAGCCTGCATAACGCACTCCGCCGCATGCTTTGCCGAGTCCGCCGCCGCGTTCGCCTCGTGAGCCGCATCATCAGCCTTGCGGGTAGCCAGTCCTGCTGAAGACGCTTGAGCGTTAGCCGTACGAGTCGCCTCCAATGCGGCCTCTTTAGTCTGTTTCAATTCCTCAACGGCGGTAACAACCTTTGCCGCGGTCTCGCCAGCCTCTTTCACCTGGTCAAGCACGCTCTGCGCTTGAGCCACAGCCGTCGCCGACTCTTGAGCAGTGCGCAACGCGTTGTTAGCCGCCTCCACAGCCTGTTCGCTAGTCTGTTTTGCTTGAGCAACCTCACCCGACACATTCCTATAAGCTTGTGCAGCCTCATCGCACTTTTGAGCACTAGACGACGCACTAAAGCCAGCACGCTGAGTCTTAACAACTTCTTCCTTTAATGCCGCCAAGTCAGTCTCAGTTTGCTTGTTTGCTGCCTCTGTTTTCTCACGAACCGAGTCCGCTTGTTGCGCCGCGCCATTCGCGCGCTCAACGGCCTGCTGCACCTTGCTAGCAGCATCGTTCGCCGCGTCCTGCACGGTTTGCTTCATACTACTAACAGCAGCATCAGCACGCGCCGCCGCCTGGTCAGCAGCCTGCTTGCTCTCATCGCACTTTTGCGCCGCCTGGTCAGCCTTGTTCTTCGCCTCAGTTGCCTCTTGTGCCGCCTCATTGGCTTTGTTTGCTGCCTCTTGCGCTGCTGTTCGGATAGAGTCCGCTTTAGACGCCGCCTCGTTGGCGTTAGCTACAGCGCTCTGAGCATTCTTCGCAACAGTCTCGCTCTGCTCAATAACGCTCGTAAGCTTTCCACTAAGCGCATTCGCCTCGCTAGTCGCATCAGCACATTTCTGCGCCGCCGCCTGCAAAGCCTGCCTATAAGATACGCCTTCAGGCGAGCCAGCGTCATAAACAGGCCTCTCAACAATAGCCGTAAAGCTTTTAGAGCACACGATAGAGTCGCCGCGCTTAACCTCAAAGCCAAGCGTCACGGCGCCAGTCATGCGACACGCGTCGCGAGGAACAACACACTCGTAAACCACGCCCTCAGGCGACTGTTTACGCTCCATTCTCACGCGCCCACCAAGCAACACTCCAGGCTGCGGATTATACGCAAGCCATACTTCCACGCTCTCATCATCGATAGGTACGCCGTCATTACAAGGCTGCACGCATATTGTGCGACCGTTCTCATCGCCGCCATTCAGCCTAACGTCAGGAATAAAAGCGTTCGCATAGTCAAGCTGAATAATCGAGCGCGTAACGCTAGTAAAATCACTCATCTTTATCAGACTCCTTATTAGCTGATGCCGCCTCAAGCTCCTTCACTCTTGCAGAAAGTACTTTTGCGCGAGCTTGCCAGCGCGCATTATCCAAACTAAGATTCGCAATCATAAGTTGCAAATTAGTCAAAGTAATAGTGTTTTCATCTTCCATCATTAATCCTCCTTGCTTGTAGTGTTTTTAGTATCTTTCCCATCAATGCCTAACGCGCTCATAATCAAATCAAGCTTTTCAAGAATCTGATTCGATTGACTGTTTGACAAGTCAAGAATACAGGCGGAGGCGCAACAGTGCCCTTAGGCATCTCTGGCATAGGTGGAATTGATATATTCCTATCTTCGTTAATCATCAGTGACCCCAATCGTCGTTAATAACAAACCCATTCGCAAACCCGAACCGCACAGGCTGCCAAGTAGTAACTATGCCATTCTGATTTATGCTAGTAGGTAAATAATACTGTTGAACGCCCAAGCCGACACCACCGCCAGAAACACAACAAGAACTATCGATAACAGCATGTGTAAGACTTCGATTTGACAGCGATGTGTTGCCAAAAATCGTGAAGCCATCATCATTATTATCAAGCATCATTCTTATAAGCCCATTGCACACCCAGCCCATGCAGGTGTCGTAAGAATCAGCTTCAAAAGTGAGCATTGATGTACCATCATCACGTCGGCTGCGACCAATATGGCCGAGCTTTCCGCCGCCGTATGTAGAAAGATGCATGCCGCTTTCATTCAGCGTGAGCAAACCATTATAAATAGCATTATCCGTAATCGTCATTCCACCAATTTCGCCATGAGCCACGTGAATAGTGGATGCCGACAAATCCCACCAGTTAGAGTTCGCGTAATCCTGGATTCGCCCAGCACGAATAAGATTCGCGTCCAACGTGCCAGTCTTAATCAAATCCGCGCTAAGAGAACCAGTCTGCATGTAAGAAGCGTTCAAATACACGTGACCACCGCTCAAATAGATACCCTGCGTTTGACCGCCATTAGTGAGTTTGTTGAAAATAGCATCCTGGGTAAGTGACTCGTTGGTAATCTCAGCGATAGTTTTGCCACCAATCTTCACCGACGCTTGCAATGAGAACTCGCCAGTGTCAAGATTCCAAAAATTACGACCCTGCGCGTCGCTCAAAATACCAGTGTAGATCCGGTCTGCAAACAGCCCGTGGCCGTCGCAAACCTTCTTCCAATCCCAATCTCCATTAGACTTTTTAGAGTCTGCGATTCGCCAGAATCCGCCACCAATCTGAGTCACGGTAGTAGGATTCTTATCCTTGTTTTTGTCATACACGTACAAACCTGCGTTGGGCGTGAAATACGTGTAACCGCCGCGAGCATTAAGTACCGTGTTTACGTGTTCGATAAGGTCACGAACATACAAGCCGTTACCCTCAGCAACCGCATTCCACTCATCAGACTGAGCAATAAGAGCATCAAGCTTCTGCTCTTGAGCACGGCGCTTTTGCGTATAAGATTCGTGAATGTTGCCGAGCGTAATGCGAGTCGCGTCAACAGAATCAAGTAAATCTTCCTCAATTTTTAGCACGCGCCCTTCAACGCGAATAGGCGGGTTGAAAGTCGTGTCAACAATTTGCACTGCGTCACCAATGTTTACGCCGTCGGGGTCAAAACCAGCGCGCCCAAGATTCACAACCTCAGCTTCATAGGACACTTGAGGCTTTGACACTTCCTTAAGCTTCTGCTTGCCCAGCCTCAACAGTTCTTGAGGATTAGTCGCATCGTTAAATATCACTTCGCCTTCAGCGTGCTGAATGTCTCCAGCTGCATCGCGAATACCATAGAGCAGGCGCGCGTTTTCGTCCACTAAGTAAGGCTTGCCGTCGTTTATTGCTGTAAAGCTAACGCGCTTAGTGAAAGTCTCACTCTTGTTAGAAAGCCTCTCAAGCTCGCGTTTTTGTCTCTCTAAGCGTTCACGTTTGCGTTGAGCAATCTCAGCACGTTTTCTAGCAATCTCTTTAGCACGTTCAGTCCTGCGTTTCTCGCGCTCAGCCTTTCGTGCTGCCGCCAATTCTTGCTGAGCTTTACGCCTTGCCTCATACTCGGCTTTTCTGGCAGCCTTGCGAGCCTCCCACTCTGCTTGCCTCTTAGCTTTCTCAGCCTGCTTTTGCTCCCACTGCTTTTGTTTCTCAGCCTTGCGAGCCTGCCAATCCTGGCTGTTGAATCTTCTTCCACGCGGTCTACTCATCAGAACCACCTTCTAACTTAGACTCTTTCTTCTCAAGCTCAGCTTTCTCTTTGTCATAATCGCGCTCAACACCCTTACCCCAAACGTAAAGCTTTGTTATCACTTGAGCTGGGTCAATTACTCTCTTCACGTTCTTAAGGTCACGGCCGTATTCAAAACGTTTCGACGCAACACGATTACCACGCCTCTCAAGCAAGCTAATCTTTCTATGAGTAATAACGCCGTCTTCAACGACAATATGCGTTTCCAGCTCAAGCCCAAAAACTTTGCATACTTTCATAAGAGCATCAAGAGCATTAATATGGTAAAAACTCAAATTAGCACGGTGAGAAAGCGTGCCATTTTCTACAGTTTCAAGCTCCCAGCGAGTGCCATCAACAGCCGTTTGAGCGCGTTCAATAGCTGTAGTATCTTGCCTAGGGTCATACACAATGTAACTATTCACAAGCTCACACACGCTGTTAGAAGCATTAATAGTCACAAGAGGCACATTCTCCGAGCGTTCTTCTTCAACAGACTGAACAACATACTCATACGTATCGTTGCAATCCGTGTAAATAATCCTATCGTTTTTCGCAACGTTAGTATTTTCTACCATGAGTTCTAGAGTGTCTGTACCGTCAAGCGCGCGAGTACGCTCAGCCTTCAACAAGTGCGTAATCTCAGCTTTAGGTTCCTCCGTAGAGGATAAAACTATAAACTTAAGCATCAGCGCCTCCTAGAAAATAGTTTGAGGACGAAAAGTAAGAACGCCAGCGCAATCATCGCAAACAATAGTGTTTAATCCAGGACGCAACGCAAAGCATGTACTATCAACAGTTGGTAGAATGTGATTGCCGTTTATCATGTATTCTCTATGCTCAGGCGCGGTAGAGGCAATAAGAGTGCCATTAAGATGCACGCCAATATCGAATTCGAGGAACGCACCGCTGTTGTGAGTAATGCGCAAAATGTCAGTGTCAACGTTCATTTCAAAACGTGGCCAACATGGAATGTTGCCAGCAACGTTTATTTGCGTCTCCCTACTTTTAAGCTGTACTGTATTTTTACGACCGTAAGTCCACGGTTGCGCGGTAAGAATAAGAGTCGCCACAATTACGCGACGACTCTTGCCAGGGTATTCCAACTCGCTTATACGCCATCTTCCTCGCCACTCGCCATCAGTAAGATAACAAGACAATGTGCCGCGTCTGCCTTGCAGGCGAACCAGATTAGCGCGTACGGCTCTAATCTCATCAGGTTCGCCAACAGAAAAAAGACTTACGCTAATCTCAATAGGATTCATGTAGGCTCTTAAGGTTTCATCCTCAAGAGTAGTATCGAGCGCTCCGCTTAAGCCTGGCACGGTTACTGAGCTTGTTTTAAGCTCAGGCTGTGCAACCTTGACACCTCTCTCTTCAAGAGATAAACCAAGCTCACTGATAGGAGTGCCGTTAATGCGCACCCAATACTCGCCATTTTCCCATATTTTCATGTTTACCTGCCTAGCTTAGCGAGCCTATTAAGCTCATTGTTCATTGGTTTCGCTAACACTCCAGCCATGACTTCGCCGCCGCGTCCGTTCAGTTTCAGTGTCACGCCTTGGCTCATAACCTCGCCAAACGCCTCGTAAACGTCCTGCTTAGTTAAACCGTGCTGCGACGCGTCAACATCGTAGTTTGTGGCAATCTTAGCCAGCTGATTCTGCTGACCATTCCAACCACCGTCAGGCGGCACGACAGTAGTTTTCAAGCGGATAGTATTCGCATCATCGAACCAGCTGCCAGACTGTTTAGTGAATCCTGCGACCTGCTTTTGTACGCCTTGCCACGAGTCGCCAAGACCCTTGCTAAAGCCTTGCATGATAGCGTTACCAGCTGGAATGAGTAGCTTCTTATCGTAAGAGATTGGACCCTTGTGCTTGGCTATCCACGAGCCGATGCCGCCTACAAAGTTGCAGATACCGTCCCATGCAGCTTTTAAGCCTTTAAGCAAACCGTTAAGGATAGCCTTGCCAGCATTCCATAGCCATTGTCCAGCGCCGCTAAAGAACCCGAGGATTCTATCTTTAATGCCGGTTACAAAGTTGAACACCGCATCAATTCCAGCTTTAGCACCACTCTTGATGCCGTTCCAAATGTTAGTAAAGAAGCTCTTAATGCTGCTCCACGTGCTATTCCATATTTGGCTAATGCCATTTAAGAAATTGTTAATATAAACGTTAAGACAATCCCATGCTGCTTTAGCTGCTTTTTTAATAGAATCCCAATTATTGACGAAGAAATTCTTGATGCCATTCCAGCACGCGTTCCAAGCTTTCCCGAGACTATCGCAAATGGACTGTAGTGTAGACGTGAGCCAATTCCAAACAGCTTGAGCAGCGCCTTTAATCGTGTTCCACAATGCGTTCCATATGCCCTGCAATACAGCGCCGCCAGCGTTAAAAATAGCGCCGATACTATTCCACCCAGCTTGCAACAGCCCAGTAATAGCATCCCAAATAGCTTGCAAAATGTCTGGCAGTGCTCCAATAAGCGCGCCAATAGCCTGTGGCAAGCCGGCGATAATGCCGCCGATAAGCTGCCCTACGCCTTCAAGAAGGATAGGCAAACAGTTTACAAGAGCCACAGCAATATTGCTTAGAATCGTAGGCAATGCTGCAACAAGCTGAACAATCAGCGTTGGTAACTGTTGAGCCAATGCTGCGATTAGTTGAACAACGCCCTGCACAATAGCAGGTAATAATGTTGGCAACGCTTGAGCAATCGACGTCACCATCTGCACAATGCCCTGCATAAGCTGCGGCAAGTTAGTTATAAGCCCCTGAGATAAGCCCTGCACAATCTGTGGCATCGTTTGCGCTAACTGTTGGGCAATCTGCGGTATTTGCGCTGCCAAACCTTGGAAAAGACTGCTTAATCCTGCAACCATTTTCGGTAACGCCTGCGGCAATGCTTGAGCAATACCACCTATCGCCGCCAACAATGCTTGAGACAATCCTCCAAGAATACTCGGCAGCGCTTGACACGCCCCTTGGAATAAGCTAGCAAAACCTTTAGTAAGCCAGCTTGCTATCGACGGTAATTGTGCTACAAGAGATTGGAACAGTTGCTGCACGCCACCCATAAGCGACGGTAGCTGTCGCATAATAACAGGCGCTAATTGGCTGAATGCTTGAGCAAGCCCGTTGATAATCTGAGGCGCGCACTGCGTAACAGTTTGCGCAATCTGCGGTATAGTCGTAGCTAACGCTTGAGCAGCCTGCGGAATATTAGCAGCAAGATTCTTAATACCATTAGTCACGTTTGCAGCCATGTTTTGCACGCTTGACGCAAACTGCGATGGGTCAAGCTTCATCATCGCGCTAAATCCTGCGGTAACGCCGCTCATAATAGCCGCGTTAATGCCAAGAGCAGATGCAGCTTTACCTACGGCACTCAGGCATGTTCCCACGCCTTTAACAGCGTTGCCAAATATTTTAATGCCGCCGCCAGCAGCTCCAATAGCCGCCGCCCCGATAGCTTTAAAAGCAGCTTTGCCCTTAGCGCTTATTTGAGAAAATAGTGCTTGCAAAACGCTAACAGCTCTACCTAAGAGTGGAATCTTAGCGCACGCGGCGTTGATAGCAGACCCTAACCCATTCTTGATACCAACGCCAATCTTTACAAAAAGACCTAACAAAGGAACAAGAGTTTTTGACGCAATAAACGTTATAGGAGTAAAAGCTTTCCCTATAACAAACGCTGTGACCTGAGCGACTTTAGCCAAACGACTTAAAACATTCGACGCCGACGCAACCATTGACCCAATAGGCTGAGTTAGAAAATCAGGAATCTTAATGCCAGTAACATCTCGCACTACATTAGCAACAATCGCTCTAGCTTTGGTTGCTTCTTCCACTGTGACTTTGCTGTTAAAAAGTTTAATTCCACTAGCTTGTTTAGATATGATTTGAAAACCATCAACCATGTCAGTGAAACGAGCCTTAATAGTATTACAGCTAGCGTTCGCCTCATCTTCTAACAGTTTGAACGCGTTCTTAAACTCAGCTGGTATCTTAGTGCCGTTCGCCTCAGCCTCGCGCATCGCGTTAGCTAATTGCATTACACTATCGCGCACGTTAAGATTGCCGCGCTGCATATCATTGAGAATGTCAACAAGCTGCGCACCGTCTTTACCCATCTTACCAAAGTCAACGGCACTAACAGCTTGAGCGAATAGTTTAATGCTTTGCGCTCCAGCATCAAAGCGCCCTATTTGCTTAGCAATAGTTTGCAATCCAGAACCGAGTTTAGAAAGTCCAGCGCCCGACGCTTCTAGTAGGCTTCCAGCCATTTTGCCAGCCGCGCCACCAATAGCCACGAGGCCATTCTTGAGCTTAACCAGCGCGCCGCCAATAATAGGAATACGCCCAAGAAACGAGTCCGCGCCCTTCAAAATACCACTAAACGCCATCGCGCCAGCAAAACCGAGCATTTTAAGCCCATTTACAAGCTGATCAACGCTCAAGCTGCCAAGTTTGTCAAACAAAGCAGTCAAAGGCTTAAGAAACGCCTCAACTTTATCAGGAGAAAGCGCACGGTCTAAAATCGGAGCAAGCCTAATAAAAATAGACGACATCGCTGCGCCAACACTCGTCGCAAGAGGAATAAATCCTTTCAAGCTGTTAGCAAGCGTGGTTATGGCGCCACTCGAAGATATAGATGCTAAACCATGTCCTAATGCTTCGCTGATTTTAGTCGCGGTTTGATTCGCCGCCATCTGCCAATCGTTTTTAATAGCAGTAAGCGCGCGGTCTGCGGTGATTGGCATCATTGCGAACTGTTTATTAATTTTGTCAGCATTCTCAAGAACGGCGTCACGGAGCGCATCACCAGAGATTTGTCCAGCTTTGCCTAACGCTTTGAGTTGACCGACATCGACGCCAAGATGTTTAGCGAGCATTTGAGCAATCATAGGCGAGTTTTCCATAATGGAATTCAACTCATCGCCGTTAACAATGCCTTTGCCCAATGCCTGCGTAACCTGCCTCATAACCGACGCGGTTTCAGCGCCGCTAGCACCAGTCGCAATAAGATTCTTTTGCAACAGCGTGCTGAATTTTAGCGAAGTTTTATAATCAGGAATAGTCTTAGGCGCGAGCTGAACAAGACGGCTAGTAGACTCAACCATGTCTTTAATAGGTATGCCAATGCCATTGGCTGCCTTGTGTGTTGCTTCCAACGCTTTCTGCCAGTTGCCGCTAGTGCCAACAGCGACTTTAAGCATGGACGTAGTGCGCCCCCACTCGTTACCAAGATTGACGACACTGCCAGCAATGCCAGTAATCTTCTTGCCAAGCATTGCTACACCAGATAATGCTGCGCCAATCTTTACATACTTACCAAGGCTGCTGTTCACGCCGTTTGCAATCTTCCTGCCGAGCAAACTACCAGCATCCACTCCTGCGAACGCCTTCTGTAATACGCCGCCCATGTTGCGCACTTTAGGCACGACTTCAACAAATGCTGTGGCAACCTTGATAGCCATAATGTCACCTCTTCAAAAATTCTGCTAACGTGTCAACGTCAACAGCTTTAACATCACTATTCTGTTTTGAACTTTTACTTCCAGGCCGCGGAATTTGACTCTTAAATTTTGCGCCTTTACGAGTCGCGTCCTTTGTTTTGCTCCATGCGAGAAAACTCGTATTGTCCGCGATAAGAGCCAATAAATAAGTGTTTGTAGTCCACGCGTTACGCTCATCAAACACGCTCCAAATAAGAGCCTCATGCGGCAAATTAGCAGCCAAATCAGCCGCGCGCATGATGCGAATACTATAGCCAATCTCATCAATATCAAGCCCGTAAAAACGCTGCATGTCCGCCCGAAGAACGTCCGAGCGGACACGCAACATTTCCACGAGCGTCACGAGTTTGGGGCAACCTTAGTCATAAATTCTTGTATAAAGTCCGATACAGAGTCCAAGTGAACGCGACCATCATAAGTGTCTCTCAACTCATCCTTGACTTTGTTGTATTGCGACGAGCCAAGAACCCTCTTCAAAAATGCTGGCAAGGCAGAAGCATTGGGCTTTTTGCCGTTTGCTGGGTTCATTTCCCCTAACAATTCCAACACTTCCAAATCGTCGAACAGATCAGATTCGACAGTTAGTTCAATGTCTTTTACTGTGATAGTTTGCTTCGACTCTTTTGGCATAGTATGCTCAGCCATAATATTTACCTTTCATAAGTTTCCCTTTCTAAAATAAGACGCTTGCACTCTTAGAAAGGAGTAAGCAGAGTGCAAGCGAGAATTGAAAAAACGGCTAGCCTAAATGACTCGCACCATCAGAGCTTGCTGTAATTGGTTCAACATACTCGTCAACAGTTTTGCCACCAATCAACTTAGACGGATTAGCAGAAAGCGTTACAGAATACGTAATAGGGTCACCAGCAGAATACGTAATATCGTCATACTCAACAACAGACGCGTCAGGCAGAACAAGACGCTTCTTACGGTTGCCAGTAAGCATGATTTCAAACACGACAACATAATGCTCATCCTTAGGCATACCGTGAAGAATACGCAATTTGCCGCCAGTGTCGGTAACGCTATCAGAGCCGTAACGTAGCTTCATAGAATCCGCTTTAATTTCAAGCATTGCGAACTGATAAGTTTCAGAATAGGATGCGATTTCCTTCAAAACAGTGCCACCACCCCACTCTTTTACCTCAGTAGTATCAGTATCAGTACTGTTTGTTAAACCGTCGTCGCTAATATAGCCAAGGCACTTATAATCCTCAGCCAATGGCGTTTTAGCGTCCGTTGGCAGTGCTGTGCCAAGAGGCGCGTAGAATACGCCACCAATAACACAAGGCTTACCAAGCGACACGTTAGATTTATCATTCTTTGTTTGCTCAGTCATAATATCTCCTAATAAAAAAGCCACCAAGAAAGGTGGCTAATAAACAATTAATTAAAACTTCTTATTGTGGATTCAATTAGAAAGAATTAGTTGAATCAGGATCTGATATCGATTATGCGTAGGGTAGTCAGGAGAAGGAAAGTTAAAAACACTCTCCACGCTAATAGTAGCTACTTCAGGCAATTCAACTATCTCCATTAAGCGTGGGACAACAACGTCAGTAGTAATGCGCGAGCAGTCCCACCTTGTTGTTGCCCAAACTTGCACGGCAATAGTCGCATTGCTTGCATGGTACGAGCTAGAGCCTCCAGTCTGTTCTACGGTTATGCAACGCTCTTCGCGCTTTGTTGGCATAACCATACGAGCCTTATATCCTGCTAGACTCCTGCAAGCGTTCAACCAGTCCATGACCAGTTTCTCAGCGTTTACCACGCTTCGCCCCCTATCGCCTTAGAAAGCGTATTATAGCGAGCGTTGTCCAATCGCGTCTTAAACACCATCGTGGTATTACCAATATTCGTAGTAGCCAACGCAATACTACCAACTTCGGAATCTTGTGCTGGTAGTGCTACGTAGTGTGCTCCTAGTGTTTGGTGAATACTATTTGCACGGTTGGCAATATCTTCGGCAGCCTCGTTGATAGCTTGCTTGCTGCCTGGCTGCTGGTAGATTTCGCGTAGTGCTTTATTGTTGAGCACGATTTTTACGTTCGCCATAATTTACCCTTCTACTGTTTTAACTTCTACAATCACGTTCCAGCCAGTTGGCGTCATGCTTGTGACAGCTGGCTTTGGATCACCTATTACTTCGTAAGTGCATTCGTCTATTTTGACTTGTGCGCCGCGCAGTGAATGGTAAGTCCATGAGCGTGGCATGTAGAGTGTTCTCGCAACTTCGATACCGTCGGGACGTATAGAGTCCGTGAGATTGTTTTGTGAGCCGTCTATTACGAGCACGTTATCCACGGTTTCTTCGTTCGTTTCCCACACGGTTTCGCCGCTTGGTAGAGTGCCGTTAGCATGGCGACTGATTATTGTAACCGTTCCGCCGCGCATTGTTAGCCTCTATCAAGTTGGATAATGAACGCTTTTTCAACGCCAACACCTAGGTCTTCAAGCTCACTTTTAAGCGGATACAAGTCGCCAGTAGGATTAGCGAACGTGCCAGACTCGCTGAACGCGCCAACACCTTGGCTCACTTGAGTGTAGCCGTTAGGATTTTGCACGTCAGCTATCATGCTTCGCTTTACCATCGCACACACGATGCGAGCAAGCCTACTTTTAGGCTGATTTTGCCAGCTTGTGCAGCGAGCTTTTAGAATGTCGGTTGCGTCAAGAAGTTTAGAGGCTGCGACAGCTTGTTCGCTCTGTGTGAGCTTGTGCCATCTAGCCTCTAATTCTTCCACGGTTGCGAACGCTTCTTCAACGTCCGCCATTGTTACACGCTCCCAAACGTAGGTATATCAGCGTCAATGCGAGTCACAGTCTGCTCTCCAGTGTCAAGATTGCGCACTACATGATACGTAATATTGTCCTGATTCGTAACCGTGAACTCTTCCAAGCGTGGCAAGTTTTCTACAGGTTTGCGAACGCTAGGCATTGATTACACCCTTCAAGCGTGCCGCACCCTTAGCACCAAACATTGCCAAACCAGTGTAGAACTCGATTCGAGTACGCTGAGACGGCTTCTCCTGCAACTCACCAAAGTCTTTAACCATTACGCCACCATTGGTCAAACCAATGATGCCAGTATCACCTTCGCCTTGAGCGAAACGAACGGCATAGATACTACCAGTGTTAGAAGCAGTACCCTGAGTTTCATCAAGCCCAAGAACAGCCTTACCAGCTGGAGTAGAGCCAGCGTCCAAAATAGGAATACCATTCCACATCACAGAACGCTTGCCAGCCACATCGTTTTGCACGAAAACGTCAGCAGACACGTGACGAGCAGCAGAACGAATCTTAGCAATAATAGCCGCGTTAGTATAAAGCGCGCCATTAGAACCATTCAAACCGTTTACAGATGCGCACAATTCGTCCAGCTTATCGAAGAACTTAAAAATATCCTCTTTACCGTCACCCAGAATACGCAAACCGTTAGTGTCAGCGTCCAAAACCTGCTTACCAGTCAGACGCTTCTTCAAACCATTAAAGCTCTTATTATTCGTATCATTATCTCCATTGAAGAAAGAGTCCTGATATGCGTAAGACAATGCTTTAACTTTCATAGCGGTTTGTTCAGCACGCTGATCCTTCACATTAGAGCGAGTCTGTTGAATAAAATTATCAAGGTCAGCGTCGCCACCGAGAATGTAAAGACTCTCAGTGGTTTTCTTAAACGTACCAGTAGACTCAGGATAAGCCTCGTTTACCGCACGATAAGCCACAGTAGGCAATGTTGCCTCAGAGTTGAACGCGTAAGCATTACCCTGAATCTCCATGAATGGGATGCGGTCAAGAATAGGGGATTCTTGCACGAAAGTTTCCATAATGCCGCGAGCTAGCTGGTCTGTGCTAAGAACAGCGGACTCCGCTAATGTCATTGTCATAATAACTCCTTATTTTTGTTGTTAATTCGAGTACGCCGCCGTAATACGTTCTAGCGGCGTCATTTTCACGCTAGGAGGAACAGAACTCTTTGTTCCTGCCGTCGGCAAATTATGTTCTCTAGCTTTGAAGAACTTGGCAAGCGTCGCCGCGTTTTCCTCCAGCTCTTTGCCATCGCCTTTTAGGAGGCTTATGAGCTGAACATCAAGCTCAGTTTCGTGCGCAACTTTTTCAACCTGCGCATTATGCTCTGCTTCAGCTTTTAACGCGTCGTTCTCAGCTTGCAACTTTTCGATAAGCTGAGCATTAGCGGATTCCTGCGAATCATACTTTTCTGCTTTTTCTTTCAGCTCATCGTAATTAGCGTATTTTGCTTCTACTTCCTCAACACGCTTATTAAGCGCGCGACTGAACTCTTTAGACGTTTCGGACTGTTTACTTTCCTGCTTAGAATTTTCAGTATCGTTAGTAGAATCATTCTCCGCTGTTTGCTGAGAATCAGTATCAGACTGTTCACTGCCGCCAACCGCGTCCGTATTAGCAATAAAGCGAATGTAGAATGGTACTTTCTTCTTGTTCATTTGTTCTCCTTAGATAGTCGCGCAATTAACAACGCGGCGCGCGGTTTCCGCGAAAAATAGAAAAGCCACACAATCGTGTGGCTAATATTAAAAAAAAAACTATTTAGTAAAACCAGCGTTACGCCGTCGAATGGTAGCAAGCGTATTGTGGTAGTCTCTCGGATTGGCAGTATGCTCTCTAGCGTCCTTCCAAATGGCCTTATACTTTTCAGGCTCATACCCTTTAAGTTTCAGCTCTTTAGCACCCCACTGTGGAACGACTTCACAATCGCAATGTTCGTGATAATAGTTGATAAGCCCATCAGAACCAAGCTCCAAGCCTGCGGAATGCTGCGACCTATACTTAAAACCACGGCTAGCGAGCATAAGACAAAAAGCGCACGTATAAAAACCTCTAGGCACACGCGCCCAACGAGGCTCATCAGGATCATTCTTCATATTAGAACGCACCATTTGCCGGTTAGCAGTATGCATCATATCAGTCATAAACTGCTGCATATCATCAAGATGATTCAACGGCATTTTAGCCCACAAATCATTCATACTCATGCCAGCGCGATTCCTACCGTTTTTAACTTGCCTAAATGTTAAGCCGTTAAAATCAGTGTCAGCAAAGCCTTTAAGCACGCTCCACAAGGCGCGGTCAGGGTCAAACGCCTCCGCTTCGGCCAACGTGGAAAGACTCGTGCCAGACTGTTGATACAGTTCGCGAACATTACGATAATACGAGTCCGCTTCACTTGCCGCGTCTCTAACGAAATCTTCAACAATGTAGCGCATATCATCAGAGCGTGTAACAGATTCCATGGCATGAGGCGTAAAATACTCCTCAAGGTTATAACAGGCTTCTTCAATCAGCGTATCAAGACACTTTAGGTGTTTCTCGTACTCCAGATTGTACAGTTCCTGCGTTTGCCGCCAGTCCATTATCCGCCGCCTTCGTATCGTCGGTTGTGGTTTGTGCTAGTTTTGCCCTTAATTGGTCAATATGCTCTTGTGCACGCTTCTTAGCTTGATATGCTCTCAAGCTTTTACGCTGAGCATCATTCAAATCAAGCATGTCGTAAACAACCTCGCTATCCGCCGGTAACACTCCAGCACTCACGAGCTTCACGGCAGCGTCTGCGCTGGCAGCGCGCGACGGCGTGGCGGGGTTACGCCATTGCAGAACAATATTGCTAGTATCAGCGCTAACGGCCTTGTGAATAATGTTCAGCCATGCCGTACCAAACGCTGCTTGGCAGCTTTCAGCAATAAGGCACAACTCTTTTTGAGCCTTATCGATAGCCTCAGCGCTACTAGGATTGTCCGTCAGTACGCCCATCTCGTCAGGCGGCATGCTTGTTGCCGCTGCGAACATTGATGCCGTGTTGCGTAATTGGTCAATGTGCGGTTGGAAAGACGCTTGTTGGAATTGCCCAACAGTCGGCGTTTGCCCAGTCTTAGGGTTGTTCGGAATGACCATAAGAGAATCCAAGAGCAGCTTCCACTTTGGTACTTCGTTGCCATTCTCGTCAGAAAACATCTGCTTGTTAGCGCCAAGAATGTAGCGAGAACCAACAGAATACAAGTCCGCTTGCAGCTCACTACGGAGGAAAGTACGAACAGCTGAATCAGTGTAACTCATAACAGCGCGACTAATGCGACTTCTACCAAACGGACGCTTGCAATCAGGACGGTAAGCTAACACTTCACAAGGAATACGAGTGTAATAGTTCACATCTTCAGTAACGTGCCACAAATCAGTATTATCGTTGCGCTCAATACGCAAAACATGTCCGTCACTCATTAAATATATGATTGCTGGCGTTTCCATGCCGTCATCGTAAGTATCAACAAGCAGCGCGCTACTTAAGCAGCGACGACTATTATCCCAAATTCCACTAGCATTATCAGCAGTGAATACTTCAATAACGTTTTTCTTAATGCCATTTTTCTCCACTTTTAGCGCGGCAATAAAAGCACACGAGTTCACCAGTGCGCTAGTGTGTGCTTGAGCAGCAAGCTGAAACAGGTCATTTTCTTCAATCAACCGTGTAAGCTCATCAGGAACTTTGCCACTTGTTGAGCGGACGCCGTCAATAATAATACGGTTAGCGAGCACTTCCACAGCCTTCTCAGGCCACCCGACAACAATATTAATATCGCTTGCAACAGGCGGCAAACTATAGCCAATATCGTGCAGCTCATTCTTACCGTCATAATATGCGTTACGAAGCTTGTTGCGCTGCCTTTTCTTCGTAAGTCTATCTACCAAGTAAAGATAAACTTTCAAATCATCAGCTTTTAAGCCTTCCACAGCTCTAGGCAATACAAAATTCACACCACACCGCCTTTACCAAATATGCGCATCTTCAAACGGATCACGTTTACTCGTATAAGCACCATGCATCGCGTAAGTGCAAGCAACAAGAGGACTAATATCCACGTCAGAGCCAGTCTTATTCCAGCCAAACAAGCCGCTCTTACCGAGCGGACGTGTAACAACATGACTAACAGCATCAGCAAGCTGAGGCTGGTCTTCATCGCTTAAATGCGTCAACTGCTTAAGCGTCAACAAGTCAAGGAAACGGCCACACGCTTGCCCAACATCCTTAGTTTGCAAAATTGTTACCCAAACAGACGCTTCCTGCAAGTCTTGTACCAACGTCATAGCTGGAGATTGCGAGTCGATACAAACGCTAGCAGTCCTATCCCAACGTTCAGCAAGCCAATCAACAGCCCACTGCAAACCAGCCTTAGCAATAGGACGGCGCTCAACCATCTCAATATGGCAAGTATCATCATCAAACCTGCGGCAAGCGCCAATAGTCAACATAGTTCGCTCAGGATTCATATCCAACGCATACGAGGCTAGTCCGCCGTCTTTAGGTTTATTCACAGTACCCTCAGCCCAGAGCTTCAAATCAATAGCATTATGATTTGCCGTTTCATCCCACACTCCAAGAGCCTCGCGACGAAAACTATCGTCAGACAATTGGCGACGCATACGCAAAATAGCGTTCTCATTAGTCCTCAACGGGTAAGACGGATTAGCCTTAGCCCAAGCTTTACGGTCATCAAGGTCAGCGTCTCTATCCGCGCTAAACTCAACGTAAAAAGTATCCTTATCGTACCCCTTAATAGCGTTCATACGCTTCAAAGTAAACGCTTCGCCATTATCTTTAGGACGCGGCGGCGTTCCCATGTAAAGCGCTAATGGGTTAGGCGACGCGTTCATAGTAGGGATCATGTCGTCCATAGCAGACTCAGAAAGAATCTGAGCCTCATCAAACGCAATAACATCAACATGCGCAAAACCACGACCAAAACCCTGCTCACGCGCACCAAACAGAATACGCGAACCATTATTAAACTCAATCTGCTGCTGACCGTTAGCACGACGAACAGCCTTAACAAAACGCTTAAAAACAGGCTGCTCTGCGAGCGCGGTCATGTTTCTGAATGTTTCGTCGCTTGTTCTCGTGTGGTGTGCAGTCCACAGCATCAGCAAGTTAGGATTCATTGCACAATGCATGAGCATTGAAGTACCAATCATGAATGTTTTGCCAACTTGTCGCGGAATGCTTAATACTGCGCCGCCGACGCCTTCTGCATATTTGCCGTCTTTGCGTTTGCCAAACAGTACGCTTAATAGTGCGCTTTGCCAAGGATCATAATGTACCCCTAGTGCGTTTAATACTCGCTCATATCGTGGAAAGTCGGTAGATACGATACCTTCAGGCAAAATACAATGGCGTGCAATACTAGATAGTCGTGGCGTCGAAGGTGTCATTTGTTACATCCTCCGTTTCTAGTGTGCTCAAAGGGTTTGTTGAGTCGCTCATGCCTTCTATTTTCTCGGTAATGCCTATAAGCTCACGGCTTATGGCTGGCAATGCGTTCGCTGGCGTATCGGGACTAATCATTGCCTTGTGTAGTATGTCTCTTGCGTAGCGCAGTTCTTCCAGAACGCTAGCGTCACACATGCGTTCAAATGTTTCTTTTGTTAAGTCTTCGTCTTGTATGCTTGTTTTTACGCTCTTATTAGGCAGGTTTATTACTACAGGCTGCCTTATTTCTTCTTTTTTAGTGCCGTTTTGCTTGCGTTTTCTGTTTGCGTCTACGCGGCATTTATCCGAGCAGTATTGTGGCTTGCGTCCATGCCCGGTTGTTTTGAAAAAGTGGCCACAATTCTTGCATTGCATACGTTTCTCCTAGGCATATTGTTACGAATAACTTTTTGTTACGATTAGGACGTTACGAATAGAACCCTCGGGGAGATTTTAGACCTTTCGCCGGGGGGGCTTTTGCGGCGCGGCGGGGGGGTACCCCCCTACCTTATTAATAATGATTCTCATTATCTTTCTATCACCATTGACTTGTTTTGAAGTGTATTTTTTCGTGTGGACTTTGTGGCGTGCCGTTGACTTTAGCACGCGCGTAGTCGATGCTATGTGTGCTTTTAATACGGTTACATCTGCGATGTGTGAGTCTGATGTTGCTCCACTCGTACGGACTGCCGCCGCGTGATACTGGTGTTATTTCGTCTACTTCTGCGCTCATTGGGTGCGGTGTTTTCAGTGTCTTGTCTATTGGTTGCCCACATATGTAGCACGTATCGTAATAAGCTAAGGCTCTGCGTCTTATGTTGTCGCGGCGTGCGCCGTTGGTGCGTCTTGGGTTTGGTTTTGTCATGGCATTAAAAAAGAGCAGCCTAAGCGCGGCCGCTCTTGTGTATAAGTATATCGCTTTGCTTCCAGCATACCACATTGGCGGCGTGTCACAACACGCCGAAGGTTGACAAAGGTGCGAGGTGTGGTATTATAGAAAACGTACAGAAAACGAGCGAAAGCTCAAAACAAAAAGGAATGATTAAAATGCAGGATACTTTTGATATTTTCGACGAAAATGTTACAACCGCTCAGCCTGAGACTAAGACCGTAAAGCCTTCAAAGGGAGAGGCACGCGCGAAGGCTCAAGAGAAAGCGGATTCTATTACTAGCCAAGTCGCTGGCGTGCTTCATGAGGTTTTTCAGTCTGTTGATGGCGTTATTGGTCTTGTTGGTAGCGTGGCGCGTTTTAAGGCTATCAACGCGGACAAGCACTATAGTACGCGTAACATGTTGATGGTTATTGCTCAAATGCCGACGGTTGGCCGAGTGCGCGGGTTTTCTGAGTGGAAGAAAGCGGACGCGATGGTTAAAAAAGGAAGCAAGGGTTTGGCTCTTGTTTCGCCTAAAACTTATAAGTGCGCTTATACGAAGAGCGGCAAGATTGTTGGCGCGGTTGTGCGTCTTTCTAAGACTGAGAAGGCGCGCGTGGCTAGTGGCGAGCTTGT
This sequence comes from Gardnerella sp. c10Ua_31, assembly GCF_055700915.1. NCBI lineage: Bacteria > Bacillati > Actinomycetota > Actinomycetes > Bifidobacteriales > Bifidobacteriaceae > Gardnerella > Gardnerella sp. c10Ua_31. Next base: position 171,070 of record NZ_JANUYG010000003.1, on the reverse strand, counting down.
TGTCAAAGATGAGATTTGCGGCGCTGGCTTGGCTTATGTTTTTGACGCGTCGCAGGTTGACGGCGCGCCAGAGGTGCCTAGCGTGTCTATCTCTTGGGGTGTTGACGGTGCGGCTTTGGAGCGCTTGGTGGCGGAGATGGTTGACGGCGTGCGCAACATTTTGCCTTCTGATTCGCGTTCGGCGTTAAGTGATTATGCGGCGGCGGTTGATATTTTGCTTGGTAAGTCGAAGGCTCGCGCGCTTTGTGTGGCGGCTTGATATAAAAACACCGTAGCGCGTCATTGTACAGAAGGACGAAAAAGGAAAATAACGCCCTTTGCGCTACGGCTTTTCTAGCCTATCACGCGACACGCCGAAGGTTGACAAAGGTGCGGCATGTGGTAATATAGAAAATGTACAGAAAAGCGGAAACGCAAAAAAGGAGAACAAAATGATTAACACAATAGACGCTCTTATCCAAGAGGCAAAAGACGGCAAAAGTGAAGTTAATACACTTGTTGAAAGCTATTTAAGAAAAGATGACGGCGGCGCGTTGCGTTTATGCACTGGCAGCCGTCGCGACTGGCTCGCAAAAATTGACGGCACTAGCAAGACTTATGGACTTGCACGCACTTTTATCCCCGACTATAAAAAAGATGATAAAGAAAGATACCCGGTGGAAAATGGCATTATCTACGACTTTTCCACTGAAGTAAAGTATGGCAAGACGGAGCGCGCGCTCTTCATCATCGTGGACAATAAGCCTTATAAAGTACAAGAAGATGACGCAAAAAGCATCATGAAGCATAAGGAGGAAGCTCAGAAAGCGAAGGCGTGTGAAGATATGAGAGCTATCGCCATGAAAGCTGACGCAGAGGGGCTTGAGCCACGCGAAAAAGTGGACGACGCTTTGCAAAAGATAAACGCCGTGGCGCGTGCTTATGACGATATCTCAGGCGCGCACACTTTATACTCAAGCCAATACAACTTCGCACACTTTTATAAGTACACGCAAAGTAAGAGCTTGGAAGAAAGCGGGCTAGAGTATCCCGCACGCTTGGAAGATGGCGACTACTTTGTAAAGAATTTCTGCATTGGCTCGACTATAGAAAAGCTTTACAGGGATGCGCGACGTGAAGCAAAGCATGAAGCAAAAGAGAAAGGCACACCAATGCGTATCGTAAGCCTCGCAAAAGTGGTTGACGAAGTGCTTGCTGTGTACTCTTTTGACTGGCTCGCCGCATATAAGCAAGCCAAGAACGAGGAGTGACACGCCAGATTGTGCTTGCAATGCTTGTGCGGTACTATAAAAAATTAATCAAGGCATTCTTTCCCGCATACGCGGGGGTGATCCTTCTGTGTTTCGATAAAAGGGGTCCTTTTGGACGTCTTTCCCGCATTTGCGGGAGTGACCCTTCTATGTTTTGCATGGTTGGCTTTGTGCCTTGATAGTCTTTCCCGCATACGCGGGGTGTATGCCGTACATGAAAATGTGCGGCTTTTTTTATACACGAAAGGATAAAAATGCCCGACTATGATTTTCGCGCTAAAAAAGACGCGCCAATGTATTTGATGACGCGCGACGTTGCCATACTTTTGGATTTGAAAAAATCCGCGGTGTTGCGATACTTGACGACGGCGCGGCGTCATTATAAGGACGGGTGTGTTAAGCCGTTTGATTTGCCGCTGCCTGACGCGCTGGCAGGCTTTAATTTGCGCGCACCATTGTGGCGTTATGATACTATCCGCGAGTGGGCAATGCGCCGTCCTCAAGCGCCTGTAATACTGCCCAAGAGTGAGACGGACGGCTTAGCTTTGCTGCGCGAGTATAGCGAAGACGCGAAAGATTAAAAAAATTTTATTCACCCCCTTGCTAATGTTCCCACATTGTGATAATATTTAGTTATGAAAGGAGGTGAACATGGAAACCAAAGATTGGGTTGCGCTCGCGCTCAACATTCTAACTATCATCATTATGATTTGGTTAGATTTGCGACACGACAATAAGCGCAAGTAAAAAACGGGGGTTCCAACCACGCATATTGGCTAGAACCCCTAGTCCTCAATCTTTCCACACGATTATGAGTAGAGCAAGAGTATTAGGTATTATTTCGGCAATATGCGCTGTTACTGCGGTAACAAACGTTATTTTGCAAGTGCCATTCGCTGGTATTGGGTTCACTCTAGCCGCTGGCATTGCTGGCTTATCTGCTGGCTTAACGGGTAGTAGTAAGGAAAAATAAAAGGAGCCTATTATGTTAGATGAGAACGGTCAAACAGTACTCGTATCACTGCATGACGTGGCGCGGCTTCTTGGCGTGGGTTATGATTCTATGCGCCAATATCTCGTGCGCTCTAGGCGTGCAGCCTTAGAAGGTCAAAGCGCGAGTGAGTTACGTGGTTTAATCCCACTACCAACACACTCAGTCGGTGCACTAACAGCAAAGCCCGCGTGGGATTATGACATGATCCGCGATTGGGCAGCACGCCGCCCGCATCGCCCCGTAGAGCTGCCATCATCATGGCAAGAGCTGAAAGAGGCTGTTGGTAAAGCAGCTAAAACTGAGTCAAGTAATCAACAGTAAAAAGTAAGGGGTAGGCAAGTTTTTTATTTGCCTACCCTATTATAAAAAGAATTAGCGTGCGCGATATGATACGCCACAACGCGCTCTGACTGCCGCGTGTGCGCTCGCTTTCATGTCCTCTACGATGCTACTGCAGCCACACTTCTCGCACGTGTAGGTTTTATCCCATGTGTGAGCGGCGGCTGGAGCATTACACTTAGGGCATACCCCTATAGGGTGTTTGATTTCATCGGGGGTAGTGAGCGTATCATAGTCGCGTTCTATCGCACGCCATTCTCGCAAGTCATAGACTGCGGCTGGCAGCTGCGGAATTTTTTTCGCATTCTCCCCTAGTATGCGCAACGCTGGCATAAGCGGCAAGCATGCGTAACGCGAATCAACCTGACCAAGCACACTACAACATTGCGCGTGCATAAGGTCAAGTAGCTTCAGCGCGCGAGTATTCAACGGCATTGGCGGCACGCCGCGCGACGGCGTGTGACCTAGGTGCGTGAGCCTAACCTGTTTATACGCTATTTGACGCACGATAGTAACCTGCGCTGGCAACGCGCGGATTATTTTCGCGTAAGTGTGACGGCATTCACGGCAAAGTTTGCGCTCGCTACTATCGTGCATTCTTTTCCTTTCTTTCAACGATTATTATACGCTTTAAGCCAGCTTCATACGGTTCTATTCTGCGGCATCAATCATATCTTCCAAAGCTTCAATAATTTCGTCTGTAGCATCATAAACCATTCTGAACTGTTCCCATATTTTACTAGCGTTGCTAAAATTATTGTTCTCAAGAATGTAGAGTTTGTTGGTTATTGCTCTGTAAAATATGCTGTTTTTAGTGATAAGTTTTGGCATCGTGCCGTTATCTCTTGCATCTATTGCGCACGCCAGCGCTTTCTTCAAGTCTTCTACGCCGCCTTTTTTCTGCCAACGAAAAACGTATTGGATTACTTGTGCCCAGTCGCCTGAGTAGTAGCGGCTGATGTCGAAGCATTCGAAGTGCGTTTCGCCGTCATCGTATTTGTAGTATTCTGGTGTTTCCATATTGTCCTCCTATTTTGTGTGGTTTGGTTCTTCTAGCGGCATTCGCGGCGTGCAATACCCGTAGTCTTCTGTTAAGTATTTGCGGATCAGCTCATCGTATGCGTCTAAGTATTGGATTGCATTGTCTGGTACGTGTGGCGCTATCTCGCTATAGGCTTGACTCAATCGCTCTCGCACGCGCTCAATCGTCTTGTTTTCTGCGTAATGTTTACTGCCATTATTTCTCCAAAATGTTTATCGTCTTCCACTCACTATCTAGCACAGTTCACCACGCATTGGTCGTGCGCTCGCTTTCCATGATGCGTTCCCCTGAGTCTCGTAGTCGCCATGTGACTATTTGCGCGTGCGTGTTGGTTACGCCTTGCAAATAGTCGTGTACGATTTCACCGTTGGCGCGCACTGCGATAACACTTGCTCCGTCTAGGTCGCTGGGGTGCGTGTAGCCTAGTGCGCGCAAAATGCGTGTTAGGTCTAGCGGTGGTTGCTGAATATTTTCTTTTTCCATTCTTCTGCGGTTGTCGTGTTTTTAATGATTGCTTTTATGTGCTGCTCTGTTAATCCTGTTTGCTTGCATATATAGCTCATTGGCATTCCGTCCGCATGCCATTGGCGGATTAAATCAGCTATCTTTTTTACTACCATTTGCGCCTCTTAGTATGCTGATCGTTGCCTGTTAGTTCGTTCATGTACTGTTTTAAGTCACCGCTTAAGTCACTGCTTAAGTATGAGTCGTTACTTGTGCTTATGTGCTGATATAAGTGGGTTTGTATTACTGTTGTAAGTATTGCGTGAGTTTGCCCATACCCTGACCACATTGGGATTGCGGTTGTGACGTGTTCTCTGATGATTACTTGTGTTAAATATTGTTTTTTCATTTCTTGTTCTCCTTGTTTTCGTGTGCTTCTTCGCGCCAGCGGTTAGCGTCGTAGATCATGTTTTTAAGCATGTATAAAGGCATTGTCACGTATTGCTGCCCAATGCCTTGAAGGGTGCTGATGCCGACACCGTGTTTTTTGTGTATGACCGCATAGTAGAAAGCATTATCGTTATCTGCTTCGGTTTCCGCTTCGCGCATGTATTCTGCTAGTCGCATTCGTGCTTCGTTTTTACATTCGAGTACCATGCGATGCCCGCAAAACGTGACGCCGCTAATGTCTCCACGGTCGCATGTGCCGTTAAGCGCGCGCCGTTCGATAGTTTCATCGCATAGCTTGTCTTTTAAGTATTCGACGATGGCGGTTTCAAACGCCGTGCCCTTCTGTTTTTGTCTGCTCATTGTTTAGTCCTTGAGTTTAATCACGATGCGTTTTACGCCGTCCTCCACTGGTACATCGTCTGGGGGAATCCTTATTTCTTTTAGCGTTTGGAACTCGCAAAATTTTCGGAGGATTTCTTCAAGTTCATTCTCATCTTCTTTATTGTTTTCAGTATTGGGTTCGTCACTTGGCGCTTCTTTATTTTCTGCGTCGGGTGGGTTTGTTGCGATTGCTTTTATACGCTTATATTCTTCTTTTGAAACGTACGTAGAATAGTTAATCTTGTATGCAGCTTTATCTGGATCGCGATATTTTGTTAAAGTGAGTTGTGGTTGGATTTCTGGCTTGAGGCTGGTTTTTAGTATGTCTAGCACTTTTTCGCCATTCTTGGGGGCGATATAGTATTCGTTTACTTTCATTTTGTGTTCTCCTTTTTGTTTGGTATGAATTTTGCTTCGACTAGGTATTCGCTCATGCATGGTGTTAGGCGTGCGTCGTAGTGTCCGCCTCGTGGTTTTTTGAATGCTACGAGTCCTCCGTGTCTGATTTTGGAGACTAAGGCGTTTGCTGTGGAGCGTACGGGCGTGGTTGCGACTTGCTGCCAGCATTCTGGGTGCATGCGGCATGCTTTTGCCTGCTCGGCGTACTTGCTGCGACGAGGCTTGCAGCGCTTATGCGCCACGCTAGCGGCGGCGGAACGCGCGGCTTTGCGCTCTGGTATTACTACGGCTTGCGGCGGAGTGTATGGCGCTGGCTCATCAACTGTCGGATCGTATGACCTCAGTACGCCTGTGTTTACCTTAAATATGGTTTTGTCTACTGCTATAAGTGGTTCTGGCATTTCGCCTGTGAATAGGATTTTGAGTCGCTGTCTGAGTGTGAGTTTCATTTTGTGTCTCCTAGGATTCTGGGTCGGGTTCGGCGTCTGGTGTTCCCCATTCGTCGGCTTGTTGTTGCGTATTCCATGGATCTGATTGGGCGGCAGCTTGTGGTTGCGCGTATGGCGTGAATCCTGTTTGCGACGCTTGCGTGGGTTGTGTGTTAGCGAGACTTCCGTGTTTCAGTGCGCGCCCAACTTCGTTGACGGTTAACTCTAGGCTTGTGCGTTGCACGCCTTGCTTATCCGTGTAGTCGCGTTGCTCTAGAGTGCCTTTTACGATTACGCTCATGCCTTTGTCTAGTTCGGCGGCGGCGTGTTCGGCTAAGCCGTTCCATGCCGTGCAGCGGACTTTGGTTGTTGTAGCATCTACCCAGTTGCCTGTGGCTTGGTCTTTGACTCTGCGCGTGCTGTAGATTACGATGCGCGCGAGTTTGGTGCCGCTTGGCGTGGTTTCTAATTCTGGCTTGACGGCGAGGTTGCCTGTGATTGTAGCGGATATCATTTTTGCTCTCCTTGTTGTTGCGAGGCTTCTTGAGTTCTCTTGGTGCTTTGTTCGCGTATCCATTCGCGCGCTTGCTTCATTATTGTTTGCGGATTACTGAGGATTGCTTCCGCATCAGCGTAGGTCATTGCTGATGTTGGGGTTGGTAGTAAGTTCTTTTTAAGATAGTCGTCTGCTAGCATTCGACTTAAGAATCCTGCACTATGTAATAGCTCCATGATTCTTTCGCATTGTTCTCTTGTTGCTTGAGGTGCGAGTGGAGATTTTGACTGCTGACCTTGCTGATATAGTTGCCACGCTGTGGCTTTTGATTGCTGAGGCTTTGCCTCGTCTACGATTTCAGCCTCAACAGTTTCAGCATTTTGTGTAGGTTCTACATTTTTTTCTGTTTCTTCTACTCTTGCTTCCACGTCGTCAAGGTCGCTCATTTCATCTGGCGTGTAGTCAATTCCACATAGTGCTTCACTGCAAGCGTCGCGCGCGCAATCTGTGATAGCACGCTTTTTTAACATTGTTGCTGGCTGCTTAATATAGTTACTGTTGTTTAACAGTCCCATGCGCTGCGCCCACGCTCTGTCGCGTTTTGACACAAACGGGTGGTCTGGGTCGTCGCGTCTAATGATTGTGCATATTGCGGATTCTTTGCCAGGGGTTTCGTTTACTTCGATTCGTAGCTTGTGCCCTGCTTTGCGCACTTGTGCGGCTATAAGGCTTGCGCTCATTGTCGGCTTGCCTTTTATTACGTTGATTTCGCTTAGGCTTTGTATAGGCGAGATTCCAACGCTTTGCCCTAGTGTTACTGCTACGAAAACGTCGGCTGGCTTATTGCGAAAAGCTTCTGGCACTAGCGTGGATTGCGCATATAGGGCTGCTATGTCTTTTTGCTCGCCAATAGTGAGATCACTACTCATTTTTGCCTTCTTCGATTTGCATTGTAACTGGGTTTATAATGCCGTTAAGCTCGAGTGGCTCACTGTTATAAGAGCGGTCTAATCGCACTGTCACTACTGCGCCGCGGCCGTTCTTGTATTCAACACCTTGTGGAATTTCGCCATCGTGAGCGCGAATTAGCTTGTCTAAAAACTCTGGCTCTAATGCTTCGTCGCGTGGCATTATGGTCTCATACCATGCATCGCGGCCGTCGTCTAACGTCCATTGGATTTGTCTTAGGATTGCGGCGTATTTTCGAGGGTCGTTTACAACGTAGTGTCCTTCGCTGCCTTTGCTTATGCTGATTGTTCCTACGGTTTTATTGTTGAATCGTAGGTCTTCTGTTGTTCCTGCGTCGGCATTGTTTGCCCACACGTTTTTGGCGGTTTTGAGCGTATTGTCGATGCGTTTTGTCCACTTGGTTAATGTGGCGATTACGGCGTATAGCTCGCGTGGACTGAGCTGGCTTAATTGGTCTTCAAGGTCTGTGATTTCTTTACTCATTTTCTACTCCAGCTAGTTTGTCAATTATTCTTAAAACGCGGTCTTCTGCTACGCATTGCGCATGGTAGGCGTCTTTTGCGGCTTTTTTAAGCTGAACGTGTTCGTCGTCGAATTGGTCATCGAGTTTGCTCCATTTGCTAGTTGCTTCACGTTCTCTTGCTCGGATTTCTTCAAGTTCTTTCCATGCTTGCGTGAGTTCGGGCTGTGCTTCCATCTCTTTGTCAATTTCTTTGCACAGACTCACGTGTTTTAATACTGCTTCCGCGTATTGGTCTAACGCTTCGTCTAGTTCTTTGCTAATCATTTTTCCCTCCTTTAGTCGAGTAGTAGGTCGAGTAGTTTGTTGTAGGCTTTCTGGTATTTATCCGTGTAGTATTTGATAACGCCGTTTTCGTGTATTTTGTTGTGGCGTTGTTCTTTTAATGCTTTGCGCATTTTCTGCGCCGCGCTGAGGATTTGTTTCTTATTTTTCATTCTGACTAATGTTGTCTTTCAGTTCGACGGCTACTTGTAAGGCTATGCAAGCGTCTTGTATGGCTTGTAGCAGCTCATCACGCTTGGCGGTTTCATGCTTTTCTAGGCGGGTGAACGCGAGGAATTTTTTAGCATAATCCTTCTTTATGTATCGTATGAGAACGCGGATTTTTTCACTTAAGGGGTCTGTGCAAAACTCGTGGTCACTTAGTAGCTCATTGCGGATTGATTCTGTGAGTTTTGCAAACTCGTCGGATTTTTCTTCTATCGTGGATTCTGGATTGTCGCATGTTTCTACGAATGCTTTTAATGCTTCTTGAGTGCTCATAATGTCCTCAGATTGTTTGTGGGATTGGGATATTGTGTGCTTCGAGTAGGCGCTTCATGGTTAGGAGCGCGCCGCCGAGGACGCTTATTGTGTACTCGCATTCGTCTAGTAGATTGTCTGTTTCTTCCAGGTTGTAACCTAGGCCAAATGCGCATGTGCTTATTTCAGCGTCTCGCACTTGTTTTGGCGTGAGTAGCATGAGTGTTCCTTTCGTTTAAGGGGGCACGGTTGAGCGTGTGTTTAGGAGTTTGTTTTTGTTGGAGTATTCCTATAACCGTGCCCTTTGTGCGCGTGCAAAGAGTCGAACTTTGCGCCTCTAGCTTGTGCTTGAGTACATTGATGGGGTGAAACAATTTCAAGAGATTCCGTCTCAGATTTTTGTTTCGCTAGAGTGCCGTTTTACGCGCTTAAATTTTGTTAGTTTATTTTTTTGCCGAGTTGTTTAGTCCACCATGTTTTGGCGCTTTCTGCGTCTATGAGTAGTGTGGCGCCTCGCTTGCTGTCGCATGTGGCGGCTTTTAGCTTGCCGCGTTGGATTAGCTGTTTTACCATTGGTATGCTTAGCGAGTACATGTTGGCGAATTCTTTCACACTGTAGGCTTTTTTTACTTGCTTGTTGGTGTAGATTCGTTCGATTCGGTCGAGCTGTTCGTCGAGTTTGTCGAGTCGCTGGTCGTAGTGTTTGATGATGTCTCGGCTTGTGTAGTCTTGTGTGTCCACTCTTCGTATTCCTGGATTCTGTTTTGTTTAATGGTTTGTACTGTGCCTGTTAGGCTGATGAGGATTATTAGTAGGCCGACTGGTAGGCACATGTATTCTGGCGGTTGGATTAGTACGGTGGCGGCGAGTAGGATTCCGCCTATTGTGAGTATTGCGTATAGTGTGAGGCTGAGCCTGTATGTGATTTTTTTCATTGCTGTGCTTTTTTCTGTTCGATTTCGTATGTGGCGTTAGCAAAGCCGATAGCGGAGATGATGGCGCCTGCGAGCGCGGCGATTGTTGTTAGGTCGGCGGCGCCTTGGTGTGGAGCGGCGACGATAATGGCTGCCAGGAGGAGCATTATGCTGGCTGTTAGTGTTAAGTGTGGATATTTTCTAGTGAGCATTTTTAGTCTCCTTTTGTTTTTTGCATGTTTGCTAGTTCGTCTTCTAAGTGGATTTTTTGTTTGTATACGGTCATTACTGCCGCGTCTGCGGTTTGGTATGTTTCGGTTGCTTGTTTGAGTTTTTCTTTCACGGTTTTGAGGTTTGTTTTTGTTTCTTTTGTTACGTTTGCTGCGAGTTCTCTTTCGGCTCGTTCGCGGTCTAGTATGGCTTGTAGTCGATTGTTTTCAGCATTGTGACGGTTTTCTAATACTTGTGCGAAGGCTGCGTTTATGTGCGTGAGCTGCTGTTTTAGTTCTTTGATTTTGTCGCTCATTGTTATTCCACGTTTTTGAGGATTTTGTAGAGGAAGTATGCGAAGAACCCTGTCATGCTTAGTGAGACAACGGTTGTTTCTATTGCGTCAATTAGGTGGTTAATGTTTTGTGGTGTCATTTTTTGCTTCTTTTGCGATTAGGCGTTCTAGGTAGTTTCGCGTGGCGTCGAGTTTGTCTCTTGCATTTATGAGGCCGTTGCGTGAATGCTGGTAGCCCCAGTCGCTTTCTAATGCTTCAGAGATTTTGCGTGCTTTTCGTTGTTCGATGCCTATTCGCGCTTCGAGGTTGTTTTCTTTTGTTTTGAGTTCTTTGTATTGTTTGTTGAGTTTTTCTAGTTTTTGTTGTGTTTGAATGTAGTCTGGGTTTCCGTTGGCTAGTGCGTCTTCCATTTCTTTGAGGCCTTGTTCTGCTTCGTTGTAGTCGCGTGTGGCGGTTATGAAGTCTTGCGTGGCTTTTTCAATTTCTGGTGTCATTTTCTGCTTCCTCGTTGTCGAGTTCGTTTATGTTTTTCACGCTTGTTATGTAGATGATGTTTTTAGCGTGTTGATTGATTATTGTCGTGTTTGTTTCCTTATCGCTCATTAGCTTTCCTTTGCTATGTACATTGGGGGTATAAAATACTCAACTGGCTTATGCAATACAGCAGCTAATAGCGCTATATCTTTGAAACCAAGCGGAATCTCTCCCCTTCTCTTGCTTCTTAATGCGGTCTCAGACATTTTTGCTTTCTCAGAAATGTTTTTAATTCGCATTCCACTTTCTTGGATAGCCTGCTCTAATCTGGCAGCAATCCATTGAGTTGCTTTATTATCTTCATCTTCGTTTATGTTCATATAATCATAATAATGTCTTTTTAGACATAATGCAATGCGGCGGCGTGTCTATTTAGACATATTTATGTCTAAAACTGCTATACTTACAATATGAACAAATTAGAAGATAGAGCCGAGCTATTTGCTAAATCAGTCGGCAGCGAGATAAAAGCAATGCTAGTGGCTAAAAAAATAACACAACTAGAAATCTGCCGCGCATTAAATTGCCAACAAAGCAACCTGTCAAAATGGCTCAACGGAAAACCAAATATCCCTATTGAAGTTGCTTATAAAATCTGTGAGTACGCTGGCACCTCGCTAGCTGATATCGTGAGCATAGCAATAATGCGAGTAAAGATTCTCATTCCTGATGATGATATTGAAAATATTGCTGATGACATTGCAGCAAACATACAAAACTACACGCTAGCCACATATAAGTCACCGTATCGAGATGAAGAAAAACGAGGTGGTGAAGGACGATAACGCTAAATGACTTATATCAAGAGGCGGCAAAACAGAATATAACAATCCGCGAGCGCAACCTGCCTGATGGATATTATGGCGTTTATTACCAACCTAAGCGCTTAATAGTGCTTGATGATGGGTTGTTAGAGTATCAGCAAAAGTGCGCATTATGTCATGAGCTTGTTCATGCGTACTACGGAGATGATGGCTGTTTTATATCAACTAAAGCTGAAATCAGAGCTAGGAAGGTTACGGCTTTAAGGCTGATTAGCCTAGAGGATTACAAAGCGTTAGAGAAGATTTATTCAAATATGGATTATCTTATTGCTTGTGAATTGGAGGTGACTCTTGAGATTCTTCAAGATTATAAACGCTATTATCTTGAGAATTTATTTTGCGAAAGCACTTGTTATAAACCTGTATAACTTGTATATATCATGTATATTATTGAGTTAAATCAATACAACAATATTATTTAATACAATAACACTCATTGAGTTAAATCAATGACCAGAGTATTATTATAGATTGATAATTTAGTATAAAAAAATCCTCATGCTCACATCGGGAAAGATAGAAAGCATGAGGAAGAACCAAACAAGTTCCGCGACTATCTTACATTTAGCCGTGGAGGAAAGACGGCAACGATGGGATACTCGAACATTAAAAGGGTTTTTGCACTCGGCGAAACTGGTAAACTATCAAAATTACGCGGAGGAAAAGTAACTGTTAACCCATTCGCTTTTACAGTATTACTTTGCATGGCGGCAAACTGTTACGATTACCCAGCTACGGGAACGATAGCTAATAAATCTCTGGCTTGTAGGTATTATCAAAGAGGTTGGAGGCATATAGCAAAATCATTAGGCATGATTCAGCTGCCAAATGGAAATAAGAGATCCCAGCCAAATTTAGATGTTGCAAGTATAGTAAAATCTCGTGAGAATACGGCACAAAATCGTATTAGTCAAGCGTGGAAATTCCTGCAAGAGCAAGGTCTTATAAAATGTATAGAGCCAGCGTCATTGGGTAAAAATGCTGGCTATTTACTAACAATTGCAGATGATGAAGAGAATAGAAAAGTTGAGGATTGGGCAAGATACTGCCTTGGTATAACTGATACTCTAGGAGAACCCCAACAGCCTTCAAACACTACGCCTAAAGAAAAGCCTCAAGCGCCAGTAAGACACTTTATAGGCTTTAGAAGCCAAACGTGATAGAATGGTAAGTGGATTAAACCTCTGTTTCTCTCTCTGGATAATTGAATAGGTTTCTCAAACCAAAAGCGCGTTAGTAGTTTTTTGCATTTTCCTACTAGCGCGCTTTACTTATAAAAATAGGGCACGGTTTTTAACGCCGTACCCTAGAGTCTCCACTTACACATGGCAAGCGAGTTACACATAATACTACTCCCCAAACAGCCTGCCGCCAAGCGCCTCAGCTTGTTCACGTCGTCGTTCGTCCGCCGCGTGCTGATATACCATAGCAATCTTCGGATCTGAATGCCCTGCCATATCCATAAGCTCTTTAACAGTCGCGCCACTCTGTGCAAGCCACGTTAGGCAAGTGTGGCGCAAATCATGAAAATGCAAGTCGGGGCGGTTTGCCGCAAGCTTCGCCTTATCGTAGTAGTATCGTAGCGTGTTCGTGCGTATAGGCGTTGTTTTATCCGTTCTCGTAGGGAATAGCCAATCGTCCTTACTTAAACCCTGCTCTTTCACAAACTTTTTCAAACATTCAACCAGTTCGCCTGATATAACCTCGCAACGGTTACTGTTCTCAGTTTTCGGCGAGGTAGTTAAAACATTCGCGTTAGGAGTAGTCGCACGCGTTCTGCTAATAGTGACCGTATTGCGCTTAAAATCAATATCGCTAACTTTAAGCGCGCAAATCTCGCCAATACGAAACGCTCCCAGCGACGCTAGCAGCACGCTAGGCGCATACGCTTCTGGCATCTCTTCGTAAATTGTTTTAACCTCTTCAGGCGTAGCAATAACAACCTTGTGATTACGCTCTACTTTAGCCTCCCCAACAGTAAATGGGCTGATTTTCAAAATAGGAGGCTCCCCGTTCAAACTAGGACGCAAAGCACTGTTTACTATAGCGCGTAATACTCTCATCGTAGTCCTAACCATGTCTGGCCGCGATGAATCTAAACTGCCCCTAAAATCATTCACCATCTGAGCCGTAATGTCCGCGAGCGCAACCTCTCCTAATATGGGTTTGATGTGATTCTCGTACGCTTTGGTGATGCTGTATTTTGTGCTTGCTTTAAGAGGTTTGCCTTTAACGCGCCTATTCTCAAGCCAGCTTGGAAAATATGCGTTGAAAGTAGTGCGTTCTGCTATCTCGCGTCTTTTAACCTCTTGAGGGGGCACCCATATGCGCTCTTCTATCTCGTATTCTGCCTTGCGTAGCCAGTCTTCGGCTGCGCGCTGCTGCATGATAGGAAAACTCTTAGACTGCACTTTAGGCAATCCCTGCCACAAGCTGAACGCATACATTGGCGTGCGATACCGTGCCACTATCCTAGTCGGATTTTGTTTGTTTGGCCTATAGCTTAACGTCCCAAAATCTTTTACCATTTTCACTCCTTGTACTCAAATGCTTAATGTGCCAAACGACACACCAAACGACACACTTAGTATACATAATCCGCGCGTGTTTAAGAGGGTAAAAACAAGCTAGACACGCCGTAAAAATGGCGGAATATCAACGATAATCGTTGGAAAATCAACGAAAACTCAAAACGGCTTTATTTCAATAAGTTCAAATCAACTTGATCTAACGGAATAACCTTAGTGTGATACTTAATCTTGTATCCAACATAAAGCACAATGAACAGCGGAACAGACATATAAGTTATGCCAATCGCTTGCCAATTAAGCGTGTGGAACGATTCAAGATCTTGGCCAACAATAACCAAAATGCACAATACAAGAGCAACAATAGGACCGAATGGATACCACTTAGCTTTATAAACAAGGTCGTCCAAAGACTTTCCTTGAGCAATATACGCCTTGCGGAACCTGTAGTGCGCAGCTGCGATTCCTGCCCACGCAATAAATCCAGTCAAACCACTTGCAGCAACTAAGAACATGTAAATTTGCGTTCCAAAAATACTCATCAAGAATGTTAAAAGAGCTACAACAAACGTTGCAACCAAAGATTGCATTGGAACACCTCTTCTATCTACGTTTCCAAACATCTTTGGAGCGTGATTATCTTTTGCAAGAGCGTAAAGCATTCTAGTAGAAGCGTACATTCCAGAGTTTGCTGCCGAAATAACAGATGTAAGCACAACAGCGTTCATAATTGTTGCTGCAACTGCCAATCCTGCGCGCTGGAATACAAGAGTGAATGGGCTTATAGAAATATCGCTAGCTTCCGATCCAAGCAAACTTGGGCTTGTGTATGGAATAATGCATGCGATTACAAAGATTGCAAGAATGTAGAACAAAACAATACGCCAGAACACTTGCTTTACAGCCTTTGGAATGCTCTTATCTGGTGTTGCAGATTCTCCTGCTGTAATACCAATAAGCTCTGTTCCCTGGAAAGAGAAGCCTGCAATAGCAAACGCGCCTAAAACAGCTGGAATTCCGCCAGCAAATGGAGCATTCTTATGCGTAAAGTTGCTTAGCAATGGCGCTTTTCCACCTAAAATGCCAACAATCGTAAGCAAACCAATAGCAAGGAATATAATAACGGTTACAACTTTAATAATCGAAAGCCAATACTCGGTTTCTCCAAAGCACTTAACAGTAAGAATATTAATCAAAAGAATAATAACAAGAACTGTTAGGGAGAATACCCATATTGGCACCTTAGGAAGCCAATATTGCAAAACGATTGCTGCAGTGCTTATATCTACAGCAACTGTAATTGCCCAGTTAAACCAGTAATTCCAGCCCATTGCAAATCCTAAAGCTGGATCAATAAACTTTCCAGAATAAGATGCAAAAGATCCACTAATTGGCATATAAGTTGCCATCTCGCCAAGAGATGTCATAAGAAAATAAACCATAATGCCGATTGCAGCATACGCTAAAAGCGCTCCCCCTGGGCCTGCCATGTGGATTGTTGCACCGCTAGCTACAAATAAGCCTGTTCCAATGCTTCCACCCAAAGCAATCATGGAAATGTGGCGTGTTTTTAGACCGCGATGAACGGTTTGAGATTCTGTAGTTGATGAACTGTTGTTACTCATTGTTTCCTCCTTTTGACAATATTCAAACAGAGGCAAACAGGCAACAGTATGCATGTCGATAGCACTCCGCAGCAAATTGCCAAAATTGCTGCGACAGTCCTTGGCCTATTGAGCCAAGTCCCAGCTTGTAAGCTAGAAAGAATAACCTACAAACTTCGGCGCTCTCCCCTTTTGCAAACCACTTAACGCCTCTTTCTGGCTAATGATTGCTACTCTTGTTGAGCGCGACCTCTGGTCGATGTGTTTTATTATTAAGATAGGCAAAGACAAACTCTAGACACTAACCGATATTTATTCAGATTAGACTAGATTTTCTACTTATTTTGATTATTTTTTTCTGTATTTTTTATGGATTTATCGGAAATTTTACGACTATATGCATTATGTCTGCGATATTTATTTATTTTTATTGGCGATTTGCGATTCATTGCGCCAAAAAGCGTTAAATCAAACTTTACAGACATTAATCGCATCGCAACTACTAGCACAACAATAAGAGTATCTAAAATCATCTCTGTAATAACATCAAAACACCCTGCACGTTGCGCTTTTACAACAAATACTGTTAAAACACACCCAACTGCAGCAGGAAGCGCATACCAATGCTTATCTCGAACAATTACAGGAACTTGATTCAAAACCATATCTCGAATTAATCCACCACCAAGCGCCGTTGCCATGCCCAAAAACACAGACGCCATTCCAGACATGTGAAAATCCAGCCCCTTAGCAGTGCCATTTACAGCAAAAAGACCCAATGCTAAAGCGTCCAGAGTTAACATAAACCACTTCCACTCATCAATTTCTAGATGAGCGAAAGCAACAATAACACCAGAAGCTAGACCCGTAAAAACAAATCCCCTATCCGCAATTCCTACAGGAGGCAAAGCGCCAAGCAAAACATCTCTAACAATTCCACCACCCAATGCTGTAAGCCAAGACGTTGTAATTATTGCAAAAATATCGTAGTTCTTGCGAATAGCCCACATTCCGCCAACCATTCCACAACAACCCACAGCTATGTATTCAACAACAAGGAAGAAAACGTTGTCACCTAATGCCCCTTCCACAATACTTCCTTTCCATGCGCTAAACACTCAAAACAAAATCTAACCAACAATTAACCTATATCTAACCAAGCATACAATTAGCGCGCCACTTGTTATAAACATAAAATGTTATAAACATACAATGACGCGCTAAATAAAATATACTAACGTTTTTTACGACTAATTTTAAACGATTTCAATTCTTAACTAGTCGCACACCTTCCACATCCAGTTGTGAGTGTCTTCAACATCTCCAAGCTGAATTCCAAGAAGCTCATCGCGAAGCTCTTGCGTAAGGGCTCCAACGCCACCATCTGCAACCTTAAGATCGAACTCTTCCGACTTAAACCTGCCGATTGGAGTAATGATTGCAGCAGTTCCACAAGCAAGAACTTCCGTAACTTCTCCAGAGCGAATGTCGTCAAGCAAGCCTTTAAGAGGAATCATAGTTTCAACAACATCATGACCCTTCTCTTTTGCAAGTTGAATAATAGAACGGCGAGTAACGCCTGGAAGAATGCTACCAGTCAAAGATGGAGTTTCCAAATGACCATCCTTGTGGAGCGCAAACATGTTCATGCCGCCAAGCTCTTCCAAATAAGTCTTAGTTGCAGCATCCACAAAGCAAACCTGCTCACATCCGTGCTCAATACCCTTATATTCGCCAAGCAAAGAAGCAGCATAATTTCCGCCACACTTAGCAAAACCAGTTCCACCAGGACCAGTACGGAACCATTGATCTTCTACCCAAATGCTAACAGGCTTTAAGCCGCCCTTAAAGTATGGGCCAGAAGGAGAAGCAATTACGCAATACTCAACCTCGTGAGCTTCGCGAACACCAAGGAAAGGCTCGGAAGCAAACATGAACGGACGCATATAAAGCGTGTATTCGCGCCTGCTTGGAACCCAATCTTTATCTCGCTTAACTAAAGCTGCAACCGACCCAATAAAATCGTCAATAGAAAGATCTGGCAAATACAAACGCTTAGCAGAATTTTGGAATCGCGCAGCATTAATATCTGGGCGGAAAAGCCAAACAGAACCATCGGAACGCTTATAAGCCTTTAATCCTTCAAAGCATTCTTGCGCGTAATGAAGAACAGATGCGCCTGGATCCATTTTCAACGGACCGTAAGGCTCAACACGCCTATCGGACCAGCCTTCTCCCTTGGTCCAAGACATATGAACCATATTGTCGGAGAAAATCTGACCAAATGCTGGCTTATCAATAAGTTCGTTGCGCTTAGCGCTAGAAACTGGGTTGTCGTTAGGCAAAACGGTAAAGTTGCCAGCTAATTTGTTTAACAGAGCAGGATCGCTATGATCGTAAGAACCGTAGGCATCCTTAAACTCTGGAGCGACTTCTAAATCGGCCATTATGTCTCTTTTCCTATTTGCAATTACTGTATTTGTGATTGCTTTATAATTAATGCATTGCAATTGCTTTTAATGCAATTAATGGTATAGATTAGTACGATTCTCAATTAACGCAAGCCCGTATACAAATATTTTTTATAGAAAAACAAGCATTTAGGCTAAAGATTTACGATTTGCAACAAAGAATTAACATAATATACGAAAAAAATAAATTCGCAGCGTAAGATTTGTGCCTCTGGTGGGACTCGAACCCACAAGCCCGTAAGGGCGTCAGATTTTAAGTCTGATGCGTATGCCAATTCCGCCACGGAGGCAACAGTCATTAATTATGCCATATAAAACAATTAAAAACAACTCAGCGTGTGGCGAGTGTTCTACGACCCAAATCTAGAGTGATTCCATCCAGCAAGCCGTGCTCACTTGCAACAAAAGTTTCCAAGACGCCACCATGATCTTGATAAGCCTCTTTAGCAAGACGCTCAAGAACGCGACTTAGCACAACTGCACCTCCGCCAACAACATCAACTCTTCCAGGATGAATCGTTGCATACGTGCGGCGCCTCTCCCTAGACATATGCAAGAACCTATCGTTAACCGTATATGCCTGATCTAACGCGATTTTTACTCCATCAACAGCCTTATGGTCATAATGCTTTAAGCCAATCGCAAGAGCCGCCATAGTTGTAACAGTACCCGAAACGCCAATAATTGTGCGCGCTTTACCAGCATCAACATGCTTTAACGCTTCATCTATATTCTTGTCAATATCTTTAATTGCACAAGATATCTCTTCTTCGGTAGGCGGATCCGTATGCAAATGACGCTCAGTCATGCGCACAGAACCAATGTTCATAGAATATGCCGAATCAACCTTATCTTCAGCAATATTTACGCCATCTCCGCCTAAAACAAGCTCTGTGGAGCCTCCGCCTAAATCAATAACAAGATAAGGCGCTTGCAAGTCTTTTCTAGAAACAACACTTGTTGCTCCCAAAAAACTCAAAGCAGCTTCTTCAGTTCCACTAATCACCTCTGGATGCACTCCAAGTTCTTCAAACATCATTTGTTCAAACACATCTCTGTTTAGAGCATCCCTTGTTGCAGAAGTTGCAACAAAACGAATAGCATCCACCTTATGCTCGCTAAGAACCTTAGCAAACTCTTTAGCAGCTTCTTTTACACGCTCTAATGCATCGGGCGCAAACATATGCGTTTCGTCGATTCCCTGCCCCAAGCGTACAACCCTAAGCATTCTAGGAACAACATCTTTCATGCCATTTTCATCAACTCTAGCAATTTTTAGACGAATCGAATTAGTTCCACAATCGATTGCAGCAACACAAACAGACTTGCTACATACGCCTTCTCGATTAACTTTTTTACAAACAAGATTTAGCGATTCTTCATCTTCATTTTGAGCATAGTCATTATCTTCCCAAGGAGTAGTGCATTTGCAAACTTTTGGACTAAACTCACTTGCGATTTTGTCTAAAACAATATCTCCAATAGGATTAACGCCTCTGCCCATAACAAGACTTTGAGCTAGCAAAGCATGCAAGCATTTAACACGAACTGGCATTCCGCCTGCACTCATGTTTTTAATATGCTCTTCGCTATCGTTTAATCGATTAGCTAACTCTTTGCGAAACTCTAAATACGCTTTATGCGCATATTCGTATTTTTTAGCAACTTCTTCGTTAGTGTTTAACAAATCATTGCATTCCTTCATAAAGCCTTGTGCTTCTAGGTGCGAAGCAGCTTTAACAGCCTCTGGACTTGTTAAATAGCATGTTGTAGGAAAAGGAGTTCCGTCTTCTAAGCATGGACGCGTAATAACAGCAAGTGGCCTACCACAAACGCATCTAGCGCCAACAGCAACCATGCCCCTTGGAAATCTTCCTAATTGACGCTTTACAATGTTTTTGTCTGCTTTATTTGCAGGATTCTCTAGTAGCGAACTCACTAATAACTTTGCGTTTAGGCCCATGTTACACTCCATATGCATTGCGCATCTTAAAATCGTATATAACTCTTATTGTTAAATTCTATCTAGTTTTATTACCATTATTACTATGTTTTTTGTTTGTTGATTTTTCATTATTACTTTTAGATTTATTAGACTTGCTTGTGCTATTGGAGTGATTATTTTGTTTGCCACTTTGCTTAGTGGTATTAATCTTAGAAGACTTGCTACTTTCATCATTTTCTTTAGCTTTAAAGCTCATATCGTCTGGCTTGTCTGCCTTGTGAAGCGCGTAAAACAAGTCACTATACCACGGCAACGCTTTTCTATCTTCGTACAAAGAATCATCCTTATTAAAGGATTCTGGAACAGAACCAGTAATCACCTCTGGATGCTCTACTCTAACAGCTTGCTCCCCTGGAAATATAAACCCCAATCTTTCCCTTGCTTGAGCTGCAACATACGCCTTGTCTTTCCAACGCTCTACATCGTTATTAAGAGCTTGCTTTTTATCTTTCAAAGCAGACTCATCCCTTTGCAAAGCGTGCAATTCTGCCAAACTTAAAGCATAGTTACGAATTGTTGATATAAGACCAATACAGCAAAGAAATACAACAACTATCATGGAAACAAATACGATTGAACCAGAAAACAGCTTCTTTTTTTGAGGCTGATTTGATTCGTCAACTGTATTTGCAGTCATGCGGCGATTTCTTAAAATCATACTTCTAAATTACTTTGAATATTCGACGTGACGCACACGCGCTTATAAGATTGCGGCCAGCAGCACAAGGCCACTGGCCGCAATCAACTCTTAGCTTTATTATTAGGCTTATTATTAAGCTGTAGTCTTTAGAGTTTTGACTTTAGATTACTCCATTTGAGCTTTGCTCAAAATCGTATCTGCAGAATGTTGCAATTTTTGCAACTCTTCTTGAGTCAAATCAAGCTGGCATTGCTTAACAATTCCTTCTCTACCAACAATTGCTGGGTAAGAAAGATAAGAATGGTATTCTTCGCGATAGTTAGAAACAGGCATTTGCTCTTTAGAATCCGAAAGAACTGCATCCACTAAACGAACTGCAGCAGCAGCAATACCGTAGTTTGTGTACTTCTTTCCGTAGAACACTGTAAATCCGCCTTCGCGAGTTTCCTCATCAATAGCGTCTAAATCCATGTTCTTTTCTTTAATAAGCTCTGTTATAGGCTGCTCAAAGACTTTAACTGTGGACCACGCAACAAATTGCGAATCACCATGCTCTCCTAAGCTATATCCCTTAACAGCCTTTGGATGCACGCCAAAGAACTTGCCTACTGCACGATGCAAGCGCGCAGAATCAAGCAAAGTGCCAGTTCCAATAATCTTTTCGTAAGGAAGACCAGTAGCTTCCTTGTAAAGCTGGCAAATAGCGTCGCAAGGATTAGTTATGTCAATCAAAACACCGTGGAATCCAGAAGCCTTAATCTTTGCACCAACTTCTGCAACTTCCTTACGATTATACTTAAGCTCTGCAAAACGATCTGGATGAGGAACATCCAAAAGCTTTATGTGACCCAAGGCGCTTACAATTACCTCTACGTCTTTTAATGCTTCATAATCATTAACCGTAATATTAAGGTTAAAAGGCACATTATCCATTGAATCTTCAAAATCCAATGCGTCGGCATTCACTTTTGCCTCGTTTGTATCATAAAGATACAAATCATCAGCATGACCGCCAACAACAAGTTGATGCGCTACTGCTGCACCAACGTTTCCCATGCCTATAACTGCGACTTTTCTCATATGAAACATCTCCTTCCGTTTTTAGTTTTCCATAAAAAATAGCACTATTTTGATGAGAATGAAAGTAATTTTAGAAAAATTTATATATTTTTTCAAAAAATCGCTAAAATATACGAAAAACGGCCAATCGCATGAATGCGACTGGCCGAATTATGCTACAGTCTAGATCTTAAACAAGACTTACGTAGAACTTATAAAAGCTCTAGCATATTACTTCATATACTTCTTGCAAGCCTTGAATGCGCTGTAACCAGCATATTGAGCAGTAGAACCAAGCTCTTCTTCAATCTCAAGCAAGCGGTTGTACTTAGCAATACGCTCGCCACGAGCAGGAGCACCAGTCTTGATTTGGCCAGTGTTCTTAGCAACAGCAAGATCAGAAATGGTGGTATCTGGGGTTTCGCCAGAACGGTGGGAAACCATAGAAGTGAAGCCATTCTTGGTTGCAAGCTCAATAGCGTCGAGAGTCTCGGTAACGGAACCAATCTGGTTCAACTTTACGAGCAAGGAGTTAGCTGCTCCAAGCTCAATGCCCTTAGCCAAACGCTTTGGATTAGTAACGAGCAAGTCGTCACCAACGAATTGCAAACGATCGCCAAGACGCTTGGTGATTGCTGCCCAATCATCCCAGCCTTCTTCCTGGAATGGATCTTCGATAGAAACGATTGGATACTCGTTAATGAGCTTCTCGTAGTAATCAAGCATGTAAGCAGATTCGCGCTCTTCGCCGTCGAAACGATACTTGCCAGTTTCCTTGTTGTAGAACTCAGAAGAAGCAACGTCGAGGGAAATACCAATCTGCTTGCCCGGCTCGTAACCTGCAGCTTCGATTGCATCCATAATGTACTTCAAAGAATCTTCGTTGGACTTCATCTTTGGAGCGAAGCCACCTTCGTCGCCAAGACCAGTAGCCAAGCCTTCCTTCTTCAAAACGTTCTTTAAGGTGTGATAAACCTCAACGCCAGCGCGCAAAGCGTCGCTATAAGTAGCAAAACCGTATGGAGAAATCATGTATTCCTGAATATCGGTTGCAAAATCAGCGTGAGCACCACCGTTCATAATGTTCATGTTTGGAACTGGAAGAATGTGGCCATTTGTACCGCCAATGTAGCGATACAAAGGAAGCTCAGCAGACTCAGCAGCAGCATAAAGAGCAGCAAGAGAAACGCCAAGAATAGCGTTTGCGCCAAGCTTGCCCTTGTTTGGAGTGCCATCAAGCTCGATCATTGTTTCATCAAGAGCGCGCTGATCAGAGGCATCCATGCCAATAACCTTTGGAGCGATTACTTCGTTAACAGCCTTAACTGCTTCCAAAGTACCCTTGCCTTGGTAGCGAGACTTATCGCCATCGCGACGCTCCCAAGCTTCTGCCTCACCAGTTGAAGCACCAGAAGGAACTAAACCAATTCCTTGAGCGCCATCTTCGGTCTCCAAATAAACCTGAACAGTAGGATTTCCACGAGAATCCAAAATTTCGCGTGCATATACGCTTTCAATAGCTGCCACAACTACTCCTTATTTATCTGTTGGTTGTGTAACATATTTAAGATTAATGCGTTTTATGGACGTTATTTCGCAGCGTAAGTCGTTAAGCATACAAGACTATATAATCTAAGCTTTTGTTAATTTGTCCACACCTTTGTACAATAATAACAAACTGACACGGGGTGCAATTATTTGCTTGATTGTAATTGCTGAGATTATACCCGTCGAACCTGATATAGCTAGTACTATCGAAGGGAATGTCGAATGGTTAGCCATTGTAAGAGCATGCTAAAAAATGCATCTTCTTCACTACGTTTATGTGTGCCATGGCTTTCTACACTTGTCATACTTATTGGATGGTTTTTAGCTACACTTGGGCCTAAAGAGACTAGGCACATTCCATCACCTGCAGAAGTAATTAACGCTTTTCAAGAATTAAACTCAGAAGGTTTAATTTGGCCTTCGTTGGGAATTAGTTTTACAAGAGTTATTGCAGGATTATGTTTAGGAATGATAATTGCAGTTCCAGCAGGAGTTATTTCTGGTAGCACAAAGCTGGGCGACATTATTATTAACAAGCCTGGCCACATGCTACGGTCTGTTCCTTTTACTGCACTAGCACCTTTGCTTATTATTTTATTAGGCATTGGTGAGACTATGAAAATAGCTCTTATTGCTATAGGCGTATTTGGAACGTTCTACGTAAATATGAGGGATGGAGTTCGTAATATTGATCCCAAACTCTTGGAATTAGCTCGCGCATACAAAGTAAATAGCAAAACAGTATTTTTCACAATTCTTCTTCGAGGAGCGCTACCTAACTTTATGACTGCTTTGCGCTTTGCAATATCAGTGTCTTGGGTGGCATTGGTAACGTGTGAAACAGTCAACGCTTCAAAAGGAATTGGATATGTTCTTGCAAGATCACAAGAATTTTACAGACCAGATCAAATGCTGCTATGCATAGTTTTATACGCGATTGCAGGTCTACTTTCTGAAGGAATTGCAACACTTTTAGAAAAAATTTGCATGCCTGAGCGACGTTCATCCATCGTTAAAATCAAACAGAACTAAGAATATTAGCAAAATAATTAGGAGAATAAAATGGCTAAATTCGCATTATCTACAACAAGCAAGCGAGCATTAGCAGCTTTCTGCGCGCTTTGCACAGCAATCACCCTAGCATCATGCGGGAGCTCGAACAATAAAACACAAGCATCATCCGCAAAATCTTCCACAAATACTACTAAGCAAGTAAAAGAAGATACTGGAACTTTAAGAGTAGCATATTTGACTTCTGCAAATTATTTAACAACTCTTTCAAATAACACAAAGATGGCAGATAAGATCTTTGGTAAGGCAAAGGTTACATTTAGCGGGCCATATGTTCCTCCAGAAGCAAACACTGCAGTAACTTCTGGAAACGCAGACGTAACAACCACAGGATCTGGCCATTTTATTCATTTTATCTCCAAAGGCCAGCCATGGGTTGCTTATGCTATTAACTATTACAATGGAAACGCTCAAGGAATCGTAGCAGCACCAAATAGCGGAATCAAATCGCTTAAAGACTTATACGGAAAGAAGATTGGAATTATTGCTAAAGGTGGAAGTGGAGATTATATAATTCACAAAGCTTTTGAAAAAGCAGGACTTGACCCATCTAAAGTTCAAGAAGTAGAGATGAGTCCAAAGAACTTCCATGCAGCATTCACAACTGGTCAAGTTGACGCATTAGCAACCTTCGATCAGAACTTTGCTGCAGCTCTTGCAACTCCAGGATCAAAACTTCTAGTCACTGCAAAAGATTATGGAAATATTAACTTCGGAATCCAAGTTGCATCTGCTGAATTTGCTAAAAAGCACCCACAGTTATTAAAGAAAATGTATCGTGCTTTAGTAGAAGAAGGTAAAAGAGTTAAGAAGAAGCATTCGATTATTCTTGATATGTATAAGAAGTTTGGTGCATCCGATGAAACAATGAAAGAATTAGCTAAGTTTGACATTCCACAAATTCGACCAATGAATGCAGAAACTATGAAAATGCTTAAACAACAAGCTAAGGAATATGTTAAATACGGATTCATTAAAGAAGTTCCTGATTTCTCTAAAGCTGTAATCGACTGCAGCAAGTAAACGATTACTAATTGTAATTAGAATACGACTTTAGAATACGACTATGTTTAATAGCATTTTTCATAAGCGTAGCAATGTAGAAGTTTCCAAAGAATCTACTTGCAAATCGAATATTAACGATAGCGATTACTGCGTTAATATAGAGAATCTGGGCATTTCTTTCGCAAGTGCAAAAGATAAAAATACAGAAAATGATTTTGCAAATAATTCTTCTTTTGTATTGAAAAACATTACGATGAGAATTAAAAAGGGCGAATTTGTTTCGCTTATTGGTAGATCGGGATGCGGAAAAACTACGCTTTTGAAAATAATTTCAGGACTTCTAACTCCTAGCGAAGGCAGCATTCATGCCACAAGCCGTCAGGCTATTGGTTTTCAAGATGCACGATTAATACCGTGGCTTTCTGTAAACAAAAATGTTGTTTTTGGCATGGAAGGAAGTAAGCAAGATCTTAAGAATATTGCGCATTTAGCGCTTTGCCAAATGCAGCTTGTTGGTTACGATAATAAGTGGCCTTCTGAGCTTTCTGGAGGCCAGCAGCAGCGCGTATCTTTAGCAAGAGCTTTAGTTAGAAGTCCTGAATTATTGTTACTTGACGAGCCTTTTGGAGCTTTGGATGCTCTTACGCGTTTCGATATGCAAGATTTGCTCAATAATCTTCAAGCTAAATATGGCTGGACTACACTTATGGTTACGCATGATATTGCGGAAGCTGTAAGACTTTCTAACCGCATTCTTATGATAAAAGATGGCAAAATTGCTAAGCAATGGAACATTAATCGCGAAGATCTTGATGCTCAAAATCGCCCTGTAAATCATAGCGAAATCGAAGATGAACTTAGAGAAACTTTGCAATAAGTAACTCGAAAATAATGTGAATAAAGGCGACTGCAAAAATAGCGGCCGCCTTTATTTATAAACAACGCAATAATTCACCTTACCAAGCTAAATCTTCAAGAAGTTGGCGCACCCAATCGAGTATTTCGCGCTCACTCATTGCGCTAGTTCCAAGTGAAGATTCAAAAGGCGATGGAATAATAAGCGTATGAATAAGCGGACGATACTTAACTCCGCGGTAAATCCTTTGCAAACGCATCCACAATGATTCTTTTGGATCTAAACCAATAACACGAACCGATTTACCTTGAGAGCTAATTTGCGTAATACCAAGATCACGAGCCTTAAAACGCAAGCGAGCAACATCGCACAATATGCTAAACGCTTCAGGCGGCTCGCCAAAACGATCAAGCAACTCATCTCGCAACTCTTGTAAATCCTTATTATTGTTAGCGGAAGCAAGCTTACGGTACGCTTCTAAACGAAGCTTGTCGGAAGCAATATAATCAACTGGAAGAGAAGCTTCAACAGGCAAATCAATAGACGTGGAAATAGTTTCTTTATGCTCTGGCTCTTTGTATTTTTCAACAGCTTCACAAACCATTCGCACGTATAAATCAAATCCAACACCTTCAATGTGGCCACTTTGCGCATTGCCAAGCAAGTTTCCAGTGCCTCTAAGCTCCAAATCTTTCATAGCAACATCAAACCCAGATCCAAGAGCAGTATATTGAGCGATTGTTGCAAGCCTGTCGTGTGCTTGTTGAGTCATCGGCTTAGTAGGATCGTACAAAAAGTATGCGTACGCACGCTCACGACCTCTACCAACGCGCCCGCGCAATTGGTGAAGCTGACTTAAGCCGAATCTATCTGCGTGGTCAACAATAAGCGTATTAGCGTTAGAAATATCTAATCCCGTTTCAATAATCGTAGTGCAAACAAGAACGTCAATATCTCTATGCCAAAAATCACGAATAATAGTGTCAAGTTGCTTCTCACCCATTTTTCCGTGCGCAATCGCAACTCTAGCATCTGGAACAAGTTTTTGAATATTAGCCGCAACTTTACTAATATCTTCTACTCGATTATGCACGTAAAATACTTGACCACCTCTAAGCAGCTCTCGCTTAACACAAGCCGCCACTTGCGCGTCTTCGTAAGCTCCAACATAAGTCAAGACTGGCAAACGGTCTTCTGGAGGCGTAGCAAGAGTAGACATTTCGCGAATACCAGTAACAGCCATTTCAAGCGTTCGAGGAATTGGCGTTGCAGAAAGGCTAAGCACGTCTACGTTTGTGCGCAAAGCTTTCAAAGTCTCCTTGTGTTCAACACCAAAACGCTGCTCTTCGTCTATAATCACCAACCCTAAATCCTTGAATTTTATGTTTGGATTCAAAAGCTTATGCGTGCCAATAACAACATCAACTTCGCCCGATTCAAGGCCTTGAATAGTATTGTTAACCTCTTTTTCGCTTTGGAATCTACTCATTGCAGCAACAGTTACGGGGAATCCAGAAAAGCGATTAGTAAAAGTTTCGTAATGTTGTTGAACTAAAAGAGTTGTTGGCGCTAGAACAACCACTTGTTTGCCGTCTTGAACAGCCTTAAAAGCAGCGCGCACAGCAATCTCGGTTTTGCCAAAACCAACGTCTCCGCAAATCAGCCTATCCATTGGAATTGGCTTTTGCATATCTTGCTTAACTTCGTCAATAGTCGTAAGCTGATCTGGAGTTTCTTGGTATGGAAAATCGTCCTCAAGTTCTTTTTGCCATAGAGTGTCTGCGCTAAAAGCAAATCCGCTGCTAGATGCTCGTGCAGAATAAAGTTTAATCAAGTCTTGTGCAACTTCTTGAACAGCTTTTCGTGCTTTTTCTTTTGTAGCAGCCCAGTCAGCTCCTCCAAGCTTATTTAGCTTTGGAATTTCGGCACCAACATATTTGCTAACTAAATCAAGTTGATCTGTTGGAATAAAAAGCTTATCTGCAGGAGCATTGCGTTTACTTGGCGCGTACTCAATTTCCAAGTATTCGCGCGTAGCTTCTCCGTTTGAAGTTTTTACATTCCTCTGCCTCATGCCTATAAATTTGCCAATTCCATGCTGTTCGTGAACAACAAAATCTCCTGGCTTAAGGTCTAGAAGGTCGATTTCTTTTTTTCTACGCTTTGGCGACTTAAAACCACTTACAGAAGATGACTTTCCTGTTAAATCTCTTTCGCTAAGAATTGCGATTTTACTTTGCGCATCTATAAAACCGTCAACTATTTTCGATTGAACTTCCGAAAAATCAAATACACCACTTGCACGTACCGCTCTCGCAAGTCTTGATAAAATTCCACTTGAAGCAGCACTAATATAAACCTTGTATCCGTTAGAAATAAGACCATATATTCCGCTAGAAATCTTCTCACTATCTCCTCTAAATTCTTGAGGAGATTTAATGCACAAGTCTAAATAGTTATTTTTTACGACTTTATTTTCGTTTTCTTCTTTAGAATCAACGGTTGCTAACGACTTATCTGCTGAATCTATTGCAAAACTGTTTAAGTTAATTACTTGATGATTGTTGTTTTCAAGATTTTCTAAAACGCTGCCAAAATCAAGAAAACTAGCTTTATCGAATGTTATTGGAGCGCCAGCACCCTTGCCAGACGCAGCAACATGCCAACTTGCAGCCAAAAACTCGTTTGCTGTTTTAACTAAATCGTTAGCTGCGCGCTTGCATTTTTCTAAGTCGGAAACCAAAATTATTGCGTTTTTATC
The DNA here is from genome assembly GCF_055700915.1 of Gardnerella sp. c10Ua_31. Lineage (NCBI taxonomy): Bacteria > Bacillati > Actinomycetota > Actinomycetes > Bifidobacteriales > Bifidobacteriaceae > Gardnerella > Gardnerella sp. c10Ua_31. The sequence continues at coordinate 142,288 of NZ_JANUYG010000003.1, read as the reverse complement.
AAGCAAATTTTCCACGGGTTCCATGTTGTCAACTAATGCTGGAATCAAAGACTCCATACCCTCTACAGGTATTGCATTTGCGATTGATTCAAGCATATCTTGAGCATTTGGAATTTTACCAATCAAAGACCTTGCTCGTTTTTGAATATCTTTTGTAAGTTGCAATTCTCGGCAAGGTGTAGCCCAAACACTATTAATATTCTTCCCATAAGTGCGCTGATCAGATGCGTGGAATTGTTTGATTGCGTCAATCTCATCTCCAAAAAACTCAATACGCACAGGATGATCCATTGTTGGAGGAAAAACGTCTATAATTCCGCCTCGAACAGCAAATTCAGCGCGATTCATAACAAGTTCCACGCGATTATACGAGTTTTCAACAAGTCGCTTTGTAGCAAGCTCAATAGAAATCTCATTGCCACATTCAAAAACAAGCGGCTCTACGTTGCAAAGACCCTTAACAACTGGCTGAATAAGGGATCGAACTGGCATAACAAGAACGCGAATTGGGCTAAACATGCCGCTTTTGCCACTTTTGCTATCTTCCCCACTTTGCGGATGCTTTAATCGCCTAAAAACCGCCATTCTACTTGCTACAGTATCTGCTCTAGGAGAAAGACGCTCGTGCGGAAGAGTCTCCCAAGCTTCAAGATTAGCAATATCTTTAGGGTCCCCATTATAAAAATCGCGTATTGATTCAAGCGATTCCAAAGCATCTCTACCAGATGGAACCACTAAAACAACAGGCTTTTTAGTAGCCATTGCAGCAGCTACAGCAGATCTAGCTCCACTTGGACAATACACATTAAGAGGATTAGAAAAATCTTCTTCAAGCAAAGCTAAAGACTTAAACGAATCATTTTTCTTACAAATATCTTTAAGTATGCTTCCAAAAGAAGCATCAGAAATATTAAAATCTTTAGAATCTAGCATTTTGTTAGCAAAAGAATCATACTTATCTGCCATTAAAATGCTCCTGAGTGGCTGCAAGCCCGCGGAAAATCACACTTTCTACAGCATCTGCGCCATCTGCCAAAAAATTAGGAAGTTCAGATTTTTGCGCACCAGCAAATCCACCCAAAACCCAATTAACAGTATTATCGTGAGCATGAGCACCACGCTGAGCATGCCCAACACCCATTCTTACGCGCGCATATTGCGGAGTTCCAAGACTGCGATCTATAGAACGAATACCGTTATGACCTCCAGCAGAGCCTCCAGCTTTTACTTTAATGCGCCCAAAATCCAAATCCATATCGTCGTGAACAATCACAATATGATCCGTCTCAATTTGATAATAAGAGCTTATAGAAGATACTGCAGCTCCAGAATCGTTCATAAAAGTAAGCGGCTTAGCAAGAAAGAACTTTGCAAGCTTACCGTCTAAATTCATAACTCCCTTGCCAAGTTTAGACAAGCCTTTATGGTCAGAAAAAGATATTGACCACCGCTCAGCAAGCAAATCCGCAACCATAAATCCCATATTATGACGAGTACCTTCGTACTTAGATCCAGGATTGCCAAGGCCAGCAATAAGCCAAAAATCCGAAGCCATAATTCACACCCAATCTTATAAACTCAACAACAAAACGGGCGTACCGATTGAAGTTTGATTACACAACTACCCGATACGCCCTCATATACCGTACTTTATTTTAGCAAGACTCAAGTCATTGCGTAAACTACTTCAAAAATTCGTCCGTAGTTAATTCTTTTGCTTGAGGAGTTTTATATGTTACTTTGCCTTTAGAATCCGTATACGCACCTTCCTTGCTTAGGAAGTCAAAGTATTCTTGAGCACCCTTAATATCATTTGTGCCGAACACAAACTTGCCGCTTTTTATGTCTGCACGATTACCCCAATATTGCCCGTCAACAATCATCTTCATGCTTCGCTTAACGAATTTCACATCAAGATTAGATTCAGGAGCTTCTTTTACTAAAATGTTCGCAGCTTCATCTGGATGATTGTAAGCGTATTCATAACCGCGCTTAACGGCTTTAACAAAAGCGCGAACAAGCTTCGGATTGCGCTTAACTGTGTTTGCGTTAGTAATAACACCAATCGTATCTGGCTGACCAGGAACTCCATAATCTGCTGTCTTAAAGCAACGCAACTTTGGACCATACATTTGCGCCTGCACACCTTCCCAAGTACCATAAAAACCACCAAAATCAGCTTTTCCGGATTCAAGCGTACGGAACGTAGAAGTACCAACAGTAACCTTATCGAACTTACCTTTGCCACCATCATGCTGAATCATTCTACGAATCACAGCATCACCTTCTGCAGATCCAAAGGTTGCAAAAGTTTTACCATCAAAGTCTTTAGGAGAATGAATTTTAGTATTTTTATAAAGAGAGCACCAAATTGCGCTAGGCTTTTGCTGAACTTGCAAAACTTCCTTCAATTTAGTGCCTTTTGTACTGAAATCTGCAAGACTAGTAGTATTACTTAAAGCAAAATCCGCAGCACCCGAGTCAACAGCATGCTCGGCACCAGTTTGAGACACAGCCAAAATATTCACGTGTAAACCAGCTTGCTTAAACCACCCCATATGCTTTGCCACGTATATGCCAATATGATTAGTATCAGGTATCCACGAAAGCATAAACGAAACGTTTTGAAGACCAGATTTACTATTCTGCTTACTATTGTTTGATCCGCACGCGCACAAAGACAGAATGCAGCATGAGCTTATAAAAACTGCTATTACACGCATAATATTTTTATTAAATTTCAAACAAAAAGCTCGCACATTACGCCATAAGTCGCATATCATGAGTTCCCTAACTTTCTTAAATAACCGCTTTCTGGGAATGTGACACGAACTTGGCAGAAAACGGTATCAAGGGCCTAGCCCGCGCCGTTCAATGCCCCCAAAAATTAGAACTTTTGGTTTGCCACACATTGACTCACGAAACGAATAAATTATGCACTAATCGAAAGACAAATACGCATAAAATACACGCTTGCTAACTACATACTAGCTATGTGATATTTTCATACAAGAAAGTTTGTAAAATTTTACGTTGTTTGATTGGGGCAGCAGTCAAGCAGCTACAACAAGCATTATGGCTTGTGTACTGAAAGGAACGATATTCCATGACGCGCGCGCGCTGGAAAACACTACTGCACAATTATCTGCCAACAATAATTTCTACTATTACATTACTAATTTTTTGGCAGCTTTCTTGCGAATTCTATAAAATTCCAGAAAATTCTATTCCAACTCCTACAGATATTGCTAAAGCAACTTTCGATGTATGGCCACAATTATGGCCTGCAACCCTTGCAACTATTGAAGAAACAATTGTTGGTTTTAGTCTTGCCATTGTGTGCGGCATTTTACTGGGCGTACTTTTTCACGTATGCAAGCTGGTTCACGCAGCTTTATTCCCCCTTCTTTGTGCTGCACAAACGTTACCACTTATTTCGATTGCCCCGCTATTTCTTATATGGTTCGGTTTCGAAATGTCTGGAAAAATTGTTATCGCAGCTATTTTTAGCATGTTCCCTATTGCTGTTCAAACAATTAGAGGTCTTGATGCAGTTCCAAGTTTTTATAGCGATGTAGCTCTCACATGCGGAGCGGGACGAGTTTGGACGCTTTGGCACGTAAAATTAAGGATTGCAGCTCGACAAATTTTTGGTGGAATTCGCATTAGTACAGCCTACGTTTTTGGCGCAGCTACCACTGCAGAATATCTTGGCGCTCGTCAAGGATTAGGTATTTGGCTGCAAGCTGCATATAATTCTTTCCGCACTCCGCTTATTTTTTCTGCAACATTCGTAATTATTGCGTTTACAGCAATATTGATGGGCGTAGTTAATATAAGCGAGCGATTATTGCTCGGTCCTGTAGAAGACGACGAAGACCCAGATAATCAAATGTAAAAACGCATAAAGCCAACACATAAAATAATGCCGAACATAATCTAAACTATGCTCGGCATTATTTTTTATTAGTCTAAAGCTGCTTTAGGCGCTTATTTGACTTTTGCTTTTACTTTCCAGAGTCTTCTTTAATAGCATCGTTAATCGCATCGCTTAGCTCTTTTTGAGCTTTGCCATACGCTTGCCAATCTCCAGATTTCATTGCAGCATCCGAATCCTTTAGCGCTTGAGCTGCTCGCTTAAGAGCCATTTTTGCTTTTGCACTAAAATCAGCGCCTGCCTTAGCATTAGCATTTTTATTGCCATTTTCGCTATTCTTAGCCGAATCTTTTTGCTTAGGATTAGAAGCAATATTGTTTACGCCAGAATTATTGGAAGCATCGCCAGCATTTGCGCCAGAGTTTCCTCCAAATACTTGGTTTAATGCTTCATCCAAAGTGTCTGCAAATCCAACTTGATCTCCAAAAGCAACCAATACTTTCTTAAGCAATGGGTAGCTAGTAGATCCGCTAGATTGTACATAAACAGGCTCTACGTAAACCAATCCACCGCCAAGTGGCAATGTAAGCAAATTTCCACGCTTAACTTTAGTTGATCCAGATTCAAGCAAATTCAACTCTTTAGAAACATTTGCATTAGCATTAAAGTTGTTTTGAGCTTGACCAGGTCCTGGAACATTGGAAACTTTAGGTAACTCTTGAAGCATTAGTTTTCCATAATTTTCGCTTACTTTTCCAGCAACATTTCCAGCATCTGAATTTACAGACAAGAATCCAGTTAGGATCTCTCGAGTAGATCTTCCAGCAGGAATGTATGTAGAAACAAGCGAAAATACTGGCTTGTTTGCTCCTCTAGTTTGCAAGGTCAAATAGTATGGAGGTTGCAAAATATCTTCTCTCTGAAGACTTTGAGATTCTGTAGGATCTACTGGAGTCTGCCAGAAGTCTTCTCCCGAGAAGAACTGGCTTGCGCTGTCAACATGATACTTTGCAAGCAAATGCCTTTGTACTTTGAACAAGCTTTCTGGGTATCTAATATGACTCATCAAATCGCCAGAAATCTTAGAAATATCGTGATAATGCCCTGGGAATATTGATCTCCAAGCTTTAATCACAGGGTCTTTTTTATCCCACACATACAAGTCAACAGAACCGTCGTACGCATCAACAGTAGCTTTAACTGAATTGCGAATATAGTTTGCTCGCTGATTAGTCAAGCCTTTAATCGAACGAGATGTTGTTGTTGTAGAATCTTGAGTCACCTGCCCAAAATCAGTCATTTGCGAATATGGGTAAGAGTCGGACGTTGTATATCCGTCAACAATCCACTTAACTCGTCCGTCAACAACTGCTGGGTAAACGCGCCCATCTAATGTCAAGTATGGAGCTACTTTAGAAACACGAGTCTTAGGATCGCGATCATACAAAATCTGAGAATTTGCAGTAACTCTATCCGAGAATAAGATTTGATCTGATTCAAAACGAATAGCGTGTAGCAGCTTAGAGAAGAAGTTACCTACACTTGGTCCACCATTTCCCTTAAACGTTGTTAAAGCGCCATTTGAGCCAGTTGGATAATCAAATTCCCAAGGAGCAGAGCCTTTTGGAGAACCAACAATCGAATACTTTGGAGCATTTGGCGAGAAGTAGATACGCGGCTCATACTTCTTTAACTTTGTAAGCTTTCCTTGAGTTGGAATTCCATACTCCATAAATTGCGGCTGACCATCTGCAGTAACCTTGTTTCCATAAGCTGCAACAACGCCATACCCGTGCGTATAAACAGTGTGGTCATTAACCCAATTTCGATTATCGTTTCCAGCTAGATCAAGCTCGCGCGCAGCAATAACCGTGTCTTGACTCACTCCATCAATGTCGTACTTATCTACAGAAAGAGTATCTGCAAAAGTATAGTATTGCTTAGATTGCTGCAATTGACGGAATGTTGGAGAAGTAACTTGAGGGTCTAAAAGCCTGATTTGTGCAGTAGACTCTGCTTCTTTTGCAAGCGCTCCCGACTTTCCTTCCGAAGTAGCGTTATACGATTCTTTTTTAACATTATTTAAGCCATACGCAAACTTAGTTGCATCAATATTTCGCTGAATATAAGTGGCTTCTAATTCTTGAGCATTCGGCGCTACCTTAAAACGTTGCAAAAGAGCAGGCCAAGCAAAAGATAACACCATAGCGCATACAACTAAAGATGCAACAGCTATAGCAGGTGTGCGCCAAGCTTTAACAGCTACAACAAAACGCGTGCCAATTTTTACATTCCCATTAAGAGCATGAGATTTTAGCAGCCACGCTGTTATAACAATTCCAACAATTAGTGTTATTACAGCCATTGCAATGCTGGAAGGAACACCAGCATTCATATCTGTGTAAGATCCGCCAGTAATCTTAGAACCATCCAAATTTACAATCGCAAACACATCTAATATTTGCAAAACGGACCAGAAAATAACAACTAGCATAAACCATGCAGAAATTTGACGCCTTGCGCTTTTAGTTATGCTAAAAATGCCCTTTCCATCTACAGGAAGTGTAATTCTTACAGCTCCCATCAAAGCGTTTGTTATAACGCTAAATAGCAAAGAAACAGCAAGAAGAACAATAAACGCTCTTGTAAAAAGACGCAAGCCTGGCAAAGCAAACACGTAGAAGCCGTTATCAAATCCAAATTGCGGATCTTTAATACCAAATGATTGGTAGTTAAACATAAGCAAAATTTGCACCCAATGATTGTAGAATTGCATTCCAAACACAGCGCCTACAATCAAAGACACAACTCCTGCAACATGCATTGCAAGCTTAGAGCTTATTCCCTTTTTAGTGTCTAAAATATTGCCTTTTTCTTTAACATATACGCCATCTTCGCTTCCAGGGCGTTTTTTAATCGCAATATATGCAGACAAATACCCAAACGCAGCCATAAGCAGAGCATACAGAGCCCAAACGCCGATTTTTGCGGCTAGTTGAATCCAGATTACGCTCTCAAATCCAAGTTGCGCATACCACATGCAATCTGTAATAAAAGTAGAAAAACCAAAAATAATTGAGCATATAAAAGCTATTGCTACTACGATTGCAACAATAGCCCAACGCCATTTTCTTGATTTTCCAACAAACTTATTTACATCAAAATCTATTCTCATATAGCGATTATTCTCCTTACTGTTTGAGCTTGTATTATCGCTTTTATTGCTTTCACTATTATCGCTAATATTGCTAGTATTGCTTTCGCGATTTTCACTATTCTCACTATCTTCACTAGTATTGCTATTTTTGTGTAAATCGCCTTCGTTTTCTAGTTTTTTCTTAGCTTCTAATATGTCACTAAAGAGGTCACCTAGGTCATCATCGTCACTATAATAGTCTGCCAAATCTTTTATTTTTTTTGCAAACTTTGAAGAAGTCTTATCTTTGTTTTTACTATTAGACTCATCTTTAGACTCATCTTTAGACTCATCTTTAGTAACAACATTTGCATTGCTATTATCTTCATCAATGCTTTCTATAACTACATCTTGATCGTTGGAATCATCCGTAGAAGTATCGGCAGAAGTATTGGCAGAATCATTATTTTGATTGCTCTTTTTCTTTCCATCGCTTGTATAATCGGAACGCTTATGCACTTTAGTGTTTTTAGGTTTTTTAGCCATATAAGCGCCAAAAGCAGCCCATGCAACGCCAATGAGTATTTCTATAATGACTTTCAACATAAGGTTAATAATACTATACTAATTATTCCCAATCTACGTGTTGTGTTTGTTGTGTAGTCAAAAGTAATTACAAAAAAGCGCGCTCGCAAAAGTAGCGAACGCGCCTAATTTGATTAAATTAAATCATATAAGCATTTATGCTAAGCAACATCTGGATCGTCTTTAGCGATTGTTCCAGTAAGCTTTCCAATCGCTTTCATTACGTGGTAAACAACCAACACAACAACAGTGCCGATTGCAATACCGTTGAACTGAATTCCAGAAACAGCAAATTGGAAGTTAGCAATGCCAATAATCATAACGATTGCAGCAATCATAATGTTAACTGGCTTATCGAAGTTCACTTTGTTTTCTACCCAAATGCGCACGCCAATCATGCCAATCATGCCGTAAAGCAAAGTGGTTACACCACCCAAAACGCCAGCTGGAATGGAGTTTACAATTGCACCAAACTTTGGGCAAAGGCTTAACACGAATGCAAAGAATGCAGCGCACCAATAAGCGGCAGTAGAATACACTTTTGTTGCAGCCATAACGCCAATGTTTTCGCCATATGTTGTAGTACCGCAACCGCCAAAGCAACCAGCTATTGCAGTGCCTAAGCCGTCTGCAAACAAAGCTGTACCAATCTTGGAATCGTAGTCGCGGCCAGTCATTTGAGCTACAGACTTAACGTGACCAACGTTTTCTGCAATAAGAACGAGCACAACTGGCAAGAACATAAGCAAAACAGAGAAGTCAACTTGCGGAGTGTGGAACTTAGGGAAGCCAATCCAAGCTGCTTGCTCAATCTTGCTAAAGTCAACTTGACCCTGGAAGCATGCATACGCGTAGCCAACAAGAACACCAAGCAAGATGTTCAATCGCCCAAGAAGACCGCGGAAAATCACTGCAATAAGCATAACTGCAACCAAAGTTACCAAAGCAGTGTCTGGAGCCTTTTGGAAGTTACCCCAAACAGCCGGTCCCAAGTTAAAGCCAATGATTGCAACAATTGCACCGTTAACAACAGGAGGCATAATAATGTCAATCCACTTTGCTCCTGCAAAATGCACAAGCACACCGATTAGCGCAAGAAGAATACCTGTGCACATAATGCCAAAGCTTGCTACAGCAATGCCCTTATGTGCTGCAGTTACAGCCATAACAGGTGCTATAAGACCAAAAGAGCTTCCTAAATAACTAGGAAGCTTATTTGCGTTAATCAACAAGAACAGTGCTGTAGAAAGAGCCGTGAACATTAAAGTAGTAGACGGATCAAAGCCTGTAAGAATTGGCACTAAGAATGTTGCGCCAAACATAGCAATAACATGCTGAGCGCCAATACCAGCAGTACGAGTCCAAGTTAAACGCTCATCTGGCTCTACTACTTCTCCTGGCTTCAAAGTTTTTCCGTCTCCATGAAGCTGCCATGTAAACAACGATTTCATCGTTTTCTCCTTGCATAAAACAAGTTTATATATACGTTTGTGATTGAAAAACAACCACCAAAACAAGCGCCAGCTTAAAAAAAAAAAACAAGCACTACTCAAGCGCAGGTTTGGCAGATTTTGCAGAGGCTATACCAACCGCCGCCCCCTAGCCAAGTGGTCATTCTAATGTACTAATCACAAAGTGTCGAGACAATTTGAAAAATAATAAATTTATAAATTTGTTTTGTTGAAATATCAAGGAAAATCGGTGTGTCGAAAACGCATCAAACACCACTAATTATTACTCATAAAAGTTTATAAACATAAACTTTTGCTTATGTATTAGATTCGCTTATTACAATCTTAATTTTGCAAAACATTTTGAATGTAATCTTTTAATACAGTTGCATGATTTATACGCGGATCTTTCGCTGCATATAAAAACGTTACTTTTTTACTTTTTCTACATATATCTACGATTTGGTTTACACAATCTTGATTCTCATCTAACTCTTCAATATAACGATTAGAAAATTCTTTAAAGCGCTCAGGCTTATGGCTAAACCATTTTCGCAAATCACTTGATGGAGCAATATCTTTACACCACAAATCAAGATTTGCCTTTTCTTTACTTATTCCTCTAGGCCACAATCTATCTACTAATACTCGCAAGCCATCATCTTCATCAGATGATTCATAAATGCGTTTAATTTGAATATTAATATTGCACATAATTACCTCTTTAACTACATATAATGATTACACAATTATGATTTTTTTCAACAAGATTTAATTAATCACAATGTAAATGGAACTAATACAAAACTACGATAGATTTTTATCGAATATGTTTTATTATGTGATTTTTATATAGGCGTGTCGCTTGCCATTACAACAAAACGCTAGAAAATGTGTAAATATTTTTGATTTTTTGTTCGTTTTTGTCCGATTATGAGAGAATAATTGGCTAAATGGTTAATTTCTTTGATACATGGAAAAAGAAAATCTGCACAACAAACATGGCTCTTATAGCTGTGCTTACACTTCTAGCTTCCTTAATCGGCAGCTGGCTCAAGCAGTTCCCAGGCCTAAGCCTTTTGGGAGCTCTTATTATTGCGTTGCTTATTGGTATGGCTCTGCAGCTGCCTTTGCACGTATACAAGTTGAACAATGATTCTAGACGAGCAGGCGTTAAAGCATCTGCTGGCCTAATCGCAAATAAGCTACTTCGACTAGGCATTATTTTGCTTGGCTTTAAGCTAAATTTGCACGTTCTATTTACTCAAGGATTAAAGTGCTTGCCAATCGCAGCTGTACTCGTTGCTGTTATGGTTTGCGTTACATATAATATTGCAAAACTTCTTAAAGTAAGCCCTCAACTTGCAATGCTAACTGCAGGAGGCACAAGCATTTGCGGAGCGGCAGCTGTTATGGGGCTTTCGGGATCTATGCCAGTGCTTCCACAAGATGAGGACGAAAAAGAACAAAACGAGGTTATGGCTGTTGCAACAGTTGCAATAATGGGCACAATCTACGCTTTGGCAGAAATCTTTATTCTTCCTCACTTTGGAATGACTAAGCAGCAGCTTGGAATTGCATCTGGCGCATCGCTCCACGAAATCGCACACGCTGTTGCAGCGGGCGGAGCTTTTGGAAGCATTGACGTTGCAACAATCATGAAGCTTACACGAGTTCTTATGCTTGTTCCTACATCAATCTTTATTGCAATTTGGTGGAATGCTCGCCACAGCCAAGTAGAAGATAACGGAAAGCGCAAAATCAACTTCCCATGGTTTATGCTTGGATTTATTGCAGCATCCGTTATTGGTACGTACGTGCCTTTTGTTTCGTCTTACGCATCACTCCTTGTAGATGCAGGATACGTATTCCTTGGAATGGCTATGGCCGCTCTTGGAATCAACGTAAACTTTAGAGTTATATTTAAGCAAGGAAAAGCAGCATTCTTAGCAAGCTTCCTGGCATCTATTGTTTTAACAGCATTGGCCTGCACAGCTAGCGTTTTGTTCTTCTAATAAACAAACATAGTTAAAGCAAACGCAGTTAAAACAAACGCAATTAAAGCGCAAACAAAAAATCAGGGGATTGAATTTTGAAATCTCCTGATTTTTTATATTTCTTACTTACGTAAATGCTTTACATAACTCTAAAACAAATTATTCAATATGCACTGCTGTTCCGTCTGGAATATTCGTATAGAACCAATTAGCATCTGGAACACTTAGTCGAACACATCCGTGCGATGCAGAGGACCCAAGTTTTTGCGCTTCTTTTACAATATAATCGCCAAAATTAGCACGAGTTGGAACAGAGTGGAACAAATACTTTGCTCCTATAAAACCAACCCAATAGTCTCCACCCATTCCTTCGGTGCTATTGTAAAAGTGATATCCCCTATGCCCTATTCTAAAATCGCCTTTAGGTGTGGAGTTATTCATTCCAGAGCTAACAATCATTGTATAAACAAGATTATTATTCGCATAAATATAAACACGTTGTTTTTTAAGGTCTACATTTATTTGCAAATGATTTGCATCTATTCCAGAAAGATTTGGATATTGACCGCCTGTAGAAATCTTCCATAAGTTATAAAAATCAATTGCATTCGCATTTTGATTTTGTGCATTAGAGCTATCATTAGACTTATCTTTGGACTTATCATTATGCTCTAATGGCGTCTTTTTTGCTTTCGACTTTGCGCCAAAATTATCGCCTTTTTTACTTTTTACATTACTTAAAGCGGAATCAAGCTTGTGCGACTTAAAATATTGTGCTTTAAGATTTACAAAAATACGCTTATTCGCTTCTTGAACAACATGCGATACTTGGAATCCAACAAAACTAAAGAAGACCAAAACAATTAGAAAAGCGAGCGCACGCTTGTAGAAAATTTTGCGATTTTTTGGAGATTTTAAGCTAATAACATATTTCACAAATCGCGAAATAAGCGACTTTAACATGCTTTTAAAAGCATAAAATATATTCATACAATCTCCATAAGTAAACAAAATAAAAGGCGCCACTTCGATACTACACTATAGTGCCTAAGCAGCGCCAAATTACACGTTATTTGATTATTTATATGATTATTGTCTAACTAATCACACATTAAACTTAAATTCAACAATATCTCCGTCTTGCATAACGTAATCGCGGCCTTCAAGACGAAGCTTTCCTTCTTCCTTGATTTTTGCCATAGAGCCTTGAGCCTCAACAAAATCATTGTAAGAAACAACTTCTGCTTTAATAAATCCACGCTCAAAATCTGTGTGAATAACGCCTGCAGCTTGCGGAGCTGTCCAACCCTTATGAATTTGCCATGCGTGAACTTCTTTAACGCCAGCCGTCAAATAGGTTTGAAGCCCTAAAATATCAAAGCCCACGCGCGCAAGCTGATCCAATCCAGATTCTTGTAATCCTGCATCTGCAAGCATTTCTCTAGCATCTTCTTCATCAAGCTCAGTAAGCTCCGACTCAAATTGCGCGTTAAGGAAAATCGCCTTTGCAGGAGCTACAGATGCCGCTAGCTTAGACTTCAAAGAATCATCCGAAAGCTCCGAATCGTCAACATTAAACACATAAATAAAAGGCTTAGCAGTAAGCAAGTGCAAATCGTAAACGTCATCTTTATTAATCAACTTCTCGCTATGAGCCTGATCAATCGTCTTTCCAGATTCAAGAATTTCTTTAGCTTTGTTCACTGCGCCAACGTATTCTTGAGTAACTTTTTTGCCACGTAAATCTTTTTCTAACTTTGGCAAAGCGTTCTCGATTGTTTGCAAATCTGCAAGAATAAGCTCCGTGTTGATTGTGTCAATATCGTCTGCAGGATCCACCTTGCCATTAACGTGCACAATGTCATCATCGTTAAACGCGCGAACAACTTCGCAAATAGCATCCGCCTCACGAATATTAGCAAGGAACTTGTTACCCAAGCCTTCTCCCTCGCTTGCACCCTTAACGATTCCTGCAATATCAACAAATGTAACGGTTGCTGGAACGATTTTCTCGGTTTTAACAAGCTTTGCTAAAACAGGCAAACGTTTGTCTGGCAAAGGCACAATACCAGTATTTGGCTCGATTGTTGCAAATGGATAATTTTCCGCTAAAACGTTATTTCGTGTTAGCGCATTAAACATAGTTGATTTACCAACGTTAGGCAAACCTACGATTCCAATAGTTAAAGACATATTACCTACTTTAGACCAGCTAGCGGAAGTGACTACACTACTATACTCGTACTGTTTTATTTTTGTTGAATTGCGTCAACAGCGCTAATAACATCTCCCCTAAAACCACACGATTCTAGCTTTGCAACACCTCGAATCGTAGTTCCACCAGGAGAGCATACTGCGTCCTTCATAGCCCCTGGGTGAACGCGAGTATCCATATACAACGCGCCTACTCCCTCAATCATCTTTGCAGCCAAGCGATATGCACAATCTCTCTTTAGACCATACTTTACGCCAGCATCTGCTAAAGCTTCCATGTACATAGCAGTAAAAGCTGGAGCGCAACTAGAAACACACATTGCAATATTCATGTGCTCGCTATCTACTCGTTCAACTAAAGATATAGGCTCAAAAATCGCGTTAAAAGCTTCTAGTTGACTATCTGTTAGCGTATTTTCACTTTCTGCTAGAGTGACTCCTTGGCAAACTGCGATTGGCGTATTTGGAATAATGCATTGCACGTTAGCATCTTTGCCAAGTAGATTCTGGTAACGCTTAAGAGTCCAGCCTGCTGCAACGGAAATAATTGCGATTTTTCTTTCTACAATAGTTTTTGCAATAGGTTGCAAAACTTCTTCTATTTGATTTGGTTTTACAGCCAAAATTAAAACATTGCTAGAATCGCAAACTTCACACGCGCTTTTTAACGCTTTTACGCCAAATTTGCTTGCATTATTAGCAAGTTTTTCAAAGTGCGCCGCGCTTGCAACCATATCTTTGCCTTGTAAAACATTAGCGCGAATCAAGCCTTGCGCAATCGCTTGAGCCATGTTTCCAAAGCCAATAAATCCAACGGTTCCAATTGAGTTAGAACTCATTAACAAATCCCCTTAATAAATAAACACTAAAATAAACACTAACTTTTTATTAAGTATCTAATCATTTGTATATATAACTTGTATATCTAATCATTTGTTAGGTACTTTAATCAAAAGTTACTTATCACTTATATCACTTATATATAGACTCTAAATCTCCACGATTCCTTGCTTCTTCCAACAAATGACGGAACACAAAGTCGCCATGAACTCCATCGTGCTCAAACTCGTTAGTTGTCCAATAATGAGAGTTAGAAATATGAGACAAAGTGTCTAGCTGAAGACCAGAATCAACATACAAGTCGTCGAAGTAAACCGCTGCTTGCAAAGGAACTTCGTTATTTGCAAGCTGATCTAAATCGTAAATCTTGCCAAATTGCATATCGTTCATCATGCAATCAACTGCTGGCAAGAATGGTTGCAAAGCTTTTTGCTGATCAAACATCCACGGAAACACAGCTTCTCCAGTAAACAAAAGCGGACGCGCGCTACCAGAAAACTCTGGCATTGTTTCCCTAACCTGCTGAGCTGCCCACAAAATCGGGTGCTCTAATTCACCATCAGCATAAATAAATTCTTGCAGCGGCCAATATAGCGGACTAGAAGATGTTGCATCCATAACACCATAAAGAAACTCATCACTTAAATAGCCATCTGCTGTTCCACCACCATGCTTAAACGCCTTAAGAGAGCCATCTCCATCCGAAAAAGCGGAGTCAATCAGCCAATGAACCCTTTCAAAGCTTGGCTTCATGCCAAAAGACGAACCAAGAGTCTGGAATCGCTCAACCGTTAACTTTTCGCCATTAGGTAAGAAAACATCTCCTTGAGAAATCCTATCTGCAATAGCTGCAGCGCGCGCAACATCTTGCGGATAACGCTCGTAGAATTGCTCAGTTTTTCTAGCCATACGTGGGAATGTGTGCTCGTAAACTTCACGCGCACTAGCTGGAACATGAGGAATACCGCCCGTTGTAAAGCTTGCAAGTAAGCCCTGTGGGAAAAGAGACAAATACGTAAGCGTTAAGAATCCACCATAACTTTGACCCAAAGAAACCCACGGCTTTGCATTGAATTCAGTTAAGCGCAAATGCTCAAAATCGCGAATAATGGAATCTGCTAAGAATCGCTTTAAGTACCATGCTTGCCTCTCTACACTCACGCCGTCGTCTGCCATGCGCTTAATCGTAGAAGCATCTACCCTAGAAGAGCGCCCAACACCACGCTGGTCTGGAAGAACAACACGAAAATGCTTAATTGCCTCTTGAATCCAACCATCGCTAGACGGCGAAAGCGGACGAGGGCACTGGCCGCCTGGACCTCCTTGCAAAAACACTAGCAAAGGCAAATCGTCATGCACATGTTCTGGAGCGCAAATAACTCTGCAAAATAGGCGAATCGTCTCCCCTTTAATAGAATCGCCTGGAGTATTTTGCTCCCAGTCTAAAGGAACATCGATTGCGCGCTCTTCTACATACAATCCTGGTACGTAATACTTTGTTAGCAGTGCCATTGTAAACATTCCTTTCTGCACTCGCATGCAACATTGCAACAACAAATCACATACGCAAACTCGCACTCTTATATAAATCATACTAAAGTTCGATTGTTCTATAAAGTACCGTGTACTAGCCTAGTAGGTATGAAAATATCTCACACGTTTAACAAAGCCATACAACGCTTACGCACTGAGCTTACGCTAAACGATATATTGTGGGGCATTATTCCACTTATTCTTTTTACACTTTCAAACAATCGGTATACTATTATAAGCAATGTTGACGGATTCTTGACGCAAAGTTCGCTAATTACAACCTTGCTTATAAATATTGTTGTTGCATCATTACTTTCAGTACGAAGAATATGGCCCGAACACACAGCTGTTATTTTTATTGTTGCATGCATTTTGCAAGTAATATTTGGCCCTACTCAACTTCTTGCTGATTTCTTTGGCTTTGTGCTACTTGTTAATGCTATTGCACGCGGAAATCCAGAGCATTCAAAAGCTTTTGTTATTGCAGCTTACGTAACAACCGTATTATCTTGCGCAGTAATATCGTGGAATATTGTAATGGGGCCAATATATGGCAACAATCATTCAAAAGCTAGTTATTCTTGCAGCGTAAAAAATATAAATAGTAGTAACATAAAAAATTGCGTTTCAATTATACTTGATTTTGCAATTCCTACTATAATTTTTGCGATTATTATTACTACAATTACGGTTATTATTGGCTACTGGCAGCGCACTCACGTGCACACTATTCAACTTTTACAAGAGAACAATAACGCTATTCGCGCGTACCGAAAAAAAGCTCAGCATATTGCTGTTACTGCAGAGCGCGCTAGAATCGCTAGGGATATGCACGATATTGTTGCTCACACGCTTTCTATTATTATTGTTCAAGCAGACGGTGGTCGCTATGCAGCAACACAAGATATTTCTCTTGCTAAAAAAACAATGCATATTATTAAAAACGAATCAGAGCGCGCCGTTCACGACATGCGTCGACTGCTAGAAGCTTTAACAGACGCTCCATCCGCTCAATTGGATTTCAATCACATACCTTCGCTTATTGAGCAAGCAAAAATCGCATCTCCTAAAAATATTTTTTGGCACACTGTTGATGGCATAAATTCTTCTAATAAACTCAACAAAGATGCACAAACCGTTGCATACCGCGTTGTTCAGGAGTCTCTTACTAATATTCGAAAGCACGCAGGAAATGGCATCAAAATAGACATTCACGAAGAATGGAACGAACAAGGATTAACACTAAAAATCACAAACGAAGTACACAAGCTTGAAGTTAACCAAACGCAAAATAGCAATGCGCAACATAAAAATGGTTATGGTTTGATTGGCATGAAAGAACGCATTGAAAATCTTCATGGAACACTTGATTATGGAATACAAAACGATGGAACATTTAGTATTGCTGCTTTTATTCCATACTCTTACAGCACAGACCAATCAAACACTACTGCTTCTGTATTAAACAGTATTCCTAACGCTACTTATAAAAACGCAAAAGCTAATAATCCATTATCAGTGCAAGAAAAACCAGCAAATACAAGCGATAAAACCTCATCAAAAGTTTTGCCAGAAGCAAATGATTCACAAAATAGGATTGAAAAAGTATCGCAATGGTTTGAACAACATTGGCTTATTGGAGATGTTATTTATGCATCGCCTTGGACTGTTCTAATGCTTTTTATACCAACTTACGATTTTATTGTTGGAAATGTAATGCATTCACAATATTCCAGCTCACTTTTAGTACAAATACTTTATATAGTATTTACTCTTACAACCATGGTGCCATTCATGTTTCGCAGAAAAGCTCCAACTATGTGCGCAATTATTGCAGCAGTATTTTCTGCAATACAGCTTATATGCTTACCTAATATTTTATTCGCTAATTTCTTTATACCAGCCATTGTTTATGCTGCTGTGCTCTATGGTAAAAAGCACGCATGGCAGTGGGTTAGTGCTGTAGTACTCGCCGAATCTGCTATTTTTGCTGTAAAAATTGGTGTTGCATCAAGAAATATTCCGCAAAATGAAACTCCAATACGATTTTTTACTTCTAATGCGTACACAACTAATTTTTATGACATTATGCAAATGGCGTCCGTAGGATTAATTTTTGGTTTTATAGTTGCGTTAATTTGTTTTATTGCCATTGCATTTGCTTATTACCGCAGAAACGATGACAATAATTTGCTGATTCTAAAAGCGCGCAGAACAGAATTAGAGCAAGAGCAAAAACAGCTAGAAGTACTTGCAGCAAATGCCGAAAGGCAGCGTATTAGTGCAAACATTCAGCAAAAAGTTGCAGTTACATTGCATAAAGTAATTGATGCTGCAAATAGTGGAATATATATGCTAAATGAATACGAAAAATCAAATAGCAATGCAGAAAAGCCAAAGTCAACAAAACTAGAGCAAGAGAAAAAGCAAGAACTAGAGCAGGAACAAATTGAAGCAATTAGTAAAGCTTTTAAAAACATTGGAGATGAAGGTCGCTCAGCACTTAGGTACATGCGAAAACTACTTGGAATTTTGCGAGAAACAGGTTCAAGTGTTAATTCATCAAATAATAGTGCAAATATAACTGAGATTGCGGTTCGCCCCGCTCCTTCGCTTGATGAACAAATTCAACACAGACTTGCCAACAAGCACGAATAAATTGATAGTATGGAAAACATGGAAAATATGGAAAACAATGGAGTAATTCGAGTCGCAATAGCAGACGATCAAGAGCTTGTGCGCGCAGGATTTGCTATGGTAATCAACTCGCAAAAAGATATGCAAGTTGTTGCGCAAGCAGCGAATGGAAATGAAATTGTAGAAGTTGCGTCAAAGGAAAATCCAGACGTTATTTTGATGGACGTGCGCATGCCTAACATGGACGGTTTGGAAGCTACGCGCAAAATCTTGCAAGAAGATGCTAATAGCAATACGCACATTATTATTTTAACAACTTTTGATTTAGACGAATACGTTATGGCTGCGATTCATACGGGCGCATCGGGATTTTTGCTTAAAGATACAGAGCCAGAAACATTGCTTAATTCAATACGAACTGTGTATCAAGGAAACGCAATTATTGCTCCAACTGCTACAAAGCGCTTAATTGAGTCAATGATCTCTAAGCCTAACGATGAAGAAAAATCAAAAGAAGAGATTGCGACTAAAAACGAGCAAAGCGCAAACACGTACGATTCTTGCTTAAATGATTTAACAGATCGCGAGCGCGAAGTTCTTGTAGAGATTGCTCACGGACTATCTAACCAAGAGATTGCTAATAAACTGTTTATTAGCTTGCCAACAGTTAAAACGCATGTTGCGCATATTTTGGGAAAAATCAATGCAAGAGACAGAGTCCAAGCTGTTGTGTTTGCTTACGAAAACAGTCTTGTTTAACTATTTTTATAAAAATAAAAAACAATGCGAATGTTCTTATAGACAATAAATCTTTTCTATAAAAATAATGCGGCTGCAAATTAATCAATTCTTAATTGAATGATTAAAATTGCAACCGCATTTTGTTTTGCGTTTCTAGCGATTAGTCCTCCGCGAGCGCAACTACTGGCGAAGACTTTACTGCTCTACGAGCTGGAAGCACGCTGGAAAGAAGCGCTGCAAGTAAAGCGATTAGAGCAAGAACCGCGTAAATAGTCCAATCAATTACAAACGGAACTTTGCCAATTGCGCTAAATACCATATAAGATCCAATCCAACCAAACGCTGTTCCAACAATCAAGCCAGAAACAGTGCTTGTTAGGGAAATCAACGTTGCTTCCAACGCAAGAGATCTTCTAACCTGTCCTCTTGTCATGCCGATTGCGCGCAAAGTTGCAGATTCTTTAGTGCGCTCAATAACAGACAAGCTTAATGTGTTTGCAACGCCTATTAAAGCAATCACAACAGCTACTGCTATTAAGCCAACAAGCAACATCATCATTATGTCGATAGCACTCTCCCACTGCGCTCGTTGGAACACGCTTCCACCAGCCATAACCTCCGCATAGCTAGATGTAATATTTCTAATATTCTTAACAATATCTACAAGATTAGCTTTGCTAGAGTCTACCGAAATAAGCAAAATATGCGTTGTAGGCTTAAGGTAGTTATTGAAGTAAGATTTGCTAACAAAAGCAGTATTCCTTGAATATATATTAACATTTCTATACTTCTTAAACTGAACTTGCTTTACAGTAATGCTCTTATCGTTATTACTCGAGTCTGTATTCATTCCAGTAAATGGCGTAATACTATCTACACTATCTTCACTAGAACTGTACTTTTCTACATAAGCTTGCAAATCAAGGTTTCCTTTTTTAAGCTCAAAAGGCTCTCCACCTTCATTATTAAACTTAGGCAAAAGCACAGAATCCCTGTTTATATTAACGCCATCAAGATCAGTGTGCATTACATTTCTAAGTTGATCTGTATTATCAACTCCAGCTGCCATAGCGTACTCAGTTTTACCCTTAGCATTCTTAAAAGTCATAGGAACTGCAGGAAGCAACTCAGTATGCTTTATTCCACTAATCTTTGAAATGTCGGCAGCTAAAGATTCATCAACATTCTTGCCTTGAATAATAATGTCAACACTGTAATGGTCATCAACAACACCTTTAAGAGTTGCTTTACCGCAGATTGCGCCCGTTACTACTGTAGAAACAAGCGTTACGCCAATAAGCAAAGCTGTTCCAGTTGCTGCAACTCTTCTAGGATTTCTTTGCACGTTTGCATTAGCAACTTTAGAAGCTGGCCCACAAAGTGCCATGATTGCTCCAGTTGCCTTCATAGCAAACGGCATCCAGAATGTTGCTGTAATAATAATGCCAATAAAAACAAGCGCACAACCAAACATTGCTCCAAGCAAAGTCATCCAAGAGTCAGAACCAGCAGTGGGAGACTTCCTCGCAATCATGCTTGCTAAAGAAGTAGCACTTAAAGCCGCAGCTAAAATACCTACAACAATAAACAGAACGCCAAAAACAGCGCGAATAATGCTTGCACGCTTATCTTTAATCAAATCCATTGGTCGCAGCGCTTCCATAGGCGTTACTTTTGTAGCAGATCGAGCAGCACTCATAGATGCAAGAACTGTTACAATCGTGCCAATTGCTATTGGCCACACAACCGCTGGAAGCGAAACAATCAAAGGAATCTTAGATAACGGTCCAGAATTAATATTCACGTTACTAATTGCGCCCATAAATCCTATTGCGCAAAGCACGCCAACAGCCGCAGAAATAACTCCAAGTATTGCAGCTTCAAGCAAAACTGCTGCATAAAGCTGGTGCGATTGTGCACCGATTACGCGCAAAAGTGCAAGAGTGCGTCTGCGTTGAGCAACCAAAACTTGGAATGTGTTTGCTATAACAAGCGAAGAAATAAGCAACGCTAGAATACCAAAAGATAGCAAGAACATGGTTACAAAATTGGTACCGTTAGACACATTTCGAACAGCTCTTACGCCAACTTCATGCCTAGACATAAGAGAGAATCTCGAAGGAAGCAAAGAGTTAATCTTAGGAGATAAATCGTTTATTTTAGATTCATCAATACTCATGTACACTTTGCTTTGCACAACTTCATTGTCAAAATTCTTAAGATTGTTGAGTTTTGCACAAAAATCATTCGTTACGCCACCAAGATACGTGCCGCGATTTGAAAATGGTATTTGAGAATGCTCTCCATCATCAACAAGACCAACCACACGAACATCGTACGATTTTTCTTTATCTCCGCCAGTGTCATCTACTTTAACCAAAGTTATAGTATCGCCAACGTTTGCATGTATTGATTTAGCAATACTTTTAATAAGCGTGATTTCGCCTATTTTTTGCGGATCTCTACCTTCTGTTGATTTATACACAGGAAGATTTCCATACAAACCATTAGACCAAGCAATACTCGTAGCTGATTTATCACCTTTTTCCACTCTTACAAGAGCAGTCGCATCGTCACTACGAATGCCATTAACACCAGGCATCTTCGATATTTCGTCTAAATGAAGGTCTTTATAATGAATTTTACTACTCGGAGAACTGTTAGGATTCCTAAATGAGATTGCATAATTTGCGCTACCGAATTCATTTGTTGCGTTACGAACCATCAAGTCATCAACGCTGTTTGCAAAAAGCAAAGTAGCGCTCATAAACATGCTGCCTATAAGAATTGCAATTCCAGAGGCGATTAGCATGCGCACGCTTTTACGCATAAGTTTTAGTGCGATTTTCCACATTCTAACTTCACCCCTTTTATTGCAATTGAGCAGGCTGATTATTAACGCCAGCCTCGCTGCGTTCCATAAGCATCTTGCTCATTCCTTCTGCAGTAGGATTTTGCACGTCTTCAACGATTTGACCATCTGCAAACACGATTGCTCTATCTGCATAAGACGCTGCAACAGCGTCGTGAGTAACCATAATCACAGTTTGACCAAGTTCCGTTACAGACTTCTTCAAAAAATGCAAAACTTCTAAGCTGGAAGCAGAATCGAGATTGCCAGTAGGCTCGTCTGCAAAAACTACGGAAGGCTTAGAGATTAAAGCTCGAGCGATTGCAACGCGTTGGCGCTGACCACCAGAAAGCTCAGCAGGCCTATGCTTTAAGCGATCTTGCAAGCCAAGAGTATTAATCAAAGTATTAAACCATTGCTTATCTGGCTTTTTGCCTGCCAAAGTAAGAGGCATAAGAATATTTTGCTCAGCGCTAAACATTGGAAGAAGATTAAAGCTTTGGAAAATAAACCCAACCATTTCGCGGCGCATAAGCGTAAGCTGATTATCGCTCATACCTGTAATATCTAGGCCATCTACCAAAACTTTTCCAGAATTAACGCTGTCAAGACCAGCTAAAGAATGCATTAACGTTGACTTTCCAGAACCAGAAGGGCCCATAATCGCAGTAAACTTGCCGCGCTCGAAGCTAACGCTAACATCTCGCAAAGCGTGAACAATGCCTGCGCCCTTGCCAAAATCTTTAACAACATGCAAAGCTGCAACCGCAGTCTCGCCAATCAAACCTTCTTGAGCGGAATAATTCATTTGCGTAAAACGCGTATCTTGACTATTTTCAACACTCATTTTGCACCTCACATACTTCTGTGATTACCTTACAATTACAATTTACGTGATTAAAAACGCATTCTCTATAGTGCGTAAGACTGATATTTTCATTGGAATAATAGGGATTTTGATATTAAATTTTGATATAAAAATGCTCTTATGTAAAATCGTCATACTTTAGTATGAGAAGCTTGCATAAGATTGTTAATGCTACAAGCTCAAATTTGCATTTCACGCGATTAGTCAAATACAAAATAAGTCAATTTTTAATGCAAAATAAGTCAATTTGGCAACTACAACACCATCAATTAAAGAATTTTTCTTAACGTGATTAATATTTTTCCTTCAAAATAAGCATTACAAATCATGTGCTCGAATTTTTATAAATGTGCTTATTTATATCTAAAATAAATAAAAATGCATAAAATTAGTTAGTTTATGCTCATTTTAATTGTTTATTTGTTAATTTTAGTAACAAAACGCTTATTTACACACTCGCCAAATGTCATGCAATATTGTAAAATATTAATCGACTACCAAAAATTTGGCATAAGCCAACAAGAAACTCAAAGGAGATTTTCGCATGGTCTATAGAATGATTTTTAATCAGACTGCTTACTTTGGTCGTGGAGCAATCAAAGAGATTCCAAACGTTGCTAAAGCACATGGATTCAAAAAAGCATTTGTTGTAACAGATCCTGTTCTTGTAAAGACTGGAACCGTTAAAAGAGTTACCGACGTTCTAGAATCCGCTGGTCTTCCATACGAAGTATTCGACAACGTAAAGCCAAATCCACCTGTTGAATGCATTCAAGACGGTGTAGAAAAGTTCAAGGCATCTGGCGCAGACTTCCTTATTGGACTCGGCGGCGGCTCTCCGCAAGATACATGCAAAGGCATTGGAATTATTGTAGCTAACCCAGAGTTTGGCGATGTTCTTTCTCTAGAAGGCGTTGCAGATACAAAGAATCCTTCTGTACCAATCTTTGGCGTGCCAACAACCGCAGGAACCGCTTCCGAAACAACAATCAACTATGTTGTTACCGATACTGCAAAGCTTCGCAAGTTCGTTGCAGTAGACCCTCACGATATTCCAATCGTTGCATTCGTAGACCCAGATCTCACCGATTCCATGCCACGCTCGCTTAAGGTTGCAACTGGTTTGGACGCACTCACCCACGCAATCGAAGGTTTCATTACTCCAGGTGCATGGAGCCTTTCGGATTGCTTGTCTTTGCAAACAATTCGCATGATTGCACAAAACCTTGCAAAGAGCGCAGATGGGGACGTTCCAGCAGGCGAACAAATGGCTTACGCAAGCTACATAACTGGCATGGCATACTCCAACGTTGGTTTGGGCTTGGTTCACGGCATGGCTCACCCACTCGGCGGTCGTCTTGGTGTTGCTCATGGCGTTGCAAACGGAATTTTGCTTGCTCCTGTTATGGAATATAACAAAGATTACACTGGCGAAAAGTATCGCGATATTGCTGCCGCATTCGACGTTCCAAACGCATACACCGACGACCTCGAAACCGTGCGTAATGCTGCTGTAAAGGCAGTTCACGACTTAACTGTTAAGCTTGGAAATCCTACTAAGATTAGCGAAGTTGGAGCTAGTGAGGCAGATATTGAAGGCTTAAGCCACGACGCTTTGGCAGATGTTTGCACTCCAGGAAACCCACGCAAGGCCACTTTGGAAGATATTCGCAAGATTTACACAAGCTTGATGTAGTCTCTTTGCGTAGTCTTCTAAAACAATCAAATAATAAATAAATACGCACATTTAGAACAAACAATTTGTGGACGCAATTTATCTTGATTTAAGTTGCGTCCACATTTTGTATGTAACAAGTCATAAAGCCTATATCTACAAGCCTTATATTAATCAACAACTGGCTGAGTGCTGTCTCGAATAACAACATGAGCAGGAAGAACTAGTTGACTTTCAATCTCCTTGCCTTCTCGAATTGCAAGAATCATACTAACAGCATTTTTTGCCATAATATCAAAAGGCTGATTAACAGTTGTTAAAGAAGGCATCAAATATTGCGCAGGATAAACGTCATCAAAGCCTGCAACCGAAAGCTCTGTTCCTAACTTAATTCCGCGCTCGCGAGCTGCACGATACACATTTACAGCAGTAATATCGTTGCAAGCAAAAATTGCAGTTGGACGCTTGGCTTTAGGCAAATCCAAAAGACTACAAGCCATTTTGTATCCAAGCTCTGGAAGATAATCACCCTCTTTTACTAAGTCTTTATCAACACTCAAACCAGCTTGTTCCATAGCAGCACTGTATCCAGCAAAGCGAGCCACACCAGATTGAACGTTTAATGGGCCTGTAATAACTCCAATTCGCTTATGGCCCAAACTAATCAAATGCCGAGTAAGCTCGTAGGAACCTGTCCAATTATCAATAGAAATCGTGTGATCGTTGCCGCTTCCTATAGAAACTGGGTCAATAATCACAAGCGGAATATTGCGCATACGCAAAAAATCTTTATCTTTTTCTTCTAGATCAGACATTTGCGATATAACACCCAAAGGATTTCTATCTACTATTCCACGCAAGCATTCCTCGCGCTTTTTGCCATTGTTAGTTTGAGCAACCGTAAGCGCTAATCCTTCTTTTTGCGCCCAGTGAGACGCGTAAGTAATCATCTCAATCGTGCCATTATTTGCAACGTAATCTACGAGTAGCTCAACTGTTGGAGAAATTTTAGTGCTAACAAGAGAATAATCGCGCCCACTTTTAGCTAGAACTTTTTCTACGCGTCTTCTAGTTTCTTCCGATACTCCCGACCTACCGTTTATTACCTTAGATATTGTAGACGGAGAAACACCAGCTTCTTTAGCAAGTTCTGTAATTCTAGGCTTCGACGATTCAGATTCTTCTAAACCACTTTGTTTGCTATTTATGGCCATTTTCTCCCTTTCTAGATTCTACGCGTTTTTGCTTAACGCATTTTCCATCTAAATCATTTTCTATCTAAATCCTAATCTTAAAGAAAAATTCGCATACATACTTAAGATTATCCGCAATAATACAAGCTGCCAGAAAAACTGAAAAATAGAATTATTGCTTGATTTATCAAGGCTATTACAGGTTCCATAATACACTATTTCGCATTTAACGCGCAAAAAATGCGAAAATTTCTTACGACACGCCGAATAATAAAATTATTTGCCATTAGTCGCAAGCAAAACGCGGACTAAATGCGCGATTTTACTTACTAAAAAGCTCAATTTTTCAATAATCAAAAAATCAAAAATATGACATTTATCACATTGCGTCATCGTCGAAATATTCGCAAAAATCGCTTTACGAAAATTTCTACTCATACTACAACATTTTTCCATTATTTTGATATAAAATTACAAATGTAGGTCACAACGATCTTAAAGCAAAGGAGCACAAATCGTTATGAGTACAATTACATCAGTAAAAACCTATGATTTTAGATTCCCTACGTCGCAAACGCTTTCTGGATCCGACGCAATGAACAAAGATCCAGATTATTCATCCGCATACGTAGAAATCAAAACAAGCCTAGACGATGGCATTAAAGGCGTTGGATTTGTATTTACAATTGGCCGCGGCAACGATGTTGTTTGCGCAGCAATCGACTCCATGTCTCAAGTGCTTATTGGCAGGAATGTAGAAGAATTACTAGACAACATGCGTCTTGCATGGGATCTTTTTGTTCACGACTCACAACTTCGCTGGCTAGGTCCAGAAAAAGGCGTAGAGCATATGGCAATTGGCGCTATTTTGAGCGCGTTGTGGGATATTAAAGCAAAGAGAGCTGGAAAGCCTTTGTGGCGCTTACTCGCCGAGATGGATCCAAAAGAATTAGTCTCTACGCTCGACTTCCGCTATATGACAGACGCTTTAAGGCCAGAAGAAGCAATCGAATTCTTGCAAGATGGTCAAAAAGGCAAGGAAGAGCGAATTGCTGATTTGCTTGTAAACGGCTACCCAGGCTACTCCACTGCTGCAGGCTGGCTCGGTTACAGCGACGAGAAAATGGTTGCAATCGCTAAGGAAGAATCGCAAGTTAAAGGCTTTAAGCAAATTAAGCTTAAGGTTGGTCAAAATGTAGACGACGATTTGAGAAGACTCGCACTTGCTCGCGAAGCAATCGGCCCAGACGTTCGCCTTGCAGTAGACGCAAACCAAGTATGGGATGTTCCAACAGCAATCACTTGGATTAATCGCTTCCACGACTTCGACTTAGCTTGGGTAGAAGAGCCAACAAGCCCAGACGACGTTATTGGACACGCAACAATCGCCCGCGCAATCAACCCAATACCAGTTGCAACTGGCGAGCAAATGCAAAGCAGAATCATGTTCAAGCAATACTTGCAAGCAAACGCGTTTGGAATTATGCAAATCGACGCAACTCGAGTTGCAGGTCCACAAGAAGTTGTTCTCGAATACTTGCTTGCTCGTAAGTTTAACAAGCCAGTTTGCCCACACGCAGGTGGCGTTGGATTGTGCGAAGCTGTGTGCCACTTTGCAATGTTTGATTACGTTGCAGTTTCTGGCACAAAGGAAGGCCGCATGATTGAATACGTAGACAATCAGCACGAGCACTTTGTGCATCCAACACAAATCAAGAATGGTAATTATGTTGCACCAACTGCCCCAGGTAATGGCACTGAGATGACGCTGGAAACGGCTGAAAAGTACCTTTATCGCGGATAGTTATGCAATTGTGGCTAGCAGTTTACATTAAGCTGTTTATTTTAAATTGCTAGCCACTTTAATCAAGATTCATAATTTAATAATCAAAAAGCAAACCACATCATTTAACAAAGGAGTTCATTATGGATTTGCATTTGGAAGGCAAAGTTTTCATCGTAACAGGTGGATTCAAGGGCATTGGTAAGGGCATTACGCTTCAGCTTGCACAAGAGGGCGCAATTCCAGTAGTTATTAACCGCGCCGATCCTGCAGAAGAGACATTCCGCAAGGATATTGAGCAATATACAAAGAACTACGATGTTTATCTTCTCGACTTAAACGACACGGACGAGATTGCACCAATTATTGAAGAAACCTACAAGAAGTATGGTCATATTGACGGCATTGTAAATAACGCTGGCGTTAACGACAACAAGGATTTGGAATCCACTTCTTGGCGCGACTTCGAGAAGTCGATTCACGGAAACCTCACTCACTACTACGAGACTGTTCACGCTGCTGTAAAGTACTTAAAGGAAAGCCACGGCGCTGTTGTGAATATTTCTTCTAAGACTGCTCTAACCGGCCAGGGCAAGACCAGTGCCTACGCTGCTGCAAAGGGCGGAATCTTAGGCTTGACTCGCGAATGGGCTGCAGCACTTATTCATGACCGCGTGCGCGTAAACGCGATTGTTGTCTCCGAATGCTGGACCCCACTGTATGCCGATTGGATTAAGACCTTTGGCGACGAAGCAGCTCAGCAGGCTCGTTTGAAGGTTATTACCGACAAGATTCCTCTGGAGAACCGCATGACTACCACGGAAGAGATTGGAAACGAAGCCGCATTCCTGCTTTCGGATCGCTCTTCGCACACCACCGGTCAGTGGGTATTCGTTGATGGCGGCTACGTGCATCTTGATCGCGCTTTGTCTTAAATCACAAATGCAAATTTAAGATTCGGTGCAATTTAACTAGTCGATGGTGCGCAATGCAAAATGTGTGCTTGCGCACCATTGCACAAAATCATTTAAGAACTTAAAATCTTAAACTCTTTGAATTATTCTCACACGGGAGTGACGATGACTACAAAAGAAAACGACAACGTGGTTGTTAACAATAACAAAAGTAGCTCAAAAACTATAATTGCCATTGTATTGGTAACATCTTTGTTCTTCGTATGGGGTTTGACCATGAATTTGGTCAATGCTCTTAATTCCCCATTTGGACATTACTTAAATCTAAACAACACAGAAGCAGCGCTGCTTCAGGTTGCATACTTTGGCGCATACTTTGTAATGGCTATTCCTGCAGGTTTAATCGCAAAGCGCTTTGGGTACAAGGGCGGCGTAATTAGCGGTCTTGCACTCTTTGCAATCGGCGCATTTGCTGTAATTCCTGCAACCGCTACAGCAAGCTATGTTATGTTCCTTATAGCAATGTTTATTATTGCTCTTGGTGCTGCAACTTTGGAAACAAACTGCAACCCATACATTACAAAGCTTGGCGACGAAAAGGGCGAATCCTTTAGAATCAACATGGCACAAAGCTTTAACGGCGTTGGCAGCATTGTTGGCCCGCTTATTCTTGGCAACATTATTGGTAAAACCGTTAAGCAAGGCGAACCAGGATTTGAATTTGCTAAGTCGAAGTTCCTTAGCGATACTCGCATGATTTACATTGTTATTGGAATTGTTCTTATTGCGGTTATTGCAATCTTCTTCTGCTTTAAGCTTCCTACACCTCCAGGAGATGTTGAGGCAGATCAAGGAAATAAGGGCGATTCTTCATTCTTGCATCTTGTTAAGAAGCCATACTTTACACTTGGCGTTATTGCAGAATTTGTATTTGTAGGCCTTCAGGTTGTTGGAATGGCAATGTTCTCATCGTTTGCTCTTAAGCATTGGGGTGCTGGAGTAACAACTGGTATTGCGGCGTCTATGCTTGCAATCGTTTCCTTAATGTTTACTCTTGGTCGCTTTATTACAACGCCTCTTATGACAAAGTTTGATAGCGATAAGATTCTTGGAATCTACATGGTTTTGAGCGCAGTGCTTATGTTTGTAGCATTCCTTGGACTCGGCAAGATTTCTGTAGTGGCCTACATTATCTCCTACCTGTTTGTGTCTATTGGATTCCCAACCGTGTTCTCACTTACCTTAAAGGGAATTCATGGCTCTGCTGCAAAGACTGGCTCTTCCGCTTTGATTATGAGCGTTGTTGGCGCAGCTATAATCCCACTATTCCTTGGATTTGTACAAGATTTTGCTGGCATTGAGGTTGCAGTACTGCTCACCGTTCCAGGATTCTTGTATGTAGCTTGGTACGCATTGTGGGGTTCCAAGATTGGTCTTGTAGAAGCTAAGTGATTTGCAAATAACTACAAAGTCTTTATTTGAAAGTCTTTAGAAAGTCTTTAAAAAGTCTTTAGAAAGGAAAGTTTATTATGTCTCAACTTCGTATTTTAGATTCCCACTTTCATATTTGGGATCCAACAAAGCAAGTCTTGCCTTGGCTAGATGGCTTAGACAAGCTAAACCACACTTTTACTCTAGAGCAGCTAGAAAAAGAATATGCGGATTTGGGTGTTGACTTCCTCGGCGGCGTATACGTTGAGGTTGATGCTGCAGACCATGAGCTAGAAGATAGGCTTATTGGAGAAAATCCTAATCCTAAGATTCTTGCTAAAATGCTTAGAGTTACGTTGGATCCGTTTATGCGCGTGCCAATTCATGCAACTGGCATTCGCGAGCCTCTTCACATTCCAAGCGAGCCACGCGGCCGCTGCCTAGAGCCTTCATTTATTGGTGGCCTTAAGGCAATGGCAAAGAAGGGCATGCCTTTTGAGCTTTGCAATCGTGGCGAAGAACTTGGCGATATGGCTAAAGCTTTTGAGCAAGTTCCAGAAGTTACTGTTGTTCTAAACCATTTGGGCAATGTTCCAGGATTAGACGAGGATTCCTGCGCTGCTTTGCGTGCGTTTGCAAAGCTTCCACACAGCTATATTAAGATTTCTGGAGATAATCCAGTAAATCCAGATATTGTTAAGTTTGTAAAAGACACATTTAGCCCTGATCGCCTACTCTTTAGCTCTAATTGGCCAGTTGTTAAGTTGAATTCTTCGCTTAAGCAGCATCTTGACTTAATGGTGGAGCTTTTCGGCGACGACGAAGATTTCTTTATGAATAATGCAAAGAAGGCGTATGGTATTAAACTGTAATTAATTATGTTATTTGAATAGTCGATTTTAATAGTCGATTTTAGTAATCATTGCTTATGGGGTGTAAGATTTTGCCAGTTAAAGTCTTATGCCCCATAATTCAATACACAAAATAATTAAATAAAAGGACGAATTTTATGACTACTTCTAATAGCGCAAAGCTCGACTTGCATGCTTTTAAGGGCGTTTTTTGCCCATCAATAACTGTAAGCAAAGATGACGGAAGCATTGACTACGACTTATGGGCAAAGCACTTAGACCATCTGATTGATGCTGGGATTAATGGCATATTGATTTTTGGCAGCATTGGCGAGTTCTACGCATATCCGCTTAGCGTAAAAAAGGAAGCTGCTAAGTTTGCTATTGAACACGTTAATCACAGAGTTCCAGTTCTTATAGGCGTTGGAAACACAAATCTTAACGAAGTACTTGACTTTACTAAGTTTGCGCAAAGTTGCGGAGCAGACGCTGTTGTAGCTGTGTCTCCATACTACTTTGGACCAACTGCACAAACCGCAGAACACTACTTTGGCGCAATTGCGAGCGCAACTAGCTTGCCTGTTATTCTATACAACTTCCCTGCTCGAACTGGCAGCGATTTAACACCAAGCTTAGTTGCAAATCTTGCTGAAAAATACCCGAATATTGTTGGTATTAAAGACACGGTAGATACTATAAGCCATACTCGCGCAATGATTGAAGAAACTAGACGCGTAAACCCAGATTTTGTTGTTTTCTCTGGTTTTGACGAGTACTACACTCCTAACAGGATTGCTGGAGGAAATGGCGTGATTTGTGGACTTACTAATGTAGAGCCAGAAACTTTTGCAGCTTTGCATAAAGCGTATGAGGCTGGCGACTTTGCGCATCTTATTGAATGTGCTAAAAGAATTAGCCATTTGATGGCAGTTTACAATACTACCGACTTGTTTATTTCTGCGATTAAAGCTGCTGTAAATCTTAAGGGATTGCCAATTAGCACGCTTGTTCGCGAGCCTGCAAGTCAAGTTAATAGCGAGCAAATCGAAACAATTCGTGCGCTGCTTAAGTAACTAAGTCACTCGCAATAAATCAAGAATAAAAAGAATAAACCCGCACAACGTTAAGAAGTGCGGGTTTGTTTTGTGTTGACTTACGTTGATTTATGCTACGTAAGTTGCATCGCGAATGCTACTTTGTGTAGCGCTCGAAATCTTCTGCAGTATTCACTTGAACGCGCTGCTTAATAATGGACAAAATCCACTCTTTAGCTTGTGCAACTGGAACACCGTTCAATTGGCTACCATCGCGGAATCGGAAGCTCACAGCATTGTTGTTCACATCCTCTTCGCCAGCAATCAAAGTGAAAGGCACTTTAGACTTGGAAGCGTTACGAATCTTCTTGCCAAAGCGATCGTCGGAGCTATCCATTTCGCAACGAACCATATTCTCTTCCAAATCGCTAATAAACTTTTGCAAGTGCGGAGCGAACTCGTCTGCAACAGGAACGCCAGTCACTTGAACTGGAGCCAACCATGCTGGGAACGCGCCTGCATAATGCTCAAGCAAAATAGCAAAGAAGCGCTCAATAGAGCCAAAGAGTGCGCGGTGAATCATTACAGGGCGCTGGTGACTACCGTCAGCCGCAATGTACTCCAACTTAAAACGCTCAGGCAAGTTGAAGTCGAGCTGAATAGTAGAAACCTGCCAAGTGCGGCCGATTGCATCGCGAGCTTGCACAGAAATCTTAGGTCCGTAGAATGCAGCTCCGCCTGGATCATCCACAAGTTCCAAACCAGACTCTTTAGCGACTTCTGCCAAAGTGTTTGTTGCTTCTTCCCAAATCTCGTCGGAACCAACGAACTTGTGCTCATCCTTAGTGGAAAGCTCCAAGTAGAAGTCGTTCAAACCGAAGTCTTTAAGAAGACCAAGTACAAAGTTAAGCAAGCTCTTTAACTCATCGCGCATTTGCTCGCGAGTGCAGTAAATGTGCGAATCATCTTGAGTCAATCCACGCACGCGAGTTAAGCCATGCACAACGCCAGACTTTTCGTAGCGATACACGGTACCAAACTCAAACAAGCGCAAAGGAAGCTCGCGGTACGAACGCTGGCGAGACTTAAAGATCAAGTTATGCATTGGGCAGTTCATTGGCTTCAAGTAGTAGTCAGCACCCTGGCGAGTTACATTGCCATTCTCGTCGCGCTCTTCGTCAAGCTTCATTGGAGGATACATGCCATCCTTGTACCACTGCAAGTGGCCAGAAGTCTCGTACAATCCGCCCTTAGTAATGTGCGGAGTTTGCACAAAGCTGTAATGATGCTTTCTGTGCTGTTCGCGCGAATAATCTTCCATTGCGTTAATAATCGCAGCACCCTTTGGATGGAACACTGCCAAGCCTGGGCCAATCTCGTCTGGGAACGAGAACAAATCCATCTCTTGACCAAGCTTACGATGATCGCGCTTAGCAGCCTCTTCCATGCGACTTGTGTAAGCCTTAAGCTCTTCCTTGCTAGGCCACGCAGTTCCGTAAATGCGCTGAAGCATAGGATTATGCTCCGAACCGCGCCAGTAAGCTGCAGCTACACGCTCAAGCTTAAAAGCCTTAATATAACGCGTATTTGGCAAATGAGGTCCGCGGCACAAATCGCTCCAAACTTTATTGCCTTCGCGATCCAAATTGTCGTACATGCTAAGCTCGTGCTTGCTGATTTCGCCAGCAGCCGCAGGATCAAGAGCCGCTTCCTTATCTCCAATCAACTCCAACTTATAAGGTTGATTTGCTTCTTCTTCGCGCGCTTCATCTTCTGTTACAACGCGGCGGCTAAAGCTTTGAGACTCTTTAATAATGCGCTGCATATGCTTTTCGATTTGCTTCAAATCGTCTGGCGTAAATGGAGTATCAACATCGAAATCATAGTAGAAGCCGTCTTTAATTACAGGACCTACGCCCAACTTTGCGTCTGGTCGAATTTCTTGAACAGCTTGAGCCATCACGTGAGTAGCGGAATGACGCATGATTGCGATGCCATCTTCACTATCAAGTGCTACTGATTCCACGGTATCGCCGTTATGAAGAGGCGTGTACAAATCACGCAACTCGCCATTTAAACGCACGGCAATAATATTCTTATCTTCCGCGAAAAGTTCAACGCCAGTGAAGCTTGCATCCACCTCCTTGCGTTCCTCGTCTACAGTGATGGAGATGGTATTTTCAGCCATAATTGTCCTTTTCTATCGGGGTCTTGCGTTACTAATGTGCAGACCTGGACTTGTGTGGCGTCGATAAACTTACGCGATTAAAACATAATAAAACGCGCAAAAAACGACGTCAATCGCACGCATTTTTCACGCGCAATTCTCTGTTACTCTAGAACAACAGAGCGACTTTTTAACAATGATTT
The DNA here is from genome assembly GCF_055700915.1 of Gardnerella sp. c10Ua_31. Classification (NCBI taxonomy): domain Bacteria; kingdom Bacillati; phylum Actinomycetota; class Actinomycetes; order Bifidobacteriales; family Bifidobacteriaceae; genus Gardnerella; species Gardnerella sp. c10Ua_31. The sequence goes on along the minus strand of NZ_JANUYG010000003.1, from coordinate 108,307 downwards.
TTTGCAAAAACCAGAATAAATCTCATGTATTTTCAAAAAGATACTTTCACTAAGCTTTACAACCAAAAAGAAGCATCCAGCGCAAATCGCGATAGTTCCGCCAGCAGAAAGTCTTAAAATCACAGCTAAGGCAAGTCCTAAAAGCGCTATAAAAATAGAAGACAATACGCACGCAAACACAAATTTGTTAATCGAACGCATTCTGCTCTTTAGTGCTGCTGCAGGAGCTGCGATTAAAGATACCGAAACAACAGTTCCAACAGCTGGAATAATTACCGAAACTGTAATGATTATTAGCGCAAGAACAATTCCTTGCATTAATCCGCTTCTGCCGCCTAAAGCTTTGTAATTAGTGGAATCAAAAGAGCAATGAATCAAATTAGCACTATTAAAACTCCACAATCCTAGTGCAAGAGCAAATGCAATAATCGCAAAAATCACGTCTGCAGGAGTGCAATTAAGCAAAGATCCTGTTAAAAAACCCTCAATTCGCAATGGAAGCGGCGCAAACCACTTGTTCAAAAAGTAGCCGCTAGCAAAACCAACAGTAAGAGTTATTCCAGCAGAAGCTTGAGAAGATATGCCCTTTAGTTTAGAAAGAACATGCATCATAAAAGACAAAACAATACAAGCCAAAGCAGCGCCAATAAAAAGACCAATAGACAAAATGTTCTGGTCAATCGTATAAACAGATGTAACTACAACTCCGATTACAGCTCCTGGAAAAGCAGCGTGAGTTATAGACTCGGTGAAGAAAATACGCTGATTAAGCAAAGCCAAGGATCCAACAAAACCGCATAATGCTCCAACAGCGATTGCCTCTACAATAGGAAGAGCGATAATTTGCCAAATACTTACCATTATTACTTTCCACCAGCCTCTATTGCACTAGACTTTTTCTTTTTAGAAAACTTTTTAGAAAATACTAGTGCGCATGTAACTCTGTATAAGAATCTTAAAATCAAAACGACTACGAACATTGCGCAAATACTTAGTGCCACTGCAGCTTGCGGAGAAACTGGATGATCAAGCTCCAAGTTCATAGCATACATGCCTAATAAAACGCCAAAAACACCAACCGCAACGCCAACAAACGCCATACGCCCAACAGTGCGCGCAACCAATCTTGCGCTAGCTCCAGGAATAACAAGGTATCCAATAACAAGAAGTACGCCAACAGCCGAAGATGCAGAAACTACAACAGACGCAATTGCAACGTTTAGCACAATATCTACAAGTAAAGTATTAACACCCATTAAAGGAGCACTAGCGCGGTCAAACGCAACAATAATCTGCTTCTTCCAAGTTAGCGCAAGCAATGCGATTGCAAATAAACAAATAAGCATGGCTTGAGTCATTCTATCGTCTGTAACATCTAGCAAGCGTCCAAACATAAGCGCTTCAAGCTGGCCAGACATATCTCCCTTTTTAAGAGATATTACGATTCCAAGCGCAAAAAATGTTGTTAAAACTGTTGCAATTATTGACTCGTTGATTTTTTGAGACCTAGATGCCCACACAAGAGCGGCGACCAAAAAAATTGCACAAACCGAAGCTCCTGGAATGATTTGCCCAATTCCTCCATATAACGCTCCGACTACGATTCCAGGAAAAATCCCGTGAACCAAAGCCTCCGCATTAAACTCGGCGCATCTTAAGTTAACAAACACACCAACTATTCCGCTAGCAACTGCAAGAACAATAAGAAGGCAGAAAGGCCTAAAAATGTAGGGAGCGGACGCAATAAAGTCAAATCCTGGTATTGGCTCGAGGATTTTGCGCAAAGACTCAACCAATTCAGCTAGCATTGGATTCGTCTCCTAAAGCAGAATCTAACGAAGCATCTAGCGAAGCATTTAGCGAATCATTTAACGAATCATCTTTGTTTGCTAATTGATTCAAAGTAAGACCCGCACTTGCAGCTGGCATACTTCCGCCATAAGCCAAAGATATGTTTTCTTTAGTCATGACTTTTCTAAGAGGCCCAAAAGCCACTTGACGACCAGCCAAAAGCAACGCTTTTTCGCAAATCGCGTCCGCGATTACCAAGTCGTGAGTAGACACAATAAACGAAATCCCCTCTTCTTTAGCGGACTTCATAATGTTTAGCAATTCTTTTCGATTCGGCTCGTCTAATCCGTTAAAAGGCTCGTCTAAAAGAATCAACGTAGGTCGCGCAACAATAGCGCGCGCAAGCAATATTCGCTGACGCTGGCCTCCAGAAAGATCACCAAATCTAACATCTGCTCTATCTAGCAAACCAACATGATTAAGAGCGCTCTCAACAGCTTCTTTCTGACTTTTTTTAAGCAAACCAAAAAATCCAGTTTGCCTACTTAAGCCCATTGCTACAACTTGACGAGCGGTGATTGGAAAAGTCAAATCCAAATCAACTTGTTGAGGAACATAGCCTATTGAAACCGTTTTCGGCATTGTTAAGCTTCCACTACTCACTCGCACAATACCAATAATCGCCTGCAAAAACGTTGTTTTTCCAGAACCGTTAGGCCCAATCAAAGCTAAAGCTTGCCCAGCTTCTACACTTCCGTTAAGACCAGTAACAACAGTTTTATAACCGTACGCTAAGTCGCAATCTTTCATTGCGAGAACGCTCTTATTCACTATAAATTAACCTTCTTGTAACTACTTTTGTAGTGATTTACAATTTTCCGCCACTTCTGTAGCTACCTATTAACTACTTTTTTAGCGCATCTTTTACAGATTCTGGAAGGTCTGGAACTTTTCCATCCCAAGCCTTAACAAGAGTCTGAACGTTGTGAACAATAGAACCAATATATGTCTCGCCAGCAGATCCAACAGGGCCAAGAGAATCGCCGTAAAGCGCATCGTCTCCAATAATCGCCTTTACGCCTGCAGCAGCAGCAACGGCCTTAATCGACTTGGAATTGTTGGAATTTTCGGCAAAGATTGCTACAGCACCAGACTTTTTAACAGCTTCTGCAGCTTCCTTAATATGATCTGCGGTTGCGTCTTGCTGGCTGTTAAAGTCGGAAAGCGCTGCGCCAATAAACTTAACGTTGTAATCGCGCGAGAAGTATCCAAATGCGTCGTGCGAAGTAAAGAGTACGCGATGCTCCTTTGGAACACTGTTCAAAGCCTCGGTAGCCCAAGAGTCTAAATCGGTAAGCGACTTAACGAACTTTTCAACATGCTCGTCGAAGATTGACTTGCTTTCTGGAAGAGCTTTGCCAAGGAAGTTACCAATATTCTTGACTTGAATCATAGTGTTCTTTGTGCTGGTCCAAATATGTGGATCGTACTGAAATTCTGGCTCCTTCTCGCCTTCTTCTGGTGGGAATGGCCACTTTTCGGCGTGAACCTTTTCAATACCGCGGTCAATCTTGTAAGGAAGATTCTTTTCTTTAGCAGCTTGCGCTTTGGAATCCTTAATTTCGTCGGCAGTAAGAATGCCAGAAGTTACACCCATTGTGCCCTTAAATCCAGTTGCTTTTACGGCCTGATCTAAGAAGTGCTCAAGATCTACTCCAGAAACAAGCATTAAATCTGCTTTAGAAAGCGCTTTGGATTGCGCTGGAGTCATCTCATGCTCGTGTGCAGATGCGTTTGGAGCAAGCAAGCATGTAAGGTTGATTGTTGACTTTGCTTTGTTTGCTGGCGCGCCAATTACAGACTTTTTGCCTTGAGAATCGGTTTTATTAAGGCTTAATCCAGATTTTGCATCTGCAGTGGATGCGATTTGAGTTACGTAATCGCAGATTTGCGTGGTTGTTGCAACTACGTTTACTTGATTGCCGTTAGTCTTTTGATCTGCTGTCTTAGCTGTTGATCCACATGCGCACAAGCCAACAGTTAGCAAAGCGGCGGTGGCTGCAGTGGCAAAAATTCGTGCAGTTTTCACTATTTTCCTTTCCGGAATCTATGAATTCACATTATTGAAATTCACATTATTGCGATTTTTCTTGTGTTTTCCTAAGCACTTTAACTTGTGCTATCTTTTTTAATCTTGTAATTAGGAAAGATTATCGTTAGCAATAACGCTTTAAGCATAGAGAAAATAAAAAGCTTGGTCAATAAAATCACAAAAAATTATCTGAATTTTTTATAAAACAGCGTGTCGCAATTTTTTTGTTTGATATAATGCGATTTTTCTTGTGATTTTCTTGCGATTTGCCAATAAATGATGTATAGGAACGCAAAATTGTCACTAATATCAAGCAACAATCGCACACAATCAACGATCGCACACAATCAACAATCGCATATATTCACTAGAATCGTAAATATGACTCCACTTCTAAACACAGCCAGTATAGATGTAAAAGATGCTAGCAAATGCTTAAAAAAACCAAACGAATCAAGCAACAAGTACTCTAGAGGCGTTCTTGGATTAGTAACAGGATCAAACGCATACCCAGGAGCGGCCGTTTTAAGCACAAAATCGGCAGCATACAGCAATATTGGCATGGTTCGCTACGCGGGGCCACTTAGAGCGCAAAATCTTGTTTTACAAGCAGTTCCAGAAGCCGTTGTTTCGGATTGCCTGCAAGGAAAAGTCAACGCTATAACTGTTGGATCTGGAATCCCAGATTATGAGCATTGCAATGATGATTCAACAAAATCGCAAAGAGACTATATTTTAAACTTGCTTAAACCATATAGCGCACATAGTGCAGAAAATCAAGAAAACACAAACCTACCACCCGTATGCGTAGACGCTGGAGCGCTTGATTTATTGCCTGAAAAAGTTTGTGAAAAAGTTGTTTTAACTCCTCATGCTTTAGAATTAAGCAAGCTATTAAAACGTTATAACCTTGATTTTAGCGCGGAAAATATTGCAAAAAATCCTGTAGAATTCGCTCAAAAAGCGGCAAATCTTACTGGAGCAACTGTTCTTCTTAAAGGATCTACAACTGTTGTTGCATCTGCAGAAAGTTTGAATTTGCCAATATTTACTTGCACATATGGCCCATCTTGGCTTGCGACCGCTGGGTCTGGAGATGTTCTTGCGGGTATTTTAGGCGCACTTCTTGCGCAGAATAATTGCGAACTAAATCAAAATGCAAACTACGCATTAATCGCAGCTAGCGCGGCTGTAATTCATGGATTGGCCGCAAAGTTGACTGCAAAGTCGTACGCAAAAAGTGTTTACAATCGCGAAAATTACGAAAATTACGAAAATCACGAAGATATTGAGCATCCAATAGTCGCAAGTAATATTATTGATGCATTGCCTTATGTTCTTGGATCTTTAATTAATCTTGATTAAAAGAAGAAAAGCGAAAGAAGAAAAATGACAAACACAAATATAAATGCAGATACAAATGCAAATAAAAACACAGAATCTGTTGAAATTCACGACGTAATGTTCGATTATTGCAAAGTTTTGCTCGAGTGGAATTGTAGGAATTGCTTGCAAAAACAGTTCCCAGATTTAGTAGACACGATTTGCCCTAATGGCACTTTTGGAAAAGACGATTTGGCTGGATTCTATGAGTTTGAAGATCGCATGGACGGCGGCGAACTATTAAAAGACCTTTTGCCAGAATACGAGAGGCGATTTGGCAAGGATCTTAGCAACGCTTTTCAATGGTATTGCGCACACTACGATCAAGTTCTTACACGCATGATGCCTGGAATGGTTGATTTGTTGCATGATTTGCGCAAAGCTGGCTACGGCGTTTGGGGATTGACTAACTGGTCTAAAGAAACTTTCCCACTAGCATTGCGTAAATTCCCAGAATTGAACACACTTTTGCAGGGTACGGTTATTTCTGGCGTTGAAAAATTGCATAAGCCACAGCCCGAGATTTTTGAGCTTGCTATGAGCAGATTTGGGTTAAAACCGCAAACAACTGTTTTCTTCGACGATAAGCCAGTAAATATCGATGGCGCGCATAACGTTGGAATGCATGGGTTTGTTTTTACTACAGCGCAAAAAGCTAGAGAGGATTTGGCATCGCTGGGCGTTAGATTATAAGCGCTAGATTGTAGGCGTTAGATTGTAAGTACTAGTTTGTAAGCACTAAGCCAAAGTCGCAAGTTTGTAGGCGTTAAATATAGGCGTTAATCGCAAGATTATAGGCGTTAGTTTATAGTTGTAATAGTTGGAAATAGTCAAGTATAAAAAATAGTCAAGTATAAATCCCAAAAATCGGAAGGCTCTTAATAATGACGCTGCTGCAATTAAAGTACATTGTGAAAATCGTAGAGTGCGGATCTATGAACGAAGCTTCGCATGAACTCTTTGTTTCACAACCAGCGTTAAGCTCTTCCGTAAAAGAGCTAGAGCGAGAGCTTGGAATTGAGATTTTTACAAGGTCTTCTCAAGGAATTGCGTTAACGGTTGACGGAGCTGAGTTTTTAACATACGCGCGCCAAGTTTTAGACCAGGCAGATTTGCTTGAAGAGCGCTACAACAGCACTAAACCTAGAAAACAGCTTTGCAGCGTTGCCACCCAGCACTACATGTTTGCTGTTGAGGCTTTTGTAGACATGATTCGCAGCATAGATTCTAACGAGTACGAGTTTTCTCTAAGGGAAACGCGCACAAAGAACATTATTAATCAAGTGACTTCAATGCGCGCAGATCTTGGCTTGCTTTATCTTTCCGACTACAACAAAGACGTTATTGGAAAAATGCTTCGAGAAAAGCATCTTGAGTTTCATCCTCTTTTCCGCGCTAATTTGCACGTTTTTATTTCTAGGAATAATCCGCTCGCAAATCGCAAGAAGCTTACTTTGGAGGATTTGCGACCATATCCGTTTATTCAGTACGAACAGGGAGAAGACGGGAGTTTCTTCTTTACAGAGGAGGCAGTTTGGCCTCAACATCCGCCTAAAAAGATTAATGTTACAGACCGCGCAACCATTTTGAACTTTATTATTGGCCTTAATGGTTTTACAATTTGCACTGGAATCGACAATGGCGACTTGAATAACGAGAAAATCGTGACCATTCCGCTGGATTGCGAAGAAACCATGCTTGTTGGGTGGATTAAGAACGAGCGCACGAATCTTTCTCCTGCAGCGCTTGCATATCTTTCTCAACTCGAATCTGTGCTAATTAAACACGGGTATCAAGTAATAAATAGAGCTAAGTAGACGGCTACGCGTAGCACTGTGCGATAAAACCACGCGATAAAACTGTGCGTAGAAGTTTGTTAGCATAGCTACAGATTTTGCAATTAGCCCTTATTTTGGGTCATTAACACGAATGTGAGAATGATTGCAGGTGCCCCCTGTGAGATTCGAACTATTGAGGGATTTACCATCTAGCACTAGAAAGATGTAAAAAAAAACCATATGATAGAATCGAATTGAGAGCTGGGGCTCCCCCTTACCCTTGACCCTTCACGGGGTAGGTTTGGGGGAATGACCAGCTCTTTTGCAGGGTTATAGGCCAAATATTCGCTATTTCTATCAAACGACACAAAATAAAAGAGGGAGCCGAAACTATGTCAGCTCCCACAGGTGTGTGTCCGCAAACGCACACCGCAATTACATTTACATTATACTTCATAGTGCGTAAAAGCTAATTATCAAATATAATTTTTTAACTTTGTCATCCTTTTCTTCCAATCTTTCTTAATAACTGCTTTTACAACGTTTACATTACTTTTGGCAACAGAATTTATATAATCTGAAGTTATTTTTTCATATTCATTAATAAAAGACTTTATTTCTCTTTTAGAAACATGAAGAATTTTTAGAAAATATGACACAAGCACAATGTAATCACCAATACTATTGAAATTAACATAAGGTAAATGAATCTCATTAATCAAACAAGCTGTCATAGGACGAGACGGTTTCGCTTTTTTAAAACGCGTATCGAAAATGGCAGAATTATGAGCAATTGCATTCCTTAAATCTTTTAACAGATAAATATAATCATAAACAAGCTCACGATTCGTATCAGACGATAAATTCAATCCAATTTTCTTAGAAATATCTTCTCTAACCTCATATGTAAGACACGACAAAATATTTCCAAAATCTCCAAGCATCGTTATTTCAAATAATGCCCAAATTGGGACATCTGCATATTTATCATAAAAATGCGTAATTTTTGAATCTTTATTCTTATATGCACGCGCAAGGTTACGTTGAATAGAATTTTGTAAATCTAATTTCTTTTGCTGAGCTTTTCTTTTTTGATCATTGGTAAAATTCTCTGGAGAATTATTTGCACCACTAACCGATTTTGTCAACATAGCTTGGATACTTTCCGAACGACTTTTCCTAAGTATGCACTCCATCGCTATATTTTTTACAGCTGTTTCTATGAACATAATTTTTCCATAGAAAAGTGACTTCAACTCTGAATCGTATTTTATTGTTGCATACACTTCGCCATATGAAGAAAATGGTATTTGATGTCTACTTTGTGTATCGCTAAAAAAACGATAACCTTTATATCCATGAAAATATCCAGTATTTATTAGTTGTCTTTTTTGTGCACTACCAGAAATCATTACGCCACTATCTCTAAGATGTCGCATTAAAGAATCAACTGTTTTATAAGACATTACACACAATCTCCTTCTCTACAATTTTTACTTTACAGTAAAATTTATTTTACAATTTTACTATGCACGCTTGAAGGTTAGAAAGATGTGATTGGATATTAGGATTAGGCGGTTTTGCGTACTTAGTGAAGACTATCTCTAAAAAAGTTTAGCGCGCTGCGTCTTTTAAGCTGGTTGCTTCAGAAGGTAGCACGTAGCAATCGTCAAACACTGTTATTTTCTCAGTTTGTTGACTGAGTTAGTAACGGTGTTTAATAACTTGGCTTATACCCCAGAATATTCACAAGCCTAGCTTTACACACTTTACATATAAGATTTTATTTTGTGAGATTGTATTCAGTAATCAGTTTCGAGAGAATGTTTAATCCTGATTGCCGCTCGCGAACATCAATAGATTCAGCCAGATCTGCAGCACAAACTGCGATTGGCATAAAGGATTTTGTCAGCGTTTCTTCTGTGCATTCTGTAATATGCAAAGACATATTTTGGTGAATAAAATCAAAAACTTTAGAATCTTCAATAACACGAAGTTTAACGTTTGCCATTGAACTACTTACACCATCTTCGCTATTCTTAAGATGAAACTTATTTATTAGATCTTCTAGTTTGATGCTGCTTATATATCCTTCTATTTTGTCAGTTTGTGTAAGTTGGAATTGTGAGTGCATACCCCCTGTTGCAGCAGAAAGTATCAAGTGATCAGAAAGTTCTGCTAAACGCGATTTTCTACACCAATACTCCATTGTTTTCGCACGATTTTTAGATCGGTTAACCAAATCTTGCGAACTAATCGAACGCAAATATACTTCTATACGATACCTCTGCTGCCTATTAATCCACGAAACTTCGCAACCGCTAAGCATAAACAATGCAGCAAAAGCTAATGACGGAGAGTATGCTCTACCACTTTTAGAGTTTTGTTGCTTATAACGATTTACGGAATCAAGTGAAATTAAAATCTTCCTACTTCCAAATGTGTATGTTGTTAGTAAATGATTCGAGCACAATGCGCTAATTCTCTGTGTGCTAACTGATAGCTTGGCTGCAGCTTCCGCACGCGTAAGAAGAGTATCATTCACAAAAATAGACATAACACAAGTGTATCAAAATTGTTGCGTTAAGGAAACAGTTTTGATACGTGTACATTGTCATGTAGACGGTTTTGTATGCAACATAAACAATAAACACATGACTAATCCGTAGTTCAGTAGATAATAAACTCATGAACATTGCAGATCAGCATAAAAAGGCAGCAGAGTTTATTGAACGCTGGCAAGGTCGCGGCGACGAAAAGCAAGAAACACAGAAGTTTTGGCTTGATTTTATGCAAAACGTTCTAGATGTTCCAAACGCAATAAACAATACCGAGTTTGAGTATCGCACTGCTAGCGGCGGCTACATAGACATGTTGTGCACGGATTCTCGTTTTCTTGTTGAACAAAAAAGTAAGAATGTTGATCTTGATAAGCCAGAAGAACGTCAAGGTACCTTGGTTACTCCAGCTGAGCAAGCTGTAAGATATTCCTACAATCTTCCACTCACTAACTGTTCGCATAGTGTTTTGCTTATATGCTGAAGATGCTGGAATATCATCAGCTTCCATAGCTAGAATTAGCAAAGGTGAAAACGTGAATACAGAGACACTACTACGCATCTGTCAATACTTGGAATGCGACATCAAAGACATTTGCGAAGTAAAACAGGTAAAGAACAATGAGGTGAAATAATGAAGAACATTTTTGACACAGTAGCAAGCCTCCTGCTTTCAAACAATAAATACAAAGCCGAAGACGGTAAGCTTCTTAAAGCTGTTGTTTATAACGATGTTATGGCAATGAATGAGAATTTGCTGACGCTTCTCCTCTCTAACGAAGACGTAAAAGAAACCTTCTTCAAAGACATTCAAGGTACGCTTGTTTTTGATAAGCAAAAGTTTGCTTGGTTTATGGAATCAAAGGAATTCTTGCCTGACTCTTACACGGCTTACACAAACAAAATTGGGCTTACGCATAACGGCAGTTTCATATCGCAAACAAACGATGTTGTGCTCGACTTCCCTTACAAGGATTGTGTGCTGGAAGGCGGTCAAGATAAAGACGATCAAAAACGAAGCGAGATTTTCTACAACGAAACGATAGCAAGTGATGAAATCTCGCGCATGCTTGCACCTAAAGTCTTCACGAATGCTAAACGTTATACGGCGGTTAGCAAAAACAATATAGGGGGGGGGGCAGAAAAATATATTAGTGTTGAAGAAGAAGCAGGCATAACGCTTAACGATGATGATAATTTAATTATAAAAGGCAACAACCTTATTGCCTTAGCAAGCCTACTGAAACGCTACGAAGGCAAAGTAAAGTGCATATATATTGATCCACCTTATAACACTGGCAATGACAGCTTTAACTATAACGACTCATTCAACCATTCCACATGGCTAACGTTTATGAAAAATAGGCTGGAGTTGGCAAGAAAGTTGCTCCGTGAGGATGGCTCTATTTTTGTTCAGTGTGACGATAATGAATACGGGTATCTCAAAGTATTGATGGATAACATTTTTAATAGAGATAACTTTATTGCAACTTTAGTATGGCACGGTCGAGGAGGACGCCAGGATTCTAGTTTTATTGCACAAGTTCATGAAAGCATTATTTGTTATGCTAAAAATAAATCTCAAGCAAAATTCTACAAGAAGTCAATTGTTGATACAGACAGATATCCCTACAATGATGAGAGAGGCAAATACAAGACTCAACTTATTAGAAAATGGGGTTCTAATAGTAAGAGAACAGATCGTCCAAACTTATTTTATGGAGTTAAATTCAATGACGAAACTGTATTCCCTATTCTTCCTGATGGAGAAGATGGGTGCTGGAGATGGAGTGAAAATAAACTAATATTTGAAATTAACAATGGAAACGTTGAGGCACGTAAGCGCAAAGACGGAATTACTGAACTGTACCAAAAAATTTATCAAACCAGAGAGGACAAATCTGTTGTTTATACTTCATGGATTGAAAATCGATGGGTTAGTGAATCAAAAAATCATCTGGATGAATTATTTGGCTCTTCTCCGTTCGACTACGCAAAACCTGAAAGTCTTATTGATGAATTAGTTTCACTTGCAACAACTGTGAATGACCTTGTCCTTGACTTCCATCTTGGCTCTGGTACTACTGCTGCGGTTGCTCATAAAATGGGACGCCGATACATTGGTGTTGAACAAATGGATTACATTCAAGACATAACTGTTGAACGCTTGAAGAAAGTTCTTGAAGGCGAACAAGGTGGTATTTCTAAGTCTCAAAACTGGCATGGTGGCGGCTCTTTTGTTTATTGCGAGCTTAAAGAAGACGCTAACACGCTTATTAACACTATTCAAAATGCAACTGAAGATACTATTGAAAGTGTAAAAGCTGCCATTTACGCAGATGAGCGTATTGTACCTTATCTTACTAAGCAGGAACTCGCTGATGCGGATAAAGACTTTGAGAATCTAACGTTAGAAGAAAAGAAGCAGGCGCTCATCAAGCTTGTAGATAAGAACAAGCTGTACGTTAATGCTTCAGATATGGATGATGAAAGTTATCAAATCAGTGATGCCGATAAAGCTTTTACGAAGTCTTTCTATGAGGAGGCATGATCCATGGCTGAATCATTCTTATACGAAAAACTCGATACACTTAAAGAGATTAATGAGCTTGCACCTATGCCAGATATTATTGAGCATAGTTTATCTAGAAATATTGTTTTGCGAGAGTACCAAAAAGAAGCTTTCCAATATTTCGTTACTTACTTTAAAAAAGACGCTTTGCATAAGAATAAGCAGATTCATACTCTTTTTCACATGGCAACAGGCTCTGGTAAAACGGTGATGATGGCAGGGCTTATACTCTATCTTTACACAAAAGGCTATCGCAAGTTCCTCTTCTTTGTGAACCAAACGAATATTTTGAAAAAGACGGAAGAAAACTTTTTGAACACGCTTTCATCTAAGTATCTTTTTGCTGATAATCTTTCCTATCTTGGTACAAAAATTAAAGTGAAAAAAGTAGACCGATTTAGCGACACGGTTCTAGATGATGATATTGAGCTGCTATTTACTACCACGCAAAAGTTACATACGGATATGTGGTTTGCTAAAGAAAACGCGCCAACTTACGCTGATTTTGAGAATGATAAAATCGTTTTTATTTCGGACGAAAGCCATCACATTAATTCTTATACGAAGAAAAAGACTAGCACTGAAGAAGATGCTGATAAAAGCTGGGAATACACGGTTAATAATGCTTTTAGCTCCAATAAAGACAGTGTTCTACTTGAATTTACAGCTACAGCTGATCTTAAAGATAAAAACGTACTTGCAAAATATACTGATAAAATCATTTACAACTATCCACTAGAACGTTTCCGTGAAAGTGGCTACACTAAAGACTTCCAAAACTTTGCAACCGATACGAATCTCTGGGATCGCACGCTTATAGCTCTTATTCTTAGTGAATATCGTCGCTACCTATTTGCGGACTTAAAACTGAATATTAAACCAGTTATTATGCTTAAATCGCAAAAGATTAAAGAGTCTGAAGCTTTCCATGATGAGTTTTTCAAAAAGCTAAATCAGCTCACAAGCTATGAAATCATGGCTTTACGCAGCGCTAATATTCCGCTTCTTTCTAAGGCTATAGCTTATTTTGAAGAAAAAGATGACACCCTCGAAAACCTGGAGCATAGTCTTAAGAACTCTTTTGCTGAAGATAACACAATCATCATGAATGGGTCTTCAGACGATAACGACGCTAACCAAATTAAAGTGAACTCACTCGAAGATAAAAATAATCACATACGACTTATTTTTGCTGTTGACATGCTCAACGAAGGCTGGGATGTATTAAATCTTTTCGACATAGTGCGCTTGTATGATAGCCGACAAGGCAGTGGTAAAGCAGGTCAGATTGGCTCCTATACGATTAAAGAAGCTCAACTGATTGGTCGTGGAGCGCGCTATTGTCCATTCGTATATGGAGGCGATGTTGACCTTAAGTTTAAGCGCAAGTTCGATGGTGATCTTACGAACGATTATCGTATTCTGGAAACAATGCTTTTCCATAGTCTGAACGATTCACGCTACATTGCTGAGTTGAAACAGGCGCTTGTTGTTACTGGTTTGCAAGCAGAAAACCCAATTACTCGTGAATATACGCTTAAAGAAGAATTTAAGACTTCTGAATTTTACCAAAGATCATACGTCTACTCTAATGAACGACTGCCTCGAGGACGTGCGAATATTTCAACTATTGAAGATAGCTTGAAAACAAAAATATACCGTTACTCGCAAAAATCTGTATACGGGAAAGTAGTAAACCTTTTTGGTGAAACTGAGAATGTTAATAATTTAATTGCAAAACCAGTATCGAAATCTTTTAAGAATATTGATTACAATATTTTATCTGGCGCAGCATCCTGCTACCCAGAACTCTGCTTTAAGGTTATAAAAGATAAATATCCTAATGTTACCTCATTAAAAGAGTTTTTAACTTCGGATAGTTATCTTGGAAACTCTATTTTAGAGATTACACAAACTCAAGATAGTATAAGCGGTAAAGATTTATTTGAAGCTTGTAAGAAAGCTTTTTCGCAAATCGCATCATATATTGCGACTATTAAACAAGAGTTTATAGGAAGTACTGTGTTTAAGCCGCATATGCTTAAAAACGTTTTACATAACAAAAAGATATCGCTTAATTCAATTACTGCAGACGGTGGTCATGGTGACTCGCAAAACAACTGCGCTAACGATGATTATCGCATGAATCTTGTGGACGAACCGTGGTACGTTTTTACAGACAATTATGGTACAAGCGAAGAAAAACTATTAGTAAAATATTTTAAGTCAACTATTGAGCCGAAGCTTAAAGCAAAAGGACTTGAATACTATCTTATTAGAAACGAGAGAATACCTGAACTTGCCATTTATTCGTTTGATTCAGGTGAACGTTTTGAGCCTGATTTCTTACTCTTTATTCGCGAGAAAGAGCAAGCGGACGTTAAAACATATCAAGCATATGTTGAGCCTAAAGGTAGTCAACTTTTATTTGAAGATGAGTGGAAAGAAAAATTCTTAGGGCAGATTAAAAACAACTACAAGATTAACGATATTCTAGGAAGAGGATACAAGATTATAGGTCTTCCATTCTTTAATCAAGAAAACAGAATGTCTGAATTCGACAAAGCACTAAACGATTTAGTATCAAAATTATAGTGAAAGGTCTGTGTATATAGTATGTCTCCAGAATTAATCATTTCTTCTGTTTCAGTAATAGTTGCTTCAATTGCTATTTTCTTCGCTTGGAAATCAGCACGCGAAGCTCACATAGCTAATGATAAATCAGAAGTAGCAAACAAAATAGCACGACAAGCCCTAGATTTACAAAGACGTTTAGCTCCAGCACCTTGGAGTGAAATTATCCGAAGTAGCCCAATAAAAAATCTAATAAAAAATACGTCTGGGCATAATTCAATAATTACATCAATTGAGGCAATTCCTGAAAGCGCATCCTGGTTACTTAAAATTGACAGAAGTATGCCAATACGTGTAAATAACGGAGATTCTTTTCAATTAAAAATTGAACGAGCTACGTTTAGTGTAATAGAATCTATCAAAATAAAATGGCATTATGAAGATGACCCTGACTCTACACATGAGATTATTAGAAACGTGAATTGAGATAAAATTTCTGAAACCTTCATATTTAACAGAAACAAGTGTGTGTTAGAATTTCTATAATCCTGCACTATCGCTTGATATCTCATAGGCAGTGGTCAAATTGGTGGAATATTAATATAGCAGCGCGTCGCTTATTTTATATACTTAATATGTGCTATATGTATTTTGCAATCTTCATTATATAACCTTCAATCTTTCCAAGAGCAGCTATAAAGGTTTCAAATTTAAGCCGAACATGTGAATAAAGAGAATCCCACTGCAATATTCTTAAAATCAACACTTCCACACATAAACAGCTGGGTGCAAAGGGTGTGCACTTTTTAACGTTAACATCCTGTGCACTCGACCCCAGAGCGTAGGCATGTTCCCTCATACAGCCAAATCGCACTCAAAAACCGCGAGAACCCAGCTTGAAGCCGCTTCGTATTAAACCTTTTAACGATAGCCCTCGCTAAGCCTTGCTACACAAGGGCAAAAATGCCCCCACCTATTAAGCCCTAGACATCAACACAACACTCTCGACGCGATGAGTATTGGGATATATAACACAGAAGGAGCAGTTTCAGAGTTCAGAAGGAAAAGTTTCATTATATCCAAGAGTTAAGAAACTAGACCCCACTTCGTAGTATTGCTAGCTGTTGATTAAATGTTTTATACTCTTTCACTCCGCACACCTCATAAAAATGGTCAGGGCACCGTATGCTTCCTGACCTAATCTTATGCTGCAAGTTTATTTCGCAAGTTACGGCTTATCAAGATACACTACAAAACGGGGTTATAGGCCTTTCGGCCTATAACCCCTCTATCCACAGATAGAGGGGTTCAATTATTAAACATTAATCTTTTCGTTTACTTACTTGAAGCAAAACACCCATCGCAACTAATACACTTACCATCAACACTAAGCTACTAACGGTCGTTCCTGTCCGTGGTAAAGTGGCTTTGTGCTGTGGCTGCGTCTCTTGCTGTTGCTTTGACTGAGGCTGTGACTGCGGCTGCTGCTCTGGTCGTGGATTTGACTGCCACTCTGACTGCGGAGTCGACTGAGGCTGCTGCTCTTGCTGCTGATCTTGCTGCGGAGTTGGCGTCACTGGCTGAGGCTGCTGCTCTTGCTTCGGCTCTTGCTTCGGCTCTGGATTTGATTTTGTTTTTTCTTTTACTGTTACTGTCGCTTGTTTTGTTGCAGTTGCTCCTTTGCTATCTGCTACTTTATAAGTGATTTTATATGTGCCGACTTTGTTATTGTCAAAACCACCTTTATCTACTATTTCTACTTTTTCTTTTAAGTCACCGTCTTCTTTATCTGTTGCTTTTATTATTAGTGTTTTTAGATCTAAATCTTCTCCTACCATTATTTCTTTGTCAGCTACTTCTAATTGAGGTGCTTCGTCTAGGGTAGATAGAGGTTTTATGCTAGTAAATTTCCATGTTCCTATGAATGTTAAATCTTTATCTTCTACTGTTTGCTCTTCAGTATCATATCCTATGAATGTCCATTTCCCTCCGTCTACTGCTATTTCTTTTTGAGTTGGGTCAGCTGGAGTTATTTTTTCGCCTTTTTTATATGTATTTTCATCTTTTGGCAGTAAGTTTGTGACTTTATCTGGTAAGTTTTTGCCATCTTCTGATTTGAAATTATAGTTTACTTTATGTTTTAAACCAGCATTAAAGTCTACGACTATTCTTGTTTTTTTGTCATTACTATCTAAAAGACCAACTGTAAATTCCTGATTTTCTTTTTCGTTATAGTATGGCTCTTCTAAATTTTTTGATTTCAAAACATAATTACCTGGTTCTAAATAAAGAAGATTATTTGTTTCGTAATAGCCTTGATCGTTTATTGTAGTTTTTTTCATCATTTCTTCTATAGAATTAATAGCATCTTCTTTTTCATTCGCACGAGAATGATTAGGTTTAATAGCAGATTTAACTAAAACCTCTTTATTATCTTCTACACGGTAAAGATCAAAACTATTATCTAAAGGAGTTTTTTTATCTTCTTTAAATTGACGAACAACAATTTCTGTTGGTATGGCGCGATAAGTGACATAATAATGTTTTGTAGTCAACATATTTCTATCTTTATCATAGCCATAAGTTAAATAATGATTGCCCTTTTCTTTAGTTGTGGCGTCATCTTTTTTAAATTCTTTTGTTTTTGGCTTATCTATATCATTATCACAGTAAATATATCCTGGAATTGTTTTTGCTTTCAGCTGATCTAAAGTAGGTCTTTTTCTTGAGCTTTTTTCATCACCATCATATGACAATAAAGGAGTGGACAATCTAGCTTTATAAACTGGATTATTTCCAAAGAAAACTTTATCTGTTTTAACAATGTCAAGCATATCTTTTAGATCAAGTTTTTTAAAAGCTTCATTAGAAAAAGAATTTTTATCTTTTTCACTTCTTTCTTTTAGAGGTGAAGATAGCTTTTGATTTGTTAATTTTCTATAACTACTATCATCTACAAAGTGAAAATCTGCATCTACAGAAGTTACAAAAAATTTAAATATAGTATTTCCTTCTCCATATCTATTTACATAAAAAACTTGCGATAGTGCATCGTCTTTTTTAGTTACTTGATAGCTAACTCTAACAAAGGCACGAGTTTGCTTTGGATTTACTTTAAACTTAGTTTCCTCTTTTAAATCTTTACCAATAATTTTTTTATTTACTGAAAGCTCAAAAGGTGTTGCGTCGTATTTTCCGTCATTAAAAGTTATTTTGTTATCATTATCTAAAATATTATAAGCATGCCATACCGATCCAACTTGTGCTCTTGCACTCTCTACATTTCTTTTTGGTAAAAATATAAAGTAATCAACTGTTCCATCTTGTGGATACCAATCTACAAATCTCCATCCTATTAATGTTAATTGTTTGGTATCTTTTCCTTTTGGGTTAAAGTCTTTTCCTTTTGGAGTGAAATAAATTTTTACTTTATCGTCTTTTTCTGCTTCAGCTTTTTGCAATTCTTCATTTGAAAAAACTTCTGGATAGAGATTTTCTGAAGTTTTTTCAGTCATAAGGTCATAATAGCCTTCTTCATCTTTAGTTAAATTAGTTTTGTTTGCAGAACCTGCGGTACGGCTACTTTCTGAGCCATTCCTTAAATCATTATCTTTACCAACCGTGTCAGCGTGAGCAAGTGTCGCTTGAGATAGAGCCATTCCAGAGGACAAAATTCCAACCACAACAACTGCCACCACAGCAGAAACGAAATGTTGTCCGAACTTACGCAAACTATAACGATTAACTTTCTCAGATTGCATAAGCTATGCCTCTTTTCTTCAATTAATTAATCAATCACTTTTGATAACAACTATTATAAAAAAAAACGCGGCAAAAACCGCGTGTATTGTGCGCCAGACAGGATTCGAACCTGCAACCTTCTGATCCGTAGTCAGATGCTCTAATCCGTTGGGCTACTGGCGCATGTTCTCCAAAAACTTGGAACTTTAACTTTCCGTTGTTTTTGGCAACTTGACTAATATACAACCATCTTTACAAAAATACAAACCCTGGCGTGTCGCCAGCGCCAGGGTCTGCATCTAAAACATAAGAATCTAAAACATAAAATCCTTAAGCTCTATGCTCCAGAACCTCGTCTACCATTCCGTATTCTTTAGCTTGAGGAGCGGTAAGAATAGTGTCTACCTCAATATCTTTACGAATGCGCTCAACACTTTGGCCAGTGTGCTTTGCAAGAGTGGCCTCTAACCATTCGCGCAAACGCAACATTTCTTTAGCTTGAAGCTCTATCTCTGTAGCCTTGCCAAAATCCTGGCCCATAGCAGGTTGATGAATAAGCACGCGAGCATTTGGCAAAATCATGCGCTTACCAGCAGCGCCAGCAGCAAGTAAAATCGCAGCAGCCGAAGCAGCTTGACCCAAGCACACCGTTTGAACATCTGGCTTAATGTACTGCATGGTATCGTAAATAGCCGTCATGGCAGTCATAGAACCACCAGGAGAGTTAATGTACATCATTACATCTCTGCTTGGATCCATGCTTTCTAGAACCAAAAGCTGAGCCATAATGTCATCAGCGGAAGTATCGTCAACCTGAACACCCATAAAAATAATGCGGTCTTCAAAAAGCTTAGTGTATGGATCTTGCGTTTTCATACCATAAGGAGTTTGCTCACCAAATTGTGGCAAAACATAACGATTCGTAAACACACCACTGGTCTGACCGAATCCGCCCAAACGCTTAGCGCGAGCAACAAACTTTGCTTCTTCACTTGCCATTAAAATCACTCCTCCCCACGCATAGAAGCTGGAGTGGTAACAATCTTATCTACAAAGCCATACTCCAAAGCCTGCTGAGCAGTAAACCAATGATCATACTCGTTGTCTCGGTAAATCTCTTCAACAGTATGACCAGTCTGCTGAGCCGTTAGCTCAGCGAGAGTTTTCTTCATATCCATAATAAGTTCAGCATTAATACGCACGTCTGTAGCAGTGCCACCAACACCGCCAGAAGGCTGGTGCATTAGCACGCGAGCGTGAGACGTAATAAAACGCTTACCAGGCGTGCCAGAACTCAGCAAGAACTGACCCATAGAAGCAGCCATGCCAACGGCAATCGTAGCAACATCTGGCTCAATAAGCTGCATAGTGTCGTAAATAGCCATTCCAGCGGTAATAGAACCACCTGGCGAATTAATATAAAGCCAAATATCTTTCTTAGGATCTTGCGCAGCTAGCATAAGCATCTGAGCGCAAATAATATTGGCATTTTCATCCTTGACTTCAGAGCCAAGCCAAATAATACGATCTTTTAAGAGTTGATTAAAAATCGAATCCGTTGGATTTTGTGGCTCCCCTTCTTGCATAACGGGAGAAGCCGTAAACAGATCAGTCACCTTATCTCCTTACAAACATTTTGAATATATCTAGACTATCGTGTGCGCGTGACCGCAAAACAAGAATGCGAAGTAAAACGCTTAACGCAATTAGACACGCAATTAGATACACAATTAGATACGCAACTAGACACAATCACCGCAAATAGCATAAGACAAAGTAATGTAAACGGTGCGTTTACTAATTCCGCAACTAAAAGCCACGCCATAATCGGAGCTTTTCTAGAAGACGCAAGTAAAGAAGCAGCGCCAATAATAGATACAGAAATTGCATAAACTTGCGAAATGTCAAAAACTTGCAAAAAACCAGACGTTGAAAAAATAGCGTATAAAATCACACCAAAGCAAGCGCCAGTTGAAATGCTTGGCTGCAAAACGCCTCCAGAAGCACCATAACGTAAAACAAGCACAGTCATAAGCATTTTCATTAGTGCAAGAAGCAACAAAATAGTAACAATATGCGAGTTTTCTGCCATATACGGGAAGCTAGATACAGAAAACGCAAGTTGAGAAAGCGACCTACCATTCCCCATAATATGCGGAAACCAACAAGCCGCAACACCAATAACTAAGCCAGCTACAGGCATAAAACACAGCATTTGCATTCCGCGCAAAGCATGAGTTCTACACCAAATAATACCCAAGCGAAAAACGTAACCAACTAATCCGCACACTGCACCAACAACAACAGTTAAAACGCAAATTTGCCAAGAAATCGCGCAAGAAAATTGCGAAATATTGTAGTATCTAGAATGATGCAATAAAAATTCAACAACAAACGCAGCAACATAATTCATAACAAGAGCAAAAGGCAAGCAATGCAAACGCTCCGAGCGCGCAATATTTTTAAGTGCATTAACTATTACAGAGCCATTTTCGCGATTTAGCCACGCATAAAAACCAAAACCTTGAGTTTTACTAAGCAAACCTAAAGAAAGCACGGTGCCAGCTAAAGGCGCGTGGTACACTGCAGCCAAGCCAGCACCTGCAGCAGATGCAACTAGTATACGCTGAGTTTTAACAGACACATTAAAAATACTGCTGCAACGCTGAGCAATCATTGCAGCTAATTCTCTAGGAGCTACTTCCCTTCCGATTGAAATTCCAGAGCCAACAATGCCGATTTGCAATAAAACATGTGCAATAGTAGAAAAAATTGGCATTCTACTGCCACTAACGGCTTGTGGAATAGTAACGATTCGAGGAGGATTCTCCTTCTTTCGCAAAAAATACCAAGCCAGTGCAGCAATAGTCATAGCAATTGTGCCAGGTAGCACATATCGATACCAAGGAAGCCCTAAAAATACAGTATTTTTAGCAGATTCAATTGAGCCAAAAGCAAGGTATTGTACAGCGTAAAAAATAAGCGTAAGAACTGTTGCTCCTAGGCCAACAAGAACGCCAAGAACAACAGAAGACGTAACAAAACGCACTACTCGAATTGCAAAACTAAATAACTTGCAAGATTTACCGAATTTGCCAAATCTGCAACAAGATTCATGCTTAGTTTTAGCACTACTATCCATAATGTCTCGCAATTCTTAATATTTTCCTATAATAATCGTAATTCTATATAGTAATTATTTAATTAAATATAAGTAAGACCCAGCAGAGTTATACTCTACTAGGCCTTAAATAACAAGATTATTAGAAGATTCTAATTTAGAAGACTCTAACTACTTTTCAGCAGAAAGCTCATCGGCAACAGCTGCAGCAGCAGAAGCAGCCTTAACGCTTTCATCTTCTGGCTCTTCATCTTCCGACAAGAAAGCACTCAAATCAAGAGCTTCTCCGCCAGCAACGAACTTTACAGCGCGCATACCAGCAAGCAAGCCCTTAGAGCGAGCAACCTCTTGAACAGCAGAACCAAGCTGACCATTGCGAACAATAGCGTTAATAAACTGGCTTGGATCCATTCCGTACTGCTGAGCAACAGAAACCAAGAAGTTGGTAACGTCTGCTTGAGAAACAGAAACATCGAGGCTTTCTGCCAAAGCGTCGAGAACCATTTGGTCACGAAGCTCCTTTTCTGCAGCCTTTTCAGCCTCTTCCTTTTGCTTCTTAGTGGCCTTTTCTGGGTCTGGAGTCATGCCCTTAAGGTGCTCTGCAACAGCCTTATCTTTAACACCCTTTGGTACAGGAATTTCAACTTCTTCCTGAATCTTAGCAATAAAGGCATCGCGAGCAAGAGTTGCCTGACGGCCTTCATTTGCCTGCTCCAAAGACTTACGAACGTCTTCCTTAAGTTCCTTCAAAGTGTCGAACTCAGATGCTTCCTTAGCAAACTCATCGTCAAGCTTTGGCAATTCTTGAGCCTTAACGGAGTTGACCTTTACCTTAACCTGAGCCTTCTTGCCCTGGTTCTTTCCAGCTTCGAGAGTACCTTCAAAAGTGGTTTCTTCGCCAGCGGAAAGACCTTCCAAAGCCTCATCCAAACCATCAAGCATGGTGTTGGAACCAAGCTCGTAGCTTACGCCATTTTGAGAATCGGCAACTTCGTCGTTAATCTTAGCTTCCAAATCAATGTTAGCAAAATCACCCTTCTTAGCTGGGCGATCAACACCAACAAGAGTGCCAAAACGTGCGCGCAAAGCCTCAAGACGAGCCTCAACATCGCTGTCTTTAACTTCTGGCTTCTCTACTTCGATTTCTACACCCTTAAACTTGTTAAGCTTGAACTCTGGGCGACGCTCAACAGTTGCAACAAACTTAAGCTTAAGTTCATCCTTAGCAGATTCTGGAACTTCCTGAACATCAAATTCTGGCTGATCCATTGGGCGAATCTTCTTTTCTTCCAAAGCCTTAGAATAAAGCTCTGGAACAGCAGAATTTACAGCTTCACCGGCAACAGCTCCGAAGCCAACTCGCTGATCTACAATCTTGCCTGGTACGTGTCCCTTACGGAAACCTGGCACGTTGATTTGCTTTGCGATCTCTTTACGAGCCTGATCCATAAATGGCTCAAAATCTTCGAGATCTGCGGTAATGGTGAGCTTAACCTTAGTTGGCTCAAGATTCCTGACGCTGATTTTCACGCTTGCGCTCCTGAAATTACGTTTTCTAGCTTCTGCCATATGGCACAACCGTTACATAATAGCGCGAGTTACGGACTCAGCAATTAAATCGCTTTGCCACGTTCTTGCACCCTGCTCTACAAGAAACTCCTTAACATCAATATGCTCAATATTATCTTGCCAACAAAGATTGCGAATAATTTGCGGTTTAATAATGATTTCCGTAGGCGTATGCGTATCTTCTGCAATCTTGATTAAAGACTGCTTTACATTTTGTAAGCGCTCATATCTTTTGGGATGATGATCACGCCAATACTTCATAGATCGTGGAGCTGCTTGCGATTCTTGTGCGTCGCTAGAATCAGCAGAATCGCCAGCATCCGCAGAATCGCTAGAATCGCAGTAATTGCCATATTTACTACTTGAATCATCAAGCTTAGAAACAATAGCAACTTCCCCACTTTTAGCGCGACTAATCGCGTCTTCTATAACAACTTTCCACACATTTGGCTTGATTTTGCGCTGAATCGGAGCATAACGTTCAAACATCTTGTCTTGCTCGCTGCCCGTGTGAATCCTAACGCGTTCATTAAGAATGCGAATTGAGCGAAACTCCCTAGAATTACTTGGTTTTCGCTTTCCTGCTTCAATAATCGCAGCATCCGAAAGCAATAGAGTTGGCGCAATATCGTATTGACAAGCAAGCTCATCTCGCTTTTGCCAAAGCTCTTTTGCAATCATTAAGCCGATTTTATCGTGCATAAGAACGCTTATATGAGATATTCTAAGCCAAGGATTTGGGTGAGGAGCCTTCTTTTGAGCACCTTTACTTAATAAGTGTGCAAACTCTTGATTTGCCCATAAAAGCTTGCCTTGCTTTTTTAACTCGCCGCTCATTACTTCTTCTAATTCGATTAGCAATTCAACGTCTAAAGCAGCATAATTTCGCCAATCTCTAGGAAGAGGTCTATATGACCAATCCGCTGCAGAATGTTCTTTTGCAAGAGTCAATCCCAAATAATATTCAGTTACAGAGCTTAATCCAAAGCGCTTTCTACCAAGCAATTTAGCTGCGATTTCTGTATCAAATAAAGCACGCGGGCGCAAACCAATATCGAAAAATCCTGGCAAATCTTGCATAGAATCGTGAATAATCCAAGGCGCATCCCCTACTGCCTCATTAAATTCATGCCAATCAACGCCAAGTTTTCCTAAAGCTATTGGGTCCAGCAATCCAATTCCTGCACCTTTGCGTTTGAACTGAATCAGCCAATCTTCGTGACCATATCTAAAACCAGATGCGCGCTCTGCGTCTGCAGCCAAAGGCCCCGACCCTGCTGCCAACAAATTACAATATTCTTTATATGATTCAAGCGTATCAATAACTTCTGGAACTCCTTCTCTAGGCTCTTTTAAAAGCTTTGGTTCCTTATTCAAGAACGCCTCCCGATTGTACGCTTTAGTCAAAGTCTTACGCTTTTTGCATCTTACTTTGTAATGCTTGAATATTATTTTGCAAAATATCCGTAAAACATTCTATAGAACATTGCGCAAGATATATTTAAGCCGTGTTATAGATTATGCATCTTTTAACACGGCTTCAACTTTCGCACACAACTACGACTAATCAAAAATAAGCAATCAATCAAATAATCAATCTGCTTTATTGTTTACTATTTCTCCATTTATGTGCTTAACAAGCCTAGTTTTAAGGAATCTAGTAAGAGTAAATGCGACTGCCGAAACTAAAACTGTTGGGATAACGTAGAGAGCATGTAAACCTAAATCTCTTATTGGGAAAGTGGCAAGTTCTGTAGCAATAGTTATAGCAATAGATATTATCGGCACTTCGATAAGAAGTTTCTCATCGAAAGCTGCAACGATATTTACCGGCAGCAAGATTATCGGCAAAACAATTAAAATAATAATTGCTGTGCCAAAGCCAAACTGATCGTTACACCGTGCAAAAATAGCTAACGCTAATGCGAAAGCTAATGCAATCCAACAACCTATTCTGCGCTTCATTGCGTATCCTTTCTCTAAAAAAGGTTATTTGTATAATTATACAAAATCCTTTAAAAAAAAAACAATACAATACGCAAAAATTGTCTAAATTACAGTTACATTTTTGATGCAATCTAAACGCAGTCTAGTACACAACAAAACCGTGGTCTTTGAACTGGTTTACAACTCGCTCTTTAAGCGCCCTAGAAGGTCCTTTTTGATTCTCAAGAGGGTATGGAATCCTAAGCTCATGCCACTTTGGGCGGCCTAGTTGATGGAATCCAAGCACGTCAATATGCTCAACAGCATCACCAAATGAATCGCAAATCTCAGCAACTTTTTCAACATTTTCTTCGCTGTCTGTAAGACCTGGAACGAGCACAAAACGCACCCAAATCTTCTTACCAGCCTTCGCCAATCGCTGACCAAAGTCAATAGTTGGCTGAAGCAAGCCGCCAGTTACTTTTTTATACGTTTCTTCAATACCAGATTTAACATCTAGCAAGCAAAGATCAATGTCGTCAATCATTTCGTCCGTATAATTGCGATTCAAAAAGCCCGAAGTATCTAAGCAAGTATGCACGCCCATCTCTTTTGCTGCACGAAAAACCCTAGATACAAAAGCTGGTTGCATCATGGACTCGCCGCCAGAAAATGTGATTCCGCCGCCTGTTGCCTTAAAAAGACTTTGATAACGGTCTACTTTTTTAATCATTGCATCTAAGTAGACTGGCTTGCCGTCGCGCATTTTCCAAGTATCAGGATTTTGGCAATATTGACAACGAAGCGGGCAGCCACTCATAAACACTGTCATGCGAGTGCCAGGGCCATCAACAGAAGTATTGATATCCCAAGAATGCACAAACCCAATATCGCCAGTTTTAAGAGCAACTAAGCGGTCTTTTCTGTCTAATCCAATTGGAGATTCAAAACCAGAAAGACCACCCATTAAAGTTTGTCGGGCATACTCTTTTGACTCCTTTAACATGTGCTGAGTCGTAGTGCGAAATGCTGTGTTTTCAGCCATCATATGCCCCCTATAACCGTCTTTGGTATACCTTTTAAGTCTATTTTATTTGAAAAGCCGCCAGGAGCAAAACCTGCTCACCCCCGGCGGCATTCGCAATCAATCAGAATCAGTCAGTAACTGAACCCTGGTGGAATGTACGAGAAATAACGTCGAGCTGCTGCTCCTTAGTGAGCTTTACAAAGTTCACTGCGTAGCCAGAAACACGAACCGTAAGATGTGGGTACTTTTCTGGATGCTCAACAGCGTCTTCAAGCTGTTCCTTACGCAAAACATTGATGTTTGCGTGGTACAAGCCGTGGCCGTTGCCAGCGTCCAAAATACCAACAAGGTTGTTAATACGCTCGTCTTCGTCTCTACCCAAACCATCTGGAGTAATGGTGTTAGTCAACGAGATACCATCGAGAGCATCGTCATAGTCAATCTTGCCAACAGAGAACATGGATGGAAGCATGCCGTGAGAATCCATACCATTTTCTGGGTTTGCACCTGGAGCGTAAGGAGTGCCCTTCTTGTGGCCAGATGGGAAGGAACCAGTGTTCTTGCCGTACTCAACGTTAGAAGTAATAGTCAAGATGGACTGAGTTGGAACAGCATTACGGTATACAGGCAAACGCTTTACCTGACCCATAACAGTGCTTACAACCCACTTTGCCAAGTCATCAGCACGATCATCATCGTTACCGTAGATTGGGAACTCGCCAACCGTCTTGTAACCAACGATTAAGTCGTCGTCTGCGCCTTCGATGTACTCGTACTCGTGGCCTTCAGTAGTCTTAGCATCCTTGTTGTAGATTGGGTAAACCTTTGCATACTTTAGAGCAGCCAAGGAATCTGCAGCAATAGACAAGCCAGACATACCGCAACCGAGTGTACGATAGACTTCCCTATCGTGCAAAGCCATCTCAATGGACTCGTATGCGTACTTATCGTGCATGTAGTGGATTATGTTCAAAGCCTCAATGTAGGTTTCGGAAAGCCATTCCAAAGCCTTCTCGTAGTTGGCCTTAACCTTCTCGTAGTCAAGAGTTCCATCAGCTTCTGGCTTGATTGGGTCAATAACGCCCTTATCAATAACCTGCATGCCAGTCATCTCATCGCGGCCACCGTTAATCGCGTAGAGCAAAGCCTTTGCGGAGTTAACGCGTGCAGCGAAGAACTGCATTTGCTTACCAACGCGCATTGGGGAAACGCAGCAAGCAATAGCAGCGTCATCGCCCCAGTGCTCACGAATATCTTTATCGGACTCGTACTGAATTGCAGAAGTGTCGATAGAGATTCGTGCGCAGAAACGCTTGTAGGCTTCTGGAAGCTTTGGATCCCAGAAAATAGTGATGTTTGGCTCTGGACCTGGCCCAAGATGCTCAAGAGTCAAAGTGTTGAGCAAACGGAACGAAGTCTTAGTAACAAAGGTGCGACCATCATCGCTGAAGCCTGCATCGGACCAAGTTGCCCAGTATGGATCTCCAGAGAAGATTGCGTCGTAATCCTTAGTGCGCAAGAAGCGTACAATACGAAGCTTCATAACCAATGCATCAATGATTTCCTGAGCATCGGTTTCGTTGATTAATCCAGCCTTCAAATCGCGCTCAAAGTAGCAATCGAAGAATGCGGAAACACGGCCGAAGCTCATTGCAGCGCCATCCTGGCTCTTAACAGAAGCAAGATAGCCCATGTAAGTCCACTGAACAGCTTCCTTAGCGGTTTGAGCTGGGCGGCTCAAATCCAAGCCATACTCATTACCCAAGTTAATAAGCTGCTTCAAAGCCTTGATTTGCTCATCGTGCTCTTCGCGGAAGCGAATCCAATGCTCAATCTCGGTCTCAGTAAAGTCGTTGCGGTATGGAATAGAATCCTTATCTCGCTTCTTGAACTCAATAAGCATGTTTACGCCGTAAAGAGCCACGCGACGATAATCACCAATAATACGGCCACGGCCATAAGCGTCTGGCAAACCAGTCAAAATCTTGTTGTGGCGAGCAATCTTAATATTCTCGGTGTAAACACCAAACACGCCATCGTTATGAGTCTTGCGATAAACGGTGAAAATCTTCTTGATTTCTGGATCTACTTCCTTGCCAGCTTCCTTAATGGCCTGCTCAACCATTCGCCAACCGCCGTTTGGCATCATAGCGCGCTTGCAAGGTTCGTCGGTTTGAAGACCTACGATTACGTTATCTACTTCTGGGCTTTCAATGTAGCCTGCTGGCATTGCGTCAATTCCTGCTGGAATATGTGTTTCAACGTCGTATACGCGGCGCTCACGCTCGACAGCCAAGTAGTTGTCGTCGAGGTACTTCCACATATGCTTCGTTTTTTCGGTAGCGTCTGCCAAGAACGTCTCATCACCCTCGTATGGGGTGTAATTCTTTAGGATAAAGTCACGAACGTCAATATCTTTTTCCCAATTGCCGCTTGTAAAACCATCCCACGCTTTTGCACGAAGATCCTCTTCGCTGAGAACGGATGCATCCACTGATGCCATATTTGACTCCTTTCGTATCCACGACGCTTCTTCACGTCGCCTTCTCTACTATGTTAGAGCAATGTTTAAACAGTACACGTCGATTTTTGACATTTTTAACGTGAGTTACCTCACATTTTACTGTTTTTTAGCTTATTTTTAATAAAAATGCTAGTTTGAATCCTCAAACTAGCACATATACAACGCGTAGCGAACGGGCGGTTGCTTGCGACTTTTCCCAAGCTTCACCAATCCGTTCCCAGCCTCCGCCTATTCCCTAAACGCCGTTGTTACTGGAATTCGCCTATCTCTGCCAAACGCAATCGCACTAACTTTTGGCCCTAACGGATACTGCCTACGCTTCCATTCTGCGCGGTCTACAAGCCGAATAACTGTATCAACTGTGCGCTCATCAAAACCGTCTGCAAGCAAATCCGCCCTGCCGTGAGCAAGCTCGATATGAGCCTCTAACACTTTGTCTAGCAAATCGTATTCTGGCAAAGAATCCGAGTCCTTTTGCCCTGGCCTAAGCTCGGCACTTGGAGGCTTAACAATAGAGTTTACAGGTATAAGAATGCCATCTTTTGGAGCATTTTCTTTAGGATTATTTTCTTTAGAAAAATCTTCACTGCCAGCAATAGGCAACATTCCAAGACCTACGCCATTTTTAGCAGCGCGATTACGCCATCTAGAAAGCGCCCAAACGCGAGTCTTAAACAAATCTTTAATAGGAGCATACCCACCTACCGCATCTCCATAAATCGTAGAATAACCACATGCAAGCTCCGACTTATTGCCAGTAGCTAAAGCCAGCAAACCTTTTGAATTAGAGTACGCCATAACAATCACGCCTCTAACTCGCGCTTGCAAATTTTCTGCAGCAACACCTTGCAAATCAAGCTGATTTTGGAATGACTTAAAAAGCGGCTCAATAGGCTGAATATCGTAATGTGCTCCAAGGCGCTTAGCTAAATCGCAAGCATCGTCTTTAGAACCAAGCGAAGAATACATGCTTGGCATTGAAATTCCCCAAACGTTTTGCCCTCCGCAAGCATCCGCCGCCATAGTTGCAACTAGCGCAGAGTCGATTCCGCCAGAAAGTCCTAAGCAAACTCCCTTAAAGCCATTTTTACGCATGTAATCTCTAAGTCCTAAAACGCATGCGCAATAAACTTCTTCGTCTGGGTCTAATTTTTGAGCAATCGTCGAGCACTTTTGCACATCTAAATCTGTATTAAAATCAACAAAACTTAAGTCTTGATCAAACATCTTAGAACGCTCAATCAAAGACCCGTCTGCATTTACTACAAAGCTGCCGCCATCAAAAACAAGATCGTCTTGAGCACCAACTTGATTTACATAAACAAGCGGAGCATCAACCTCTTTTGCACGCTTTTGAGCCAGTTTTAATCGAATATCCGTTTTGCCTTCTTCGTATGGAGAACCGTTGATTGTTACTAGAACATCAATACCCTCTTTAGAAAGACGCGCAACTGGGCCGCCATCTTGCCAAATATCTTCGCAAATCGCAAATCCTAATTTTGCGCCTTTAACGTTTAGAATTCCGCAATCGTTTCCAGAAGAGAAAATTCTAAATTCGTCAAAAACGCCATAATTTGGCAAAAAATGTTTGTCGTAAACAAGTGCCACTTTTCCGTTGTTAATAACAAGCAAGCGATTTCTTGGCTTACCTAACTCATCGTCTACACCAACCGTTCCAACAACAACGTGTAAATCACCTAATCCGCTATCTTTTAAGCTTTTTGCAAGACTATAAGCAGCGTCACTAGCTGCTTTTCTAAATGTTGCACGCAAAGCAAGGTCTTCGATTGGATACCCAGTTAGTGTCATTTCTGGAAACACAACAATATCGGCGTTACCACTACTTGCGTCTTTGCAAAATCGCAATATTTCATCCGTATTTTTGCTTATATTTCCAACGCAAGTGTCAATTTGAGCTAAAGCTAAACGCAAAGAAGTCATGTTTTTATTATAAGCCATGTTGCATAAGCCGCATTGCATAAGTCATATTGCAATAAAAACGTTTTAGCTTTGCAAATAGAACAATCGCAAAACGCCAATCGTAAAAAACAAGCAAAAAACAAAAAATCAAGTCCTAAATGCAAAAAATAATTGTTGATTATCTTATTGATTTTATTAGTATTACTAACTCGTCATAAATTATACAAATAGAAAATAGGTAGCGAAGAGGCTGCAAAATCGCATATATTGATATTCCGTTGCTAAGAAACAAAATAATCAACGAACAAAAACATTAAAAGACAAGGGGAAAAACATGAAAATCACAAAGAAGAACACAAAGATTATTGCAGCTTTTACAGCACTAACTGCGATTTTGGGTCTTTCGCTAAGCGCATGCGGATCTTCTGCAAATGGAGCAACTAAAGACGATAAGGTGATTAAGGTTGCAGCTTCCCCAACTCCTCACAGCGATATTTTGAATAAAGTAGTTAAGCCGATTTTGCAAAAGCAAGGCTATAAGTTGGTTGTTAAGGAATTTACTGATTACGTTCAGCCAAATACTGCTGTAGAAGAAGGCGAAGCAGACGCAAACTACCATCAGCATTTGCCATACTTAGATAACTTTAATAAAGAAAGAGGAACGCATATTATTTCTATTGCTGGAATCCACTTTGAGCCATTTGGACTTTACCCAGGAAAGACTAAAACAATTAAGGACTTAAAAGATGGTGCAACAGTTGCTGTTCCTAGCGATCCAACCAACGAAGCTCGCGCACTTCTTCTTTTGCAAGACGCAGGTCTTCTTAAGCTAAAGAATCCAAAGGATGTTAACTCAACCAAGAAGGATATTGTTTCTAATCCAAAGAATCTAAAGTTTAAGGAAATAGACGCCTCTTTGGTTCCAACAGTCGTTAAAGACGTTGATTTAGCTGCTCTAAACGGAAACTACGCTATTCAAGCTGGATTTAACCCAACTAAAGATCCTCTTACAAGCGAAAAAGTTGGAGGCGTAGCCGCTAAGACATACGAA
This sequence comes from Gardnerella sp. c10Ua_31, assembly GCF_055700915.1. NCBI lineage: Bacteria > Bacillati > Actinomycetota > Actinomycetes > Bifidobacteriales > Bifidobacteriaceae > Gardnerella > Gardnerella sp. c10Ua_31. Next base: position 76,680 of record NZ_JANUYG010000003.1, on the reverse strand, counting down.
AACATTATTGCTGTTAAGAAGGGCTCCGAAAAACTTGCTAAAATCAAGGCTCTTGTAAAAGCGTTAAAAACAGATGAAGTTCGTGATTTTATAAAGAAAAACTACAACGGCGCTGTTCTTCCAGTGTTTTAACGTGATTACAGCGTTTAATCGCAAATAAAAAAAAAGAGACATGTGCCTCTAAAAAAACTAGAGGCACGTGCCTCATATTTGTTTTATAATTCGTTTTACAATTCGTTCTACAATCGGTGGAAAAATGATTCAGATTGAACATCTTTATAAGACTTATTCAAGCGGCAAAACTAAACACGAAGCGCTTAAAGACATTAATTTGACTATTGAATCGGGAGAAGTCTTTGGAATTTTAGGTTCTTCGGGAGCTGGAAAATCTTCGCTAGTTAGATGCATAAACCTTCTAGAAAGACCTACTAGCGGAAAAGTTGTAATAGACGGAAAAGATATTACAGATGCTAAAAATCGCGATTTATCTAATATCAGGTCAAATATTGGCATGATTTTCCAAAACTTTAGTCTTTTTCAGCAGCGAACTGTATTGCAAAATGTGACTTTTCCTTTGGAACTAAACCACACGAATAAAAACGAACGAGAAGAACGAGCAAAATATTTGCTTGACTTAGTTGGCTTAAAAGATTTAGCAAACCGCTACCCTATTCAGCTTTCTGGCGGCCAGCAGCAACGTGTTGCTATTGCGCGAGCGCTTGCTAACAATCCTTCGATTATGCTTTGTGATGAAGCTACAAGCGCATTGGATTCAACAACTACTGCGCAAATACTTGATTTGCTTAGAAGAATCAACCGAGATCTTAACGTTACATTGGTTATTATTACTCACTCTCTTGCAGTTGCACGCAATATTTGCGATAGAGTTGCAATGATTGATAGTGGAAAAATCGTAGAAATCGGCGATACTTCAACGCTTTTCAAGAATCCGCAAAGCAATATTCTAAAAACACTTATTGCAAACGAAAATGTTGAAAATCATAGAGATAACAGCAAAAACATCAGCAACAGCAACGAAAACAGCGAGGTGAAATAGAATGCCAGAAAATATTTCACAATTTATAGACGAATATGGAGAACTAATTATTGAAGGCACAAAAGACACAATTGTTATGACTTCAATATCTACATTATTTGCATACGTAATAGGACTTCCAATAGGAGTTCTTCTTATAACAAGCGCAAAGCAAGGAATTTGCAAAAACGCGCTGCTTAACACTGTTTTAGGAAGCATTGTAAACGTTGTGAGATCTATTCCGTTTATAATTTTGCTTGTTGCTATAATCCCACTTACAAGGCTTATTGTTGGAACATCTTTAGGTGTTCCAGGAGCAATTGTTCCGCTTGTTATAACAGCTGCGCCATTCGTAGCGCGAATTGTTGAGCAATCTTTGGCAGAAGTTGACGGAAGTCTTATAGAAGCTGCTCAAAGTTTTGGAGCAAGCAACACACAAATCGTGTTCAAAGTATTGCTTTTTGAAAGTTTACCTTCGCTAATTCGCGGAGCAGCATTAACGTTTATTACGCTTTTTGGATTCTCAGCAATGGCTGGAACAGTTGGCGCAGGAGGACTTGGAGATATTGCGATTCGCTACGGATATCAGCGTTATCAATACGACGTTATGAGCGCAGCAGTAATTTTGTGCATTTTGCTTGTGCAATTAGTGCAAAGCATTGGAGATTTAATATCCAACAAAATCAACCATCACGAGCGCTAATATTAATCAAAATAAACAGTGAACAGTCTTTAATGTATGGGAGAATCGCAATATGACACTTATTAATATGCATACGTCTGAAGGCGATATAAAGATTAATCTTTTTGACGATAAAGCGCCTATTACAGTAAAAAATTTCGTTGACTTGGCAACTGGCGAAAAAGAGTGGACTGATCCTTTTAGCGGCGAAAAGTCTAATGAGCCTTTCTACAATGGCTTAACTTTCCACCGTATTATTAAAGATTTTATGATTCAAGGCGGATGCCCTCTTGGAAACGGAATGGGCGGTCCTGGCTACGAATTTGACGACGAGATTGACCCATCTCTAAAGTTCGATAAGCCATATTTGCTCGCAATGGCAAATGCTGGAAAGCAACGCGGACGCGATGGCCGCTTGCATGGCACGAATGGATCTCAATTCTTTATAACAACTGTTCCAACTCCTTGGCTTGATGGTCATCACACGATTTTTGGAGAAGTTGTGGACGATGAGTCTAAAGCTGTTGTAGATAAGCTTGAATCTGTTCCAACAGATAGGTCCGATGCTCCACTAGAGCCAGTTGGAATTATATCTATTGATGTTATTAAGTAAAAACATTAGTTAAAATAAAGCAAAAATAGTATAAAAATTGCAATAATAAAACTTCCAGCCAAAGCATTATTTGACTGGAAGTTTTATTGTTTAGCTACGATTCAGCTACGATTTAGTTACTGTTTAATCGCAGTTTAATCGCGTTCCATTCTTCTAAGTCGCGGTTCCGCACTATCTTTTGCACCCGTAATTCTATAAACGTCAAAAACGCCATCAATCTTACGAATCGCAGCAAGAAGAGTATTCAAATGCTGAGGATCCGCCATTTCAAACGTAAATTGGCTTGTAGCAACGCGATCGTCTCCAGTAGCAATCGTTCCCGAAAGAATATTTACACCATGATCCGAAAGAACTCTAGTAACATCCGAAAGCAAATGCTGACGATCCAAAGCTTCTACTTGAACTTTAACAAGGAACAAACCTTTGTCGCTTGTCCATTGAACAGGAATAACACGTTCCGATTGCGACTTTTGCAAATCAATCATATTTTGGCAATCTGTTCTATGAACAGAAACACCCTGATTTCTTGTTATAAAGCCAACAATATTATCTCCTGGAACAGGCATGCAACAGCGCGCAAGCTTAACCCAAACGTCTCCAACACCCTTTACAGAAACGCCAAGAACGCCGTTAGACTTGCGATTACGCTCTGCTCTTCTAAGCGGAAGTGCCTCTTCTTGCGCTTCTTCTGCTACTTCTTCGCTTCCCGCATCTTTAACAAGACGAGAAATAACATTTTGTGTAGAAACCTGACCTTCGCCAATCGCAGCATAAACGGCTTCTACATTAGCAGTAATATTAAGCTCTTCTGCAACGCCTATTAACGCTTGCGGAGTAAGCAAAGTAGACAAAGGCAAGTTACGTTTACGCATAGCGCGCGTAAGCTCGTCTTTACCCTCTTCAATGGCCTCCGAACGGCGTTCCTTGCTAAACCATTGCCTAATCTTATTTCTAGCTCTAGGGCTTTTTACAAAACTAAGCCAATCACGCGAAGGGCCAGCAGTATCGGACTTAGACGTAAGAACTTCTACAGTGTCTCCGTTGTTAAGCTTTGTATCTAGCGGAACAAGCTTTCCATTTACGCGAGCGCCCATCATTCTGTGTCCAACTTCTGTATGCACAGAATAAGCAAAGTCAACTGGCGTTGCATCTTGCGGAAGAGCAACAATACTCCCCTTTGGAGTAAACACGTAGACTTCTGAAGCTCCAAGATCTTGCTTTAAGGATCCTAGAAATTCGTCGGAATCTGGCGTTTCGCTGGTCCAATCTGCAAGCTGCTGAATCCACTTTAAGTTATCTAATTCGCTAAGCTCTTTGTTCTCTTCTTGCTCGCGCTTAACATCACCCTTATCTGGCTTACTTAAAGCTCGCCCAGCTTGGCCGTTTGCCTTGTACTTCCAGTGAGCAGCAATACCAAACTCAGCACGCCTATGCATATCCCATGTGCGAATTTGAATCTCAACAGGCTTTCCACCAGGGCCTACAACAGTAGTATGCAAGCTTTGATACATATTTAGCTTAGGAGTAGCAATGTAGTCCTTAAATCTGCCTGGAACAGGGCTCCAACGCGCGTGAACTGCGCCAAGAGCCGCATAACAGTCTCGAATAGAATCAACGATTATTCTCACGCCTACAAGGTCGTAGATATTTTCAAAATCGTGACCGCGAACAATCATCTTTTGGTAAATTGAGAAGTAATCTTTTGGTCGCCCTTTAACAGAAGCTTTTACATGTTGCGCACTTAAATCTTCGTTGATTTCTTCTAGGATTTGACGTAAGTAGACTTCTCGCTGACCAGCTCTTCTAGCAACTAATACTACGATTTCGTTGTAAATCTTAGGGTATAAAACCTTAAAGCTTAGCTCCTCAAGCTCCGTTTTAATGGCATTCATGCCGAGTCGATTTGCAAGAGGAGCGTAAACATCTAGAGTTTCTCGAGCTTTTTTATGCGAGCTAGACGCCTTAACGTACCTCCACGTACGCGCATTATGTAATCGATCTGCAAGTTTTACTACCAATACTCGCACATCTCGGCTCATTGCAACAACCATTTTGCGGATTGTTTCTGCTTGAGCGCTTTCGCCGTACTCCATATTGGATATTTTTGTAACGCCATCTACAAGGCCAGCAACCGTGTCTCCAAAGTCTGCTCTGCATTCTTCTAGCGTGTAATCTGTGTCTTCTACAGTGTCGTGCAATAATCCTGCAGCAACTACAATAGGTCCCATTCCAAGATCAGCTAAAATTTGAGCTACAGCAAGAGGGTGAATAATGTACGGCTCTCCCGATTTACGCCTTTGACCAGTATGCTGCTTTACGGCTCTTTTATACGCCTTATGCAAAATATCCATGTTTTCATCGGGATGATGCCACTTGCACATTTGCAATATAGGACGCAATGGGTCTCGCATATCTTCGCTAATTTCACACCCGAGCATATTAGCGCCTTTAATATCTTCTTGAGATTCTCCCATTGAATGTCACCTCATTGCACGCCAGTAGAGCCAAATCCTTTAGTGGATCTATCGGAGCCTGGAAGCTGACTTGCTTCAACAAATCTAGCTTCAACATAGCGTTGAATAACAAGCTGAGCTATGCGATCTCCACGATTAAACTGCACAGTATTTTCTGAATCCATATTGATTAGTGGAACCTTAATCTCTCCACGATACCCAGCATCAATCGTTCCTGGAGCATTAAGAACAGTAACACCCTGTTTTACAGCTAAACCAGAACGCGGATGAACCAAAGCCACATATCCAGCAGGCAAGGCGATTGCAACGCCAGTCGGCACTAGAGCACGCTCAAACGGACGCAAGGTAACGTCTTGCGTAGTTCGCAAATCCGCTCCAGCATCTCCCGCATGAGCGTAAGAAAGATGCTCCATTGCAGCCTGGCTATCTGTTCCATCGTTCAAATATTTAATAAGAACTTCCACCTGCTCTGGGCCCGTATAGGTATCATCGTAAGCCATTAAGCTGCGCACTCCTTACAAATCGGTTGACCGTCTTGAGACATTTGAGCGAGCTGACTTCTGTGCTTTACAAGGAAGCACTCGGAGCAAATGAACTCATCACCTTGCATTGGTATTACTGTAACAGATGCATCTTCGTTGCTAAGATCTGCGCCTGGCAACTCGTAATCTTCTGCAATAGCGTTTTCGTCATCGTCTATATCGTTTGCGGAACTTTGAGAGCCTTTGCTCAATGCTTCCAACGACTCCTCGTCTTCGTCTTTACTACGAGGAGAATCATAATCCTGTGCCATTATGGTCCTTTCGTTTTTAAGATTACTTATTGCTTAAAACTACTTTTCTACTTTACTTATAGCGATTAGCACTATTTATAGCAATTAGTCTAAATCTACCTACGCGCATAGCATACATGAAAGCTACCCCGCATAGAATACTCGCTTTTTTATTAATAGAAAATGGCAAAGAAGGCATACTATGGACTAAAGTATGTTATAAGTATCGTTAAAAGCGAGGAAAGTGGTGCGCAATGCTTGAAAATCCGCCAAAAGAGGCGAGTTTCGATCATGTGGATAATAATGGCGATTTAATTTTTATTTTTGAAAACACGCCGTTAAAAATTCATGTTGACGACACGCTGGAGCGCGCAATCGCCGAGTCGAAAAAACTAACAAATGTTGATGGACGTAATCAAAATACAGTTAATTCGACTGGCAAGTCGGACGATTCTCCAAGCGCAACTACAGCAACACTGCCTATATCTCAAATTCAAGCTTTAATACGAGCTGGATTAGAACCAGAACATGTTGCAAAGCGATACAACGTAAGCGAATCTCAAGTTAGACGATTCTCAAGCGGAGTAGAAACCGAAAAGCAATATGCTATTGAGCAATTCTTGACTGTTCCAGCGCCTAAGCAAAGCAATATGCGAACTCTTTCGGATTTGATTGAACGCACTCTTGCAAAAGCGCATATTGGAATGGAAACAGTAAAGTGGCGTGCTACAAGACGCGGACTTGAACCATGGCTTATAACAGCAGAATTCAATACCGCTACTCGCACAATAAAAGCCGAGTGGACTTGGAACATGCACGACAACTCCGTTGCTTGCGCAAATCCTTCTGCAAGGTTATTGCTTGGCGAAGAAGTTATGAATAATGATTCTTCTAAAAAGTCACAATTTGGTGGAACTTATAGAGACACTGTAAGCATTAGCTTCCCGTTTGCAAACGAAGATCTTCCAGGAAACTCAATTCGTTCTGCAAGAATAGAGCGCGCTGTTTCTCAATGGGAATCAAGGAATAGTGAGAACCTTGCAAATGTTGCAAATGTTACAATGCAAGCGCAAAATGCAAATAACGAGCAAGACCAAAACGCACAAAACGCAAACGCACAAAACGCACAAGAACAATACAATGCGAATAATGCGAGTAAATCACTAGACCAAAATAATGCAAATTCTTTAGATTCTTTGCAAAACTACGAACAAAACAATAATCTAAGTACTTTAGTTGCAAATAGCGAGAACCAAGTGGATGCAAATGCTGTATCTAACAGTATAAATGCCGTACAAATCGCATCGAATATAGCAAACTCGTCCAATTCCGATTTGAACAAAGCTAGCAACAATGCAAATGCGCTTTTTAGCAATAACTCTAGCTATAGCTCTAATAGTGAATCGCGCAACGAAGAAGAAAAACAAGCAAATCAAGAAAATAAAAAAGATAATCACATTCAAGCAGACAAAACTGTTTCGATAGAAACGCCAAAGTCTGCGCAAACGCCAAAGTCTGCTAAAGCGCGCGCAAACGAACATTCTAAAGCCAAAAAGAGCAGCCGTGCAGCTGTTCCTAGCTGGGATGAGATTCTTTTTGGCGAAGGATGATAAGGATGATTTAGCGTAAATTAAGCTATATCAACTAAGCACGGAATATCCATTTCCATTGCGCTCATAGAGCCATGAACACTCGGCAAGTTCATGGCTTTTTCTGTTTCGATTCTAGAATCAACGATTGTTACAGATGACTTTGCTTGAACAAGAACATCTCCAATAACGCTTATCGCAAGCGAGCTGACTTCTCCAAAAACGCCATCTTTAACAGCTTGCTCTTTAGTTCTAACACGCGCTTTATCTTGCAAAACATTAGTCCACCTTAACGCAATATCTTCTGGATTTTCGCCGTCTTGCGCATAAAGCATAACAGACCTAGGCTCTCCCCCAACAAGCTTAACTCCTTTAGTAAGACGACTATCTTTTGCAATATCTATTTTCAAATCTGGATTTGACTCAATCATTCCATGATCTGCCGTAATAACGATTAGAGTTCCTTTTTGACAATTTTTTCTTAAAAGATTTAATTGTGCGTCTATCTGCTCAAAAATAGAAACCCAATTCTCGGATTCCCAACCATAATTATGCCCGATTTTGTCAATATCCCTAAGATACAAATACGTTAAACCAGGCGTTTTAGTGCTGTTTGCAGCGTTCATAATTCTCGCTCTAGCAGTTGTTCCGCTTATAAATTTAGCTCCTCTAAAAGCTGCTTGAGTTAAAGGAGAATCCTCAAATTTTGAAAGACTTACATGATTCGCTCTAACACCCAAGCTAGAAAGAGACTCGAATATTGTAGGCTGGCGCTGCAAATCTAATGGATTTGGAGCATCCCTAAATTGGATTAATTGAGATAATGCGCCAGTTTTAGGATTTTTTTGAGTGTATCCTGTCATTGCAGTAAGGCCAGGGCAAGTTCCAGTGCCAAAAGTGGCCATTGCTGCAACCGTAGTGCTAGGAACGCAAGTTGTTATAGGGCGCTGATTTGCACTGTTGTTAAGAAGAGCACGCAAATATGGAGCATGACCTTTTCTAATAGCAAGATTCCAATATCCAAGACCATCCACAAGCACAACAACAGCACTTTTTACTTTAGGAAACCCAAACAAATCTCGCAAAGAATCAGGATTTTTATGGATTTGTGTGCAAATTGGCGATCCAATAGAAGCACTAAGAGCTGGAAGAATCGAAGATAGATGAAGAGCAAATTTAGGATTATTGTATGCGTCACGGATTTTGCTACTTTCAACAAACTTCAACAAGTCATCCAATTGTGGAATCTCAATAGTCATAAGCTACATTGTAGTTAAAAAAGACTACATTAAAGTTAAATTCGAGTTAGCGCTAAAGTTAGATTCAAATTACAAGAAAGAACGCAAGAAAAATCGCAAGAAAAATCACCACTAAAATGGCAAGAAAATAAGCATTTAATAAACATTTGTGCATATAAATTGGTATTATAAAGGCTTGTAAGTCACTTCAAGGAGTTCAAAATTATGCCTTCACGCAGCAAGTCAACAAAAGCAGCCTTCGACCCTAGAAAGGTTAAAGAGAATATTGTTGAAACGCCGCTTAACGAAGAGATGAGCAAATCTTTTCTGGAATACGCATACTCTGTGATTTACGCACGCGCATTGCCAGACGCAAGAGACGGAATGAAGCCCGTACAGCGCAGAATCGTGTACCAAATGGGAAACATGAATCTTACGCCAGAGCACGCTTATATGAAGTCTGCTCGCGTTGTGGGCGAAGTTATGGGAAAGCTGCATCCGCATGGAGATTCCGCGATTTACGAAGCAATGGTGCGCTTGGCTCAGCCGTTTTCTCTTAGACTCCCATTGGTTGACGGTCATGGAAACTTTGGTTCCTTAGACGACGGCCCTGCAGCATCCAGGTACACAGAAGCACGACTAGCTCCAGCAGCGCTTGGAATGAATGCAGACATAAACGAAGATACTGTTGACTTTGCGCCAAACTACGACAATAAGCTAAAAGAGCCAACGGTTTTGCCTGCTGCTATACCAAACTTGCTTGTAAACGGAGCTTCTGGAATCGCAGTTGGAATGGCTACAAACATGGCTACTCACAATCTTGGAGAAGTTGTAGCTGCAGCGAAATACGTTATGAAGCACCCAAATGCAACTCTAGACGATTTAATGCAAATAGTTCCAGGACCAGACTGGCCGGGCGGCGGCATAATTATTGGGCGCAGCGGAATCCGCGAAGCATACGAAACTGGAAGAGGCGCTTTTACAACTAGATCAAAAACGCATATTGAAAACGTTACAGCACGCAAAAAAGCGATTATTGTTACAGAATTGCCATTTATGGTTGGCCCAGAGCGCGTGCTCGAACGCATATCTCAAGGTATAAAAGCGCGCAAACTAGACGGAATATCTGGAGCAATCGACTTAACAGATAGGCACAATGGAACGCGAATCGTAATCGAAATAAAAACAGGATTCGACCCAAACGCTGTTCTTGCGCAACTTTTTAAGCACACTCCGCTGCAAGAAAGCTTTACAATTAACAACGTTGCACTAGTTGATGGAAGACCTCACACAATGGGACTTCGAGAGCTTCTAGACGTGTGGATTTCGCACAGAAGAACCGTTATTAGAAGGCGCAGCGAATTTAGACTAAACAAAGCCAAAGAAAGATTGCATCTTGTAGAAGGCTTGCTTCTTGCAATGCTAGACATTGACGAAGTAATTCAAGTAATTAGGTCTTCCGAAGATGCAGAAACCGCTAAATCAAAGCTTATTAGCGTATTTGATTTAGACGAGATTCAAGCGCAATACATTCTTGACTTAAGGCTTAGAAGACTTACAAAAATGAGTCGAATCGAGCTAGAAGGCGAAAAAAACGACTTATTGCAAAAAATAGATGAGCTTAACGAGATTCTGAGCTCTGCAAATCAGTTAGACAAAGTTGTGATTGCAGAGATGGATTACGCTGTAAAACAGTGGGATACTCCTCGCAGAACGATTCTTTTAGACGAGCAAGAAGACGGCAGTTTTACGCCTGTTTGCACTAAAAACACTAAAGTTGCAAACAATGATTTAGCAATGGACGCAGTTATTGCAGCGAATAAGATTACAAGCACTCAAGCAGATGTAGCAGCAGCTGCACTGGCTGCCAAAAAGTCTGGAAGCAGCGATGCGTCTGCAATAGCTTTGCAATTAAGCGACGATCCATGCGCTGTAGCTTTGAGCACATCTGGGCTTATAGCAAGAACAAGCGTTGAAACATTTAATAGATGGAAATCACATTCTTCAAATGTTTTTGATACTCCATGCTTAAGCGTGTTTGAAACAACAACGCGCGCAAACTACGCTTTAATAACATCCGCAGGGCGATTAGTAATAGCGCATGTTGCAGATTTACCACACTTAAATCAAGGTAACGAAGACGTTTTAGAATCGATTTCTAATGGCGTTAACGCAAACGAATTGCTAACTTCTACTCAAAGCACAGACCCGATTAGAGGAGAAAAAGTCGTAGCTGCTATTGCACTAAGCGATGATTCTAAAACTCCTCTTGCAATCGGAACAAAGAATGGCGTTGTAAAACGATGGAATTTTGAATCGCCAACAACAATGGATTCCTGGAGCATTATTGACTTAAAAGATAATGATTCAGTAATCGGAGCAGCTCTTGCAAAAGACGAAGACAGGATTGTGTTTATAAGCAGCGACTCTTCCCTACTTACATTCGACGCAAAGCAAGTGCGCGCACAAGGGCGAAGCTCTGCTGGAATGGCAGGAATTAGGCTTAACGAAGGATGCGTTGTTTCTGCTTTTGCTGTAGTTTCTAAAAATGACGTTGAGTGGAACTACGAAGAAGGGCAAAACGGACTATTTTCTGCTTCTGGAAGCGTAGTGTTCACTCTTGCTGGAGACAGCGACGCGCTTGCTGGAACAGAAAACGGAGCAGCAAAGATTACACCGCTAGAAATGTACCCTACAAAGGGTCGCGGCACGGGAGGCGTGCGATCGCAGCGATTCCTTAAGGGGCAAAATACACTTTTGCATGCATACGTTGGAAACTATCCGCTTTACGCGACTACACAACGTGGAGCAAATGTAGAGCTACCTAAGCCAGATATGCGAAGGGATGCTTCGGGAACCGAGCTAGTCTCCCCTATTGCGCATATTGGTTAGTTACGTTGTGTAATTACACCATTTATGCAATTGTTTCGATGTATGCTAAAGTTGCAATTTTCGTAACTAGTTTTTGCGAGCATGCTTGGAATAGCTACGAAGTGATTTTCTAGCTCCTACAAGTACGAAAATTCCTGCAAACACAGATGCAAACAAAGAATTCATGGCCATAGCCACTGAAGAGCCAGTTTCAGGCAAATGCTTAGCAGAATTAGCGTGAATCTGCATTTTCGATGGCGCTTCATCTTGTTTCTTTACATCAAACGAATAATCTTGATTCTTTGTATATTCTTGCCCATGCGAAGGAACAGAATCTATAATAGGCGTAGAATCTGGAGCTGGAGTTTGCTCTTCATCTGTCTCTGGCGTCATATCTGGCGTTGGCGTTGGCACAGGCGTTGGAATCGGAGCAGGAGCTGGCTTAGGTGTATAAATAGCATAAACCGTCATGTCACTTTTTACTGGAGTTTGATCAGTAAATATTTTGCTTTTATCATTACCTGTAGAGTCGGCATTCCACTCTACAAAAGCATAACCTTCTTTAGATGGTGCCGATGGCATCAACTGACCTGCAACACTGTTTTCACTTATGCTTTTGCCTTCCTTAACTTGCACAGAAGCATAGTTAGAATTAGTGCCATTTACAAAAGTAACTGTGTAAATCGTAGCTTTAGGAACAATGTTGTATGTAAAACGCGATCTACCAATCATCCTAGGCGTATTATTAACAAAATCATAAAATATACACTGACCTTCAAGGGTGCCAGTCTTCACTGCTACATATTTGCCATCAGAGTTTTTCTTAAAATATGGCGAGCGGTCAATCGTTACAGGATTTCCATTCTCCTCAAAACCCTCCATAACACTGATTGTATGACCAGCGCTTTCTTGCGTAATTTTGATGGGAGTTTTGTATTCCTGTCCAACTTCAATAGTAAAAGGTCCAGGATTTTGATTGTCAAACGGTGAATCATTTTCCCCTGAGCGAAACTTATATTGTCCCAAATTACCTTTTACGACAATTTCAGAAATTTTATTACCCTGGAAAGCAACACTACCAACTCCAGCAAGATAATACGGAGTAGTATCTGTAGCGTGCTCTTTGCCTTTGTCATCAAGCACACCTTCAAACACAACTTTTTCAATTTCATTAGCTATAAAAGCTGCATTGCTTACTGAAACGACATTTTTTGGAATAACAACGGTTCCTTTAATCTTATTCCAACCGAACGCACCGTATTCTATGATTTTAAGAGACTGCGGAAGAGTTACACCCTCAATATAAGTTTCGCCATCAATGTGCTCATGCTTATTCCCAACCTGCTTTGCACTTCCAGTAAAAGCACATTCATGAATAACTTCAATACCTTCAGGAATAACTATGTGATGATTTTTCTTAAGCTTTTCCTTGCCTTTGGCGCTAAGTCCATCCACATATTCATTTACTGTTTGATTCGTTTCAGGATGATAAACATCTTTCCTGCCACCAACAGTTTTACCATCGGCAGAAATATTAAAGTCGTCCTTCGTCCAAGTTAAAGATTCATCATTTGCAGCAGTTGAATCAGTTGATGCTGCTCTGGATTCTTCAGATGCAGTTACGCTTCTATCTTCATGATTATTTGTTGGAAGATTAGTATTGCTTACATCTATAAGAGTTTGCGTAATCTTATTAGTTTCAAAATTTTCAGTATCAGTTACAGATTCAGAAGTTTTAGCAGATTTAGCAGATTTTGTAGTTTCGTTAGTTTTTTCAGTTTCGTTAGAATTTGAAGAGTTAATACTTTCAGAAGGTTTTACGGAAGTGCTATCTAAAGCTCCCCTCACCCCATTGGATGTTTTAGAATCTACGGCAGAAGAATTTACAGACGTATTAACACCAGAAGCAGTTGAAGTTTCAACAGCATTAGCACTTTGCGCTACGCAAAAAGCACACGCAGCAGTAGCAATACCCATCATAGCGCTAGTCAAAATTATATTAGTTCTCTTACTCATTTTTTCCTCTTGCAAAACCAACTCTTCTAAAATTATTAGCGATTAATATAATACATGTGCTTAACAGTATTAGTTTGAATCTTCACATATTCTACAACTTACACTTTCAATAGCAACAAAATGTAACTAAACTAACAATAATCGTAATAATTATTACTTACCAAACAGATCAGAATGAGTGCCAGTGCGAGTCAAATATAATATAAGTTCATCATCTGCTATTTCGTAAACAAGCAGCCAATCAGGAGTTATATGACATTCTCGGCAACCATCATAATTACCAGCGAGTTTATGATCCTGATATTTTCCAGGAAGACTCACACCAGACGCAAGAATATCAACAACTTCTTCAAGCAAACTAATGTTATATCCACGTTTAATAGCCAGCTTCAAATCTTTTTTAAACATGCGCGACTGCGCAATACGATATTTCTTATAAACGCTCATAGACATTCTCGTGATTATCGCTACAGTCAATCATTGTCAATATCTTGCAAAAGTTCAGCAAATGAACCGTAAGTTTTTTTATTAGTATTAGCCTTAAGCTGTTTTACTTCCTCAATAGCTTCAATAGTATCCGCATTAGGAATATCATATTTAATAACCGATTGCATATATTTAACTAAATTGTTTTTTACATTATCTCCGCGTGATTTAACTACATGCTTATACTGGTTGTAAATATTGCGATCCATAACAAATGAGCATGTAACAGTATCTTGATTAGGCATTTAATATTCCTCCCCAATTAACAACTCAAACAATAAAACCATCGATTTACAAACGACATAATTACTAAGTAGTATTACTAAGTAATTTTACATAGTAATACTACTCAATAACTTAAATTGCATCAACATAAATAATTAACTGTTTTTAATTTTCGTGAAGATGCCTTAAGTCTGCTTCCAATACCACAAGCCCAGAGAACAGCGAGGCAATTGCGGAAGCGAGAATTGTGGTTGCGGTTGAGCCAGTTTTAGGAAGATGCTTAGCAGCGTGCTTAGGTTGTTGTTCAGGTTGCTCTGGCTGCGAAGGAGCTGGAGCTGGTGCAGGTTCCGGCTCTGCTTCAGCAGGCGGCAGAATCGGATCTGGAGAAACAGGGATTTGCAATTCAGGAACTGGAACTGGTTCTTGTTCAGGCTCCGGAGCTGGCAGATTAGATATATACGAACTATGCACAGAAATATTGCCACGCACAGTAGTATTTCCAGTGAACTTAGTACCTTTACCATCTTTCTCAGTAAACCAACCGTTAAAAGTAAAACCAGGCTTCGTAGGATCTTTAGGCATCGACTGATTTTTCAGTTCGTCACCATCAATCGAACTTCCTTTTTGAACTGCCACAGTCGCATACGGCTTACTGTCATCGCCGTCGAAAAATGTTACAGTAGCAATTTTCTTTCGCAATATGAAAGTAACAACTTGCTGAGTAGAAACATTATCAGTTGAATGCACTGCAATATTAACGTTAGCATCAGTTGGAGCGTCAACGATATCTTCTGAGTTTTTTGGTTCAACAACCCACTCATAATTTTCATCATCAATTGCAGCTTTTGGCTTTACAATATAGTTTCCCGGAGCAAGATACACATCGTTGCCAGAAATATACCCAGCTGCCTCACTAAGCAAAGTTGTATTCGAATTCGTTATCATCGTTTGAAGTTCAGCTTTTGTAGGAGCTGTTGGGGTATTAGAAGATGAAGTAAGAGTATCACTTACAAGAGTATTTCCAGAATAAATAGCATACTTCTTACCACTCTCAATATTGTTTTGCAAATCTTTGTATCGCACAACAAGCTGCGTAGGAATCGGCCTAAAAGTCACATAATAATGCTTCGTTGTTACTTGATTATCATCCTTATCTCGAACAATACCGTAATCGTAGTTGCCAAAATTTTCAGTATTATCCTTGGTAAATTTGCCTCCATTAGGAGTATCAATATCGTTACTGTAATACAAATAACCATGGATGTTAGTGTTTTTAAGCTCTTCCATAGTTGGGCGCTTAATAGAATCTTTCTTGGGATCGCCTTCGTAGCTTAGTAGAGGCGTATACATATTTCTTACAACCTGATTATTACCAAACCTAACTTCGGAAATATTTTTCATGTCAGACAAATCGGATAAATCCAACTTGGTAAACGGTTTAGTAGAGAACCTATCAGTTTCAGCAGAACTACGTTGTGGAAGCTCATCATTCCCTTTAATGTTTGCTGCCTTGCGATATTGCAAATCATCTACAAAGTGAAATTGCGCGCCACATTCAGGTAAAAATGCGACATATCCAAAAATTCCAGATGAGTCTTCATGATTAAATCCTTCATAGCCAAAAATAGCTTCATGAGTGTTGTCACCCTCCATAACAACATGAATAAACGTTTGGTTCTTTCTCATATATACTGTGATATTTGTCTTATCAGCCAAATTGGATCCAATAAGCTTCCCATTTACCTCGAGCCTGTATGAGATCTTATTGTCGGGAGCTTTATTAAAGTCAAAATCTGCTGATCCATCTGAATTTTTTAGCTCGCGAGATGACCTGTATGGATAAAATTGGCCATCACCTGTATATACACCTTCTTTATCAACACGTGGAACAAATATGAAAATATCAATTCTTCCAAGCCTGCCACTATACGTGTTGATGATTTCATCAACAGTTTTAGTATCGCCTGTTGCTTGACCGTTCTCTACAGAAAACTTCTTACCATAAGACGTATAAAAAATCTTTTGAATAGAGGACAGAGGCCTAACAGATGTTGTTTTATCCTGCAGCTCTTTGACTTCAGCAGGCGTAATAACATTCGGGAACGGATTGATTACATTCTTGTCATTACTAAAATCGTATATGCCATCTTTATTAGGTTTAACTTCGCTTTGCTTATCGACATTAGCAGGCGAATCTGCTGACGCCCTATCATCTTTTGTTGCTTTAACTGATTTTTGTGTACTTACTTCATCGTTTTTTGGTTTACCCGCATCAGTAGGATCATTTCTTTTATCAGCTTTGTTATCGACAGCAGAACCACTATAGTCAGAGGAAGGTGTCAACCTAGTTTCACCGCTAGAAGAATCAGCATTATCAAAGTTAGATTCATGACCTTCAGAATCAGACTTCTGTTTTCTAATAATTTCTTGTGACTGTTTAGAAGCATGTGACTGCGCCAAATCGCGCGACTTTGCAGATATATCATTCTGCACATTTTCTTGTGATTTTACGGACTTTTGTGACTTTGCTAAATCAACAGGGAAAGTACCCCCCCCCCCATTAGAAAAATCAACACTAGTGACATTCTGCTTCACATCTGCTGCAGAATTATTTTCAGCAGCATTCGCAGCCTGAGCAATGCAAAAAGCGCAAGCAGCTGTAGCAATACTCATCATCGTCGTTGACAACACAATTGCAGTTTTTTTATTCATTTTCGCCTCTTTACTAAAAACTCATAAAATTACATAAATTGTACAAACAACCATTAAGCAAAGCTTAAATCCACAAAACTTATAAACACTTTTGATTATACAATAAATAAACATTAAATATAAGTAGACGCACACAATATTTGCTTGAAAGCAGATAATACGATAGCAACGAATTTCCCCCTGATATATAAAACATCAGAGGGAAATTATCAGCATTCGCTCAAAACATTCATAAATGCAATACTAATTTTTGCGTTTAGTTATTCCAGCAAGCAAACTAGAAAAACCAGCGAAAAGGGATATGATTGAAGTCACAAATGTTGAAGTTGCTGAAACACCGGTATCAGGCAAATGCTTAGCAGGAGCCTTAACATTATAATCCTCACCAGCATCAACAGCCTTAAAACGCTGAACAACAGAATACTCTGGATTCTCTGGAACAATCTCAGGAAGAGGAATCCACGAATCATCAGGCGCATCAGAAACATCAGGAACTGGAGTAGGCTCAGGCGCTGGAGTCGGAGATGGTGCAGGTGTAGGAATAGGAGGAGTTGGCTTCTTCTTCAATACAAAAGTAATAAATTGTAGAGAAGCAGTATTTCCAGTTTGAAGTCCAATATTAATATCTGCACTAGTTTTGGTATCCTGCTTATTTGAATCTACAACCCACTCGTACCCTTCAGGCGCTTGAGCTGTAGGTTTTACAGTATAGTTTCCTGGAATCAAATACACAGCACCGTTAGATAAGTAACCAGTAAAACCTTTAAGAAAAGTAGTGTCAGTTGACTTCATCATAGTGACTAAATCGTTTATACTACTGGCAACAATATCACCACTCGCAGCAGCAAATTGATTTCCAATTTGAGTATTCTTAGAATCTAAAAGCTCGTACTTTGCATTTGATTCAAATGTTCCATCAGACTTCTTATATTTGACGACCAACTGCGTAGGAATTGCTCTAAAAGTCACATAGTAGTGCTTTCTAGTAAGACGCTTAACAGGCTTGCCGTCCTTCATTTCGTACGCAAAAGAAAGATAGTGATTACCAGGATCTTCCTTAGTAGCATTATCGTTTGCAAACTCATGATTCTTGTTCTTAGGCTTATCAATGTCATTATCCCAATAAACATAGCCAGGAATTTTTGTGCCAGTAAGCTGAGCTAATGTAGGACGCTTTATATCAGTAGCTTTTGAATCTCCTTCGTACGAAAGAATAGGAGTTTTTAAATCTCCGCCAGTGCTGCGATAATATAAGGATGTATTGGTTTTAGTAACCTTACTGTCTATATCTTGTAATCCTTCAATCTCATAGAATGGCTTTGCAGACATAAGGTTAACTTTACTTTCATTTTTTTGAAGCGAAGTATGATAATCTGAATTTCCTCGCTGTTTTAACTTACCTTTCCCATCTAGACCTTTAGGATTCATAGCTCTATATTGCAAATCATCAACAAAATGGAATTGAGCGTCTGTAGACACTACATATTCAGCTATTAAACTAGTGCGCTTATATCCGCCAGTGGTCATAGATACGCCACCATTCATAAGCACACGTTCGTTAAGCTCATTATCACTCGGACAAGTTAGTTCAAAGTAAAAATAATTATCTGTCGAATTTTTCTTATCAACATTAATAAGAATTCTATTCTTAGAATCGTTTTTAAGCTCATGCCCATTTAGCTTAAAAGTTCCTTGATGAAAAACATATTTCACAGTTGAATCTGATCCGGAATAAACACTACCGTCAGACGCAATAATTCCATTTCGCGACTGATACGCATCAAAAGTATAAAGTTGTATAGGATAAGCTAAATCTGCAAATTTAAAAACTGCATATATTTTGAACGTTCCTTTACCTTTAGGTAAAACTTTAGTGTTACTTATATCAACAGGTTTAGCGTTTTCGCCACTCTCTGTAGAGTCAGGAATAAAGTATTCCTTGCTTATACTAACTTCACCTTTCTTAAACTCATCTTCAATTTCTTTATTAGAAATAAATTCAGGAAAAGGATTAGTTATTTTATTAGGATTTTTTACATAATCGTATGTGATACTGTCATCATCTTCGTCAACTTTCTTATAGTTAGCAGCAGTATCAAATACAGGCGTTTCCTCAGGAGCACTTCTATCTTCATCAACAGATTTAGCATGTTCTGAGGAAGTGCTATCTAAAGCCCCCCCCCCGAGTGTATTAGAAGTTGCGGCAGAAGAATTTACAGACGTATTAGCACCAGAAGAAGCAGCTGACATTTCGGCAGCATTCGCACTTTGCGCCACGCAAAAAGCACACGCAGCAGTAGCAATACCCATCATAGCGCTAGTCAAAATTATATTAGTTCTCTTACTCATTTTTTCCTCTTGCAAAACCAACTCTTCTAAAATTATTAGCGATTAAAACAAATATAATACATAGCTTAACAGTATTAGTTTGAATCTTCACATATTCTACAACTTATACTTTCAATAGCAATCAAATGTAACCAAACTCACAATAATCTTAATAAATCTTAAACCAAAACCAGCAAACAATCACACAAAAATATTTTCATACTAAACTTTTGCAAGTCCGAATCAATTTCATATGCATAAACGCCATTGCAGATAGCAAAATAATCAAATATGCTGGCAGCAAAGACATAGACACGTTTTGACCAATAAACCCAAAGATTGCAGGCATTAGCATTGATCCAATATATGCGCTAGCCATTTGCACGCCAACAATCGCTTGCGATTTATCAGCTCTAAAATAATGCGGTGTGGAATGAATAATGCATGGATAAATAGGCGCACAACCTAAACCAATAATCACAAATCCTGCAACCAATGCTATATGATTTGGCAATGGCAATAACAATACAATAACGCCTAAAATCATCACTAGTTGCCCAAGACGAATCATGGTTTCATCATTAAAACGCATTGTCAAAAATCCGCTTATAAATCGTCCTGCTGTAATACCAACATAAAATAAACTTGCCCAACCCGCTGCAACAACGCGGCTAACTCCCCCGTGCAAAACCATGTAACTACTAGCCCATAATCCTGCAGTTTGTTCAATAGCGCAGTAGCAGAAAAACATTATAAAAATATTTTTAGCTCCAGGAATGCGCAAAACTTCTGAAAAAGATAGCGTTTTAGAATATTCTTTAGATATCTGAATAGGTTTTAGTAATTTATGCGATTTACGATTATTCCACAATGGCAAACTTGCAAACAATATTACAGTTAATATAACTTGAACAATAGCAATATATTGATACCCTGCAGACCATCCAAATCCGCAAGAAAGCGCAAAACCCATAACGTAAGGCCCAGCTGAAGCTCCAATACCCCACATGCAGTGAAGCCAGCTCATATGACGGCTTTCGTAGTGCAAAGCAACATAGTTGTTAAGAGCAGCGTCTACTCCTCCAGCACCAAGTCCGTACGGAATTGCCAGAAAAATAAGCACAAGGTAATTCGGCGCAAAAGAAAAACCCAACAATGCCAATGCAGTTAGAGCAACAGACACAAACGTAACTTTGCCTGCACCAAAACGCTTAGTTATTCTGTCACTCAATAGAGCAGACACAATAGTTCCTGCAAAAATAACCATTGATATTCCGCCAGCCCAAGAAATTTGCGCGCCAATATCGTGGCTCATAGTCGGCCAAGCAGATCCTAAAATAGCATCTGGCAAACCCAAGCTAATAAATGCTAAATAGATAATTGCAAGAAGAAGGTTAATCATATTCACATATCAATTCATCAAACGAGTTATAAGTTTTTGCATTAGAATTTAGGTAGGATTAAAAAACGCCAGCACTATAACATTTACAAATTGTTTTTCTCACTAGATTCGTGCATCTCATCAAGCAAATCTTGAACCAAATATCCGTCGCTCATACAATGCATATCCGAAATACCATTACGCATCAAATCGTAAGTAACAGAATGGTAAAACACGTCAAGCGCCTGCTCATAACTCAACCCAGCACGCTCAGCCAGAAGACTTACAACCCTAGCATACTTCTTTTGCAACAAAATAGGATTCGCCATCAAAATCCATCACTCCCCTAAAAACTTACTATTTACACACTCGCTTTTTATGTATGTAAGACACAAATCAATAGCTTTCTGACTTCTAAAACATATTTGATTATTAGGCTTTTCATATTTTAGTCTGCCTAAAGCTTCAGACTTAGTAATTAAATCATCAAAAAACAATTCAAGTGTGTTATAAACCTTATCGTTTGCCACACCGCCAATTACCACTTCAAAACTACTTGTATCATTTCCAGTACGAGCACTAAGTATGAAATTAAGCCATTCTTCAGAATATGAATCAAACTTAAGAACAGATAATTCACTAAGCACATCATCGTCAAAATTATAAGAAGAAACAAACGCATCATTGCCTTTGCGAATAAATTTCTTCGCCCAATTATCAGCCTGGCTACGTATTGATGTAACGTAGAATCCTGCGCCAAAATCAACATCTTTACGCGAATGCAATACATCTGGAAATTCAACAGGCATAAAAGAACCGTGATAAACAATCATACTTTTACACCTTTTTCGCGCATGAAGGAAATAATATCGTTTGTAATATACTCTTTGCCTTGAGTGTGCAAAACGTCATAAGATGGAATAATATAAGACATAAGAATATTACTCTTCTTAGTCAAAGCATCATACGTATCGCGAGGGTTTTGATTAAGCTTCTTAGCAACATTTTCAATACAAAATATTGCAAAATCAAGCTTATCCTTGTCAAAGACTTCCTGCTTATTACCAACCATAAAACCCTCCTTTTTAAGATAAAGTACAATAGAACACTGACTACAAAGTAATAATTCTTAAAACAAGCTTTTAATACAGTTTACATCAAAAATTACACATGCAATAAGGCTTCTAACTTGATGCTATAAAACATTAATCAGAAGCCTTATTCCAATATTCTTAATTCTTATACGCGATTATATTCGAGTTTCGCATTTAATGCTTGCGGCGAGACTTGAACATAGACAAACCAAAACCAGCAAACAAAGACTCAAACAAAGACTCAAACAATGGTGCAACACCAACACCAGTATCAGGCAAATGCTTGGCAGCATGCTTAGCTTCAGGCTGCTTTTGCTGTTCCGACTGCTCAGGCTGATCAGGAGCTGGCGCTGGCTCAAGTTCCTGCTCAGGCTCAGGAACAGGAACCGGTGTTGGCTCTGGCTCTGGTGGTGTCGGTGGCGTTGGCTTCTTAGTAACAGTTACTGTGGCAGATGCTGTTGCAGTAGCGCCACCATTATCTGTTACACTAAACGTAATCTTATAGGAGCCAACTTTAGTATTATCAAAACCACCGTTATCGGTTAGCTTTACATTACTGGTTATATCACCATCTTCCGGATCTTTAGCAGACACTATAAGACTATTCAAATCAATCGAATCGCCTTCAGTAATCGTTTTATCTTGCAAAGTAAGCGTTGGAGCAACATTCATAACAGTCGCATTCAAATCATAAATAGCATAAACTGTCATATCGCCTGTTACTGGTGTGGCAGCACTAAATTCCTTGGTTTTATCTTTACCAGTTTCGTCCGTGCTCCAACCTCTAAATGTATAACCCGTTTTAGAAGGATCAGCAGGCATAGACTGATCAGTCCACTCATCGCTATTAATAGATTTACCTTCTTGCACTTTTACTTTCGCATACTCACTGCCCTCATTCATAAAAGTAACTGTATGATCAGCTTCTTTTATCCACTTTGGGAACACAACGAATGTGTGGTTTGTAGTGCAATATTGTGTACCTAGTTTACTTCCAAACGTATTTACACCCTTGCTATCTCTAATCACAGCAAATAAATATGGGTAGGTAGTAGTTTGTTCGTTAAATGGTACATAGTCAACAGTTGTGTTATCTATTATCTTTTTATCGTCATCAAACATACGGTCATACGACGTATACGGTTTGCCGTTTTTCTTTTTAGCAACATAGAACTGCCAACCAACAAACTTGTAACCTGCTTTTGTAGGATTAGTTGTCGGGAACTGAATAACATTATCTTTTACACGAAGACGTTCAAATATATTGTCCGTGGTGTAAGTAAACTTCCAGTTACCATCAGATCGATAGTTTCCGTCATCCTTTTTTGGCTGCTCATACGAGAAACACTTATCTGCTACCGACTCATCCTTAGCATACACAATTTCCAAGGCATTTAGACGGAAATATTTATTGTGGGATTGCTTATCCTTTGCTTTGGATGGTTCCCACGTAAAATACGATACATCATCTTCAAATACAGCGGACTCATTAGCCTCAACGTTATTGTACGTAACGTAATACGGGCTTGGAATTGTGCTATTTACCACTGACACCTCGTAAGTATGGCTTGAATCATAGCTACCCAAACTTTTCGTTGCACTAGTAGCAGTATCAGGATCATAGGTGCCAGCAGTCGTCACTACCGCCTTACTGGTATCAGTTAAATCTTTTATTTGAAACTGAATATTAGCAAACGCCTTCTTTACATCTTGTCTACTTGAGCCTAGCGTAGAACCAAAATCCCAACTCTCAAAATTCAGTTGACCAAAATCGCTATTACCATTAATCAATGCATTGTTATTATCTTTGTTCATGGTTTCCCAGCAAAGACTTACTCTAAGCTCGGTTGTTTGTGTTTGAGGTTTAGGAGTTTGATTAGGACCTGGCTTACCACTAGCAAAAAGCGCTTGATTAAAAATTGTTGGTGAAATTTGAGCTTCCTCACCTTTAGACTTTGAATCAATGTTTGATTCAGTCTCTGTATCAGTATTTGCAACAGAATCTGCATTAGTATTTGCAGAAAGCTTGATACTAGACTTTACATTACTCTTGATCTCAAGCTTGGATTCAGTCTTTATATCAGACTTCGTATCAATATTTGTACCAGACTTTGGTTTCACATTCTCTTCAGATTTTGCATTACCTTTTTCAGAAGAATCAGAAGACTTTATAACACTCTTATCAAAAGTATCAGTTTTTTGAGAAGAGCTATTTTCAATTGGGGGGGGGGTAGTAACTTTTGCAGTGGAAGTGCCAGAATCCACGTAAGTATCAGCAGCATTCGCAGTTTGAGCCATGCAAAAAGCGCAAGCAGCGGTAGCAATACTCATCATCGTAGTCGATAATAAAATCACAGTTTTCTTGTTCATTTTTCCCTCTTATAAAACAAATTCTAAGAAAATCAATAAATGCAAAATCCCAGACTCACTTCCACTATTGAAGCAAACCTGCATTTGCAATTATATCATAAAATCATTATAACTTAACTAAATGTCATAATGTAATTACAATTCAAAATTTGTCATACACATCATGCAATGCGAAGAAAATTACAAATATTAAGTAACTTAACGCGCAAGTAAAACAAAATCAGGTATCGATTTTGGAGCGATCAAAGTCGTCTGCGTTATCAACAATAAACTGCTTGCGTGGAGGAACGTCATCGCCCATTAGCAAATCGAATACTTCGCTTGCTTGTTGAGCATCTTCCATACGAATCCTTCTTAACATGCGAGTTCTAGGGTCCATAGTTGTGTCTGCAAGCTGATCTGCATCCATCTCACCCAAGCCCTTGTAGCGCTGAATATCGCTGTTAAAATCAATGCCCTTAGCTTGCAAGTCATCAAGCTTTCCAGCCAATTCGTCGTCGGAATACGTGTAAATATACTCGCCTTTGTGCTTTCCAGCGAGAGCAATTCTGTGAAGCGGCGGCACTGCAGCATAAACATGACCGTTCTCAATAAGCGGACGCATATAGCGATAAAACAGCGTAAGAAGCAAAATACGAATGTGCGCGCCATCAACATCAGCATCGGTCATCATAACAATCTTGTTATAACGCGCTTGCGAAATATCAAAACTTGCGCCCGATCCTGCTCCAACAACTTGAATGATTGCAGCGCACTCTTTGTTAGAGAGCATTTGAGCAAGACTTGCTTTTTGAACGTTCAAAATCTTACCGCGTATTGGCAAAAGCGCTTGGAAAGCGGAATTTCGAGCAGCTTTTGCAGTACCAAGTGCAGAATCGCCCTCTACGATGAAAAGTTCTGCAACATCGTCGTTTCCAGGCTGACAATCAGAAAGTTTTGGCGGCATAGAAGCAGACTCAAGCGCATTCTTTCTGCGAGTAACTTCCTTAGTTTTACGCGCTTGAATACGCGCATGCATCTCGGAAACGATTTTCTCTAAAACTCTAGCAGACTGCTCTTTAAATCCTCGCTTGGATCCGCTAATCATTTCCCCAAATTGAGCATCCGTCATTTTTGTAACGATTGGCTTAACTTGAGCAGTCCCAAGAACATCTTTAGTTTGACCCTGGAATTGAGGCTCTGCTATACGAACCGTTACAACAGCAACCATTCCAGCCAGAATATCGTCTCGCTCAATCTTAGTGTTTGAATCTTTAAGATTGACTTTAAGTTTTCTAGCATTGTCTTCAACAGCCTTGCGAATTTGCTTAGTCAATCCTTGCAAGAATCCGTCTACGTGCATGCCTCCGCCAGGAGTTTCAACAACGTTCACAAAGCTAATAATCGTTGAATCGTAGCCATTCACCCATCGCATTGCAATGTCAACACCGCATTTACGTGTTACTTGTTGAGCATGTAAATCCCCTGCAGAATCAACAGCTTGCGTTTCTTCTACATACGTATCTTCGCCAGAAATACGCCAAATATCGGAGATTGCTTGACCTTTTGAAAGAAAGTCAACAAAATCTTTTACTCCGCCATTATGCAAAAATTCAACAACTCTAGGATGATGATTATTTTGCAATTCTCTAGCAGACTCACTATTTGCAACAGATTGTTCGGTGGATTCTTCTGATTCTTCGGATTCTTCGGATTCGCTATCAATTTCGCCATCGGATTCAACTTCCGATTCGCCATCAGATTCAGATTCTTCTGATTCATATTCAGATTGATTTAGCTCATTAGATTCATTATCTACGGTTGCTTGCGATTCATCCTTAAAAGCCAAATCATCTGTTAAATCACTAGTATTAGCATTCGCATCATCACTAGCGCTAACATCAATCTCTTGAATATCGCTAAATTCGCCTTCTGGAACATGCTCATCAATAACAGTAATGCGCAATCCTGGAACCAAAAAACTGGTTTGACGAACTCTGTCAATCAACTGTTCGTAACTAAAGCGAGCTGTTGAATTAAAAATCTCAGGATCCGCCCAATAACGAACTCGAGTACCAGTAGTTTTTGGCGAAACCGTACCAATAATCTCAAGCTCAGTAGGCTTGTTCTTGCGCGTGCGCTTAAAAGGAGAAGCAGGAGACGGATTTGCTGGATCTGCATCGCTATAAACACCAGGATGCCCCTGATGGAAAGCCATATGATGCGTTTTTCCGTCTCTATCTACTTCTACGTCTAATCGCAAGCTCAACGCATTTACAACAGAAGAGCCAACACCATGCAATCCGCCTGCAGCGTTGTACGAAGCGTTACCAAACTTAGCTCCAGCGTGAAGCTTAGTTAAAACAACTTCAACGCCTGTAAGCTTTGTTTTTGGCTCCACGTCTACTGGAATACCGCGACCGTTATCCGCAACTTCAATAGAACCATCGTTGTGAAGAGTAACAATAATATGATTGCAAGCACCAGCTAAAGCCTCGTCAACCGCATTATCAATAATCTCCCAAAGGCAATGCATTAATCCTTGGCTGTCGGTAGTGCCAATATACATGCCTGGGCGCTTGCGAACAGCGTCCAAGCCTTCTAGCACGGTCAAACTATCGGCATCATATTGCTCTTGCTCTTTAAGAGAAGCCACTTTTACCCCTTATACAACAACAATTAAAGCTACTAGAGCGTATCTAATAGCAAATCACTGATCTAAGAAGTCACGCAAGGTTTGCGACCTAGAAGGATGACGCAACTTAGACATTGTTTTAGACTCGATTTGACGAATGCGTTCGCGAGTAACGCCATACACGCGACCAATATCGTCTAGAGTCTTAGGCTGGCCATCTTCCAAGCCGTAGCGCATTTTAATAACACCAGCTTCTCTAGGAGCCAGAGTTTCCAAAACTTGCCTAAACTGCTCTTGAAGAAGCGAGAATGCTACTGCATCCGAAGGTGCGATTGCATCGGTATCTTCAATCAAATCACCAAACTCGGAATCGCCATCTTCGCCCAAAGGAGTGTGCAAAGAAATAGGCTCACGACCATATTTTTGCACTTCTTGCACCTTTTCTACAGGCATATCAAGCTCGCGCGCAAGCTCATCTGGCGTAGGCTCGCGACCCAAGTCTTGAAGCATTTGGCGCTGAACTCTAGAAAGCTTATTAATAACTTCCACCATATGTACTGGAACTCGAATTGTACGAGCCTGATCTGCCATAGCACGCGTAATAGCCTGGCGAATCCACCAAGTTGCATATGTTGAGAACTTAAAGCCCTTCTTCCAATCAAACTTTTCTACTGCACGAATTAAACCAAGGTTACCTTCCTGAATTAAATCAAGGAAAAGCATGCCCCTGCCTGTATACCTTTTGGCAAGAGAAACAACAAGTCGCAAGTTTGCTTCTAGAAGATGATCTTTAGCTTTCTTACCGTCTGCTGCAGCCCACTTAAGCTCGCGCTTACGCTTAAACTCCATTTGATCGATTTGCGTATCGAGCAAATGCTGAGCATATAAGCCAGCTTCGATTCGCTCCGACAAATCAACTTCCTGCTCAGCATTAAGCAAGCTAACGCGACCAATCTGCTTTAAGTAGTCTTTAACAGGATCTGCCGTAGCGCCAGTAGCAATTACGCGACGCTTTGGGTTTCCAGAAGGCGTAAGATTATCGTCGTCATCGTCATCGCGAACAATAAAAGCGCCTTTTGCTTGAGGAACTTGCGGAGCTTCTGGCTTGTTTTCTTCGCTGTCTTCGCCGTCTTCGTCTTCAGAGATATCGTCTAGATTATTAATGTCGTCAACATCATCCAAGTCGTCTACGTCGTCTACATCAAGATCATCGTGAATTTCATCAAAATCTTCTAAATCCATGTGATCTTCGTCTGGATCCATTGGCGCATCAACATTAGCATCAACGTCTTGAGTGTCAACGTCTTCATCAATCTTAAAGTCTTGTTGTTCTTCTTTGCTCGTCTTGGAATCGACACTTGCTTTATTTTCGCTCGCCAAACTTTTCCTCCTGTAGATTCCCCGCTAACACAAAGTAATCAGCCAAAATAGGGTATTTAATTTTGCTATACCCTAAAGGCACTCTACTATACCATAAAGGCATAGTTATGGCAAGGGCAACTTTTCATTAAGAAGTTAATCATCTTCTAAGGACGATTCATTATTACTTTCTTCTTGCGGCGTGGCGAATTTTCTACACCACGCTGGCTCTACATGATTCCTATATGCGTTATCTACTATTCTAACCATTGAGCAATCAGGATCTATATCTAACGCCATTTCAACATATTTTTCAACATCACCCAGCCTAAACCACCAACTTATATAGCACATTAAAGCGTAAACTTGCACTTTTAACTCTGGGATTCCATCTACAACACAAGCCATAGCTTTTAGTAGATTTACAACGTCTAGCACTTTGCAAATATCTGGAAGCTCGTGCTCTTCGTTAAATTTTTCTTCTAGAAAACATCTTAAATCCTTAGAGATTTCTTTTGTTCTAGGCTCTAAAGCTAGAGTAAGCAACGAATCAATATTGTAGTACTCCCCTTTAGAATCCAATAAATCTACAAGCAAAGTGTCTCGAACGTTAATATTGTCAAACATTGCAATCGGCAGCATTATAAGGTCGTAGCCTACAATGTTTCCTTCTTTTTTGAAAATCATATTATGCCAGTTGCGTATTGATTGATTTACAAAAATATCAAAAGCCGAGAATACTTCTTGCTTACAGTTAACATCTAAATCTCTGTTTATGTAATCAATATACTTTTCAAAAAATTCTGGAGCTAAAGATCTAAGATTTTCAATCCAATTATCATTGTAATCATGATGATTGTTAACATAATCTTTAGGAATATCTAAAACTGCTATACACTCTTTTGGAAGATGATTAAGATCCACTTTTTCTATTGTTTTTCCAGAAGAATAGCTCACAGCAAAATAGTCTTCGGATTTGTTACAAATCATACTTGCAGCATAAATATTCGTCATCTCTTTAAAAGTTGAATATTCATGATCTTTGTCTTCAAAAAATTGCGTTTCGTTGATTTCGCAGCCTTTAGACTCGTTTTTTATTGTTTTCATAATTCCTCCCCTGTTTGTTTGTTATTTGATATTCGTTACTAATTACTTGTTACTTGTTATTCGTTATTTGCTATTTGCAGTATTGATTTCGCTGTTTCTTTTAACTTTGTAAATAAGAGTTTTGCATTGCAAAAGCGATAGCGCAATAAAAACTAAGCAATGTGGTTAAAGGCTATAAATCCTAGAAAATACTGGAAAAGTCATATATAAATCCTAGAAAATACTCACTTTTATAATGTCTAAGCCATGTGAATAACTCGTAGATATGAGTTTAGATTCGCAAAAGTCATGCATCGATACGCGTATAGGCGAATTAATTTATAGTCAATTTGATTCTTTAGCTTGCAAAAATCTTATTTCTAATTGCAATAAAACACTTAAAAACGTTGTGTCTCAAGCAATTTTGTCTAGCGAAGGCGGAAAACGACTTAGAGCTTTATTAGCACTGTATGCTTTTGACGCATCAAAAGAGAGCAACTCAGCTACACAAAGTGACGATTCTTACAAAAACTCAAAAAACGCAATGCTAGACATTGCTTGCGCTCTAGAAGTATTTCAAACAGCAGCACTTGTTCACGACGATATAATCGACGAATCCGCTTTAAGACGAGGAAAACCAAGCGCATATTGCGCTCTATCTAAAGCCACAAACAGCAATCATATTGGAACTGGGCTTGGATTAATGCTCGGAGATATTCTAGCGTCTCAAAGCTTCGATATAGCTAGAAAAGCGTGCGAAAATTTGCAAAATCCTAATGAGGTTTTATGCGAGTTTGCAAATATGCAAAAAAACGTTGGAATTGGCCAAATTCTAGACCTTTCAATCGAAATGATGAGCTTAGATGATCCACAAAAACTTGCCGAATCTTCTATAAACGTTTTTAGGTGGAAAACTGCAAGCTACACAACTATTGCACCTCTTGCTCTAGGATTTTTGGCTGCTGGAATGCAAAAAGACTACGCAATCAACTTAGCAAATCAAATTGGAGATCCTTTAGGAATCGCATTCCAACTTGCAGACGATCTTTTAGATATTGTTTCGGATTCTGCTCACACAGGTAAGCCAATCGGAGGAGATATTCGAGAAGGAAAACGCGCTGTTCTTCTAGCAGATGCTTTAGAACTTTGCACTCCCGAAGATAAGCTCTTCCTTATAGACGCATACACTTCTAAAAGTCGAAGCGAATACGACGTTAAAAAAATCATTGATATTTACAATAAAAGTGGCGCTATAAGTAAGTCTAAAAAGCGCATTCACAATCTTTGGGTTGAATCGCAAGAAAAAATAGACATTAGTTCACTAAGCAATCATAGTAAAGTCATTTTGCACAATATTTCTAGCATGTTTATTCCTAAAGAATGGCAATAAGCGCAAATTGCGACTATTCTTTACTGTATTACCTGTACACTTTTAAATAGTGTGTTTTAGTACGCGTATAAGGGATTTACTACATGAGTGAAGTTCAAGCGCAACTGGGAATGTGTATTGAAAATCGCTATCGCATAGTTAAAAAGATAGCGGAAGGTGGCATGGCTACTGTTTATCAAGCGCAAGATGAGCGTCTTAATCGCCCTGTTGCGCTTAAAATCATGCATACTCAGCTTGCTCAAGGTCTTCACCGAGAACAATTTATTGCAAGGTTCCGCAGAGAAGCAACTTCTGCAGCGTCAATCGCAAATCCGCATATTGTTCAAGTTTACGATACTGGCGAATTTGAAGGACTTGACTACTTAGTTATGGAATATGTTCATGGAGTAAATCTTAGATACGAAATGAACGAATACGGTACTTTTAGCGTAAAAGATACTTTGCGCGTGTTAGCTCAAACCTTAGATGGTCTTGCATCCGCACACCTTGCTGGCGTTGTACACCGAGATATTAAGCCAGAAAATATTTTGATTAACGACCGCGGAAACGTGCAAATCACCGACTTTGGACTTGCGCGTGCAATTTCTCAAGCGACTCTTTCTTCTACGGGTCTTCTTCTTGGAACTGCCGCATACCTTGCTCCAGAAATGATTGAGAAGAATCTTGCAACTCCTCAAGGAGATTTATATTCCGCAGGAATGATGGCTTGGGAGATGCTAGCTGGCAGAGTTCCTTTTAACGCGGATAATCCAGTAACGCTTGTTTTTAAGCATGTTCACGAAGACACTCCTTCTATAAAAACTGTTTGCAAAGATATAAATTCTTCTGTTGCTGATTTTCTTAGCTCGATTACTGCTCGAGAAATGGAAAAAAGACCAAGTGACGCTTCTAAAGCGCTTAATATTTTAAGAAGCGTGTGCGCTGGATTAAGCGAGCAAGAGTGGCAATATAAGTTTGAAGTAGATTTAGACGCAGAAAATCAATCTTTTGAAGGCTCGATAATAGCAAACAAACTTGAAGATAAAAACTCTAATCTAAAATCCCAAATACCGCTTCCGCCTAGCATTAATAGCAATACTTTTAATAGCAATACTTTGGGTAATTCTGATTCGTCGAATAGCACATTAGCAAATAACGCATTAGCGAGTGATGCTATATCTAACACAAAAAAGCTAAATAAGACTGTAGATATAGATAAAACTACAGACATAGATAAAACAGCTGATATTGACGCAACTCAAGCATTATCTACAAAAAACTCCGCTTTTAATGAGGATTCTTCAAACTATTCGTCTTCAACGAATAGCAATCCTCTTGAAGACTTTAACGATAATAATATGCTCACTGTTACAATGCGCGCACCGCAATTTATTAGTGAACGATTAAAAGCTAAAAGAGATAAGTCTAATAACGCAAACGACAATGGCAAAAAAACGCGCAAAAACATTATTATTATATCTGCAAGTTGCGCAGCAATCGCAGCAGCCGCAGTAGCATTTGGCGCGTACTGGTACTATTTAGG
The DNA here is from genome assembly GCF_055700915.1 of Gardnerella sp. c10Ua_31. Classification (NCBI taxonomy): domain Bacteria; kingdom Bacillati; phylum Actinomycetota; class Actinomycetes; order Bifidobacteriales; family Bifidobacteriaceae; genus Gardnerella; species Gardnerella sp. c10Ua_31. The sequence continues at coordinate 44,822 of NZ_JANUYG010000003.1, read as the reverse complement.
CCCTGGAAGCTATTGGTCTTTACCAAAACCAAACACGCAAAAATGCGCATCACAAAGTGCATGCAAGATAACAAACGTTCCTTGGGCAGATTACGAGCGTACTCTTAAAATATCTAATATTCCTTATTCGGTTTCTAAAGACTTTAGCGACAACATACCCGAAGGAAACATTATTTTCACTAATCCAGATTTTAGTGGCAGCAAAATCTCTAAGCGAAATAATGGCCGCGTTAAAATTGTTGTTTCAAAAGGCGTACGCAAGTCAACTATTCCAGAAGACATTATAGATCCAACTTCCAATGCTGGAAAAGATCCTATAAAAGCATTAAAAAAGGCAGGATTTACTTCTATTACGCATAAACCAAGCGAAGACATTTATTCTTTGGAAATTCCTAAAGGATGCGTTGTTGAGATTTCGCCAACTCCTGGAATGCAAATGAATCACAATAAAAATATTACTGTGATTCTTTCTAAGGGACCAATGCCTGTTTCTATGCCAGACATTGTTAATCTTACAAAAGAAGAAGCAGATAAGGCATTTAACGAAGCAAAATTAGTTCCAAACTACAGCGAAGAGTTTAATGACAAAATCGAAAAAGGCAAGATTATTAGCGCGTCTGTACAAAAGGGAACGCAAATGCATTGGGGAGATAAACTCGATGTTGTTGTTTCTAAGGGACCGAAGACTATAACAATGCCAGATGTGCGCAATAAGAACGCTAATGATGCTAGAAGAATACTTGAATCGCTTGGACTAAAAGTGAATATTTCTGCGCCTTTGGGCGATCTTATGCACACTGTTAGATTCCAATCCGCGGCTCCTGGGTCTCAAGTTAGAGTTCTAGACGAAAGCGGAAATCCGACAACAGTAACGTTAACGATTATTTAACTATTTAACTTAACGATTATCTGTTTTTGCTTGCGACTCTTCTCGCATGCGCTTTTTAACAGTTTGCGCATATTCGTCAACGTACTCTTGACCGCTCATTTGTTGGATTGCTTTTGTTACTTTATTAGTAAGATCTCGAAGAATATCGTGCGTAATTTCTTCTGGACTCATCTTGCTAACTTCGATTGGCTTTCCGTAAATCGCCTTAGTATTGCCCTTCGCAGGCATAATCTGACCATGTCTTTGAAGTTCACGCGTGCCAATAATCGCAACTGGAACAATCGGGCATCCTGTTTCTAGAGCTAATCTTGCAGCGCCTGAATGACCCTTATATAGCTTTCCATCTGGGCTTCTTGTTCCTTCAATGTGAATTCCAAAAAGCTGACCTTTTTCTAGGATTTCTTTAGCGTGATTCAACGCTCCAAGCGATTTTGATCCGCCAGAACGATCCACTGGAAACACGCCAACAGACGTAAACCACCACTTTTTGAATCGCCCCTTTAATCCTTTGCCTTCAAAATACTCAGCTTTTCCCATAAAATGAATCATGCGAGGGCATGTAAGAGGCAAAAGCGCGTCGTCAATAACAGCAAGATGATTTGCTGCAATAATCGCTCCGCCTGTTTTAGGAATATTGTTGACTCCTTGAGCAGTAGGATGAATCCTTAAGCGTGCAATGAATCCAAACCCCTTTACAAAGAACCAATACAACATGCTAATCCCCATTCTAGCAAGATTCACAAAATAGCATTCAAACTATCAAGCAGACTTGCTACAGTATAATTCATGACTTCTTCTAAGAATACCAACTCCCATAACCGTTTGTATAATAACGAAAACAGCAATGGTGACGATTCGTTTAGTCAAAACTTTAACGACGACTGGTCTCAATTCGTTAGCGAGCACAAAAAAGATTTTAATGATTTAGAAAAGTCCAAAAGCGCAAAAATCTTTAGAAAACGCATTAATCAAGCTGCAGAACCATTAAGAAACATAGCATTTAGCACTAAACCGGGTCCAAGAGATAACACAACATCAAGCTGGCTCGATGTTGATAAAACAATGGACGAATACGGAGACGACTTTGTTGCTCCAAACCCCCATTTTAAGAACGTTTCCATTACCCTTGTAGTTTTATGGAGCGTGTTTGTTTTGGGTGTTCTAGGCATGATTTTGAGCGTTCTAGTGCCATATTTTGCGATTTACACTGGCTCTGTTAGCGCTTTCCTATTTTTGATTGGCGGAGCAGGTCTACTTATGAGCAGAAAAAAGGACAATACTTCTAGCGAAGACTATAGCGAGTTTGGAAAAGGCGCGCGAGTTTAGAGCTACGACTAAGAATTTAGACTCTATATAGCAATTGATGAATATGCGAACCTTGTAGTGCGTTTGTATCAAAAAACACGGAAATTCAGTACAATCGCACTACATATTTGTATTTATGTGTAGTGCGTTTGTATCAAAAAACACCAAAATCAAATACAATCGCACTACAATATCAGTGAATTAAAGTGCATTCGCGCAAAAGAATGAGGCTGATGCACTAACACCAGCCTCATTCTTTATAAAACGTTACTTTATAAGACTTTGACTTTAATCCTCATTTTGACCGTGGCAAAGCTTGTACTTTCTGCCAGATCCGCATGGGCATTCGTCGTTCTTATTTGTTCCTGGGAACGTACGACCATCGGCCCAAGGAGTCTTCCACTCCTCCGCCTTTGGACGCTTGCTTAATGGAACTTCGCCTTCTGCATGGCTCATAGGAGCAGGACCGACGATTCCAGAATGCTCGTCTTCTTCTTGCTCTTCTTGCTCAATGCTTTCGTCAATATAAGAATCATCTTGATTTTCTGTTTCTGCAACAATCTGCTCAAGATTCATGCGGAACAGAAGCTGAATAGACTCTTCCTTAATTGCTTCAATCATTGAGTTGTACATTTGGAAGCCTTCGCGTTGGTACTCAACCAAAGGATCTCTCTGACCCATACCGCGCAAGCCAATGCCATCCTTTAAGTAGTCCATCTCGTAAAGATGTTCACGCCACTTTCTATCAAGAACAGCCAAAACAACTCTGCGCTCAAACTGACGCAAACTATCGGAGCCCATTCGCTCTTCAAACACTGCATAAATAGTTGTTACACTATCTACAATCGTGTCTCTTAAAGTATCAACAGCTTTTTGACCCTTAAGAGGCTCAATTTGCAAGCGAAGCTGATCCCAATCAACAATAATTGGCATAACTGCGTTCACAGCATCTTTAAGGCCTTCCCAATCCCAATCCTTAGGCTTGTCGGAACCGTTCATTGCTCCGCGAACGTAGCTATCTGCAGTATCTTTAATAAACTTTAAGATATCTTCGTGAATATCTTCGCCCTTAAGAACAGCTTGACGTTCCGAATAGATAACCGTACGCTGCTTGTTCATAACGTCGTCATACTTCAAAACATTCTTACGCATTTCAAAGTTACGAGCTTCAACAGTCTTTTGAGCCGTGCGCACGCCATTAGAAACATACTTAGATTCGATTGGTTCGCCTTCTGGCAAGCCCTTAGCCATAACGCGAGCAACAAGCTGAGTGTTGAACAAACGCATTAAGTCGTCTTCCAAGCTTAAGTAGAATCGCGATTCGCCAGGATCACCCTGACGGCCAGAACGGCCTCTAAGCTGATTATCAATACGACGAGATTCGTGGCGCTCAGTGCCTAGAACATACAAGCCACCAAGCTTCTTAACTTCTTCGTGCTCGTCTTTAACTTGTTCTTTGACTTCTGCCAAAACGCCTGGCCAACGCTTCTCATACTCTTCTGGAGTATCGTCTGGAGAATAGCCTTCTGCTTTAAGCTTTGCATCTGCTAAGAACTCAACGTTTCCGCCAAGCATAATATCTGTACCACGACCTGCCATGTTTGTAGCAACAGTCACAGCACCCTTACGACCTGCAACAGCAACAACAGCTGCTTCCTTAGCGTTTTGCTTAGCATTCAACACTTGATGAGGAATACGAGCAACATCCAAAAGCGAAGAAACGATTTCGGAAGATTCAACCGATGCAGTACCAAGCAAAACAGGCTGACCCTTTGCATGACGCTGAGCTACATCTCGAACAATCGCAGCAAGCTTTTCCTTCTTAGTGCGGAAAATCAAATCGTCCTTATCCATACGAATAACTGGACGGTTAGAAGGAATTGGAAGAACGCCAAGCTTGTATGTTCCCATAAACTCGGCAGCTTCCGTTTCTGCTGTACCAGTCATGCCAGCAAGCTTGTCGTACATGCGGAAGTAGTTTTGCAAAGTAATAGTTGCAAAAGTCTGATTTTCTGCTTTTACTTCCACATTTTCTTTAGCTTCAATCGCTTGATGCAATCCTTCGCTATAACGACGACCTGGAAGAACACGGCCAGTGTGCTCGTCAACAATCAAAACTTCGCCATTAGTAACAACGTAATCGCGATCAAGAAGGAACAATTCCTTAGCTTTCAAAGCATTGTTCAAGTAGCCAATCAAAGCAGTGTTGCTTGGCTCGTAAAGATTATCAATACCTAAATAATCTTCAATCTTTGCAATGCCTGGATCCAAAATACCAGCAGTCTTGCGCTTTTCGTCAATTTTGTAATCAACATCGCGATCAAGCTTTAGAACAAGCTTTGCAAACTCGCGATACCAACGCGTAACATCGCCTTCGGCAGGACCCGAGATAATAAGTGGAGTACGAGCCTCATCAATAAGAATGGAATCAACCTCATCGACGATTGCATAGTGATGACCACGCTGAACAAGATCGCCCTTTTCCCAAGCCATGTTGTCTCGCAAATAGTCAAAGCCAAACTCGTTGTTTGTGCCGTAAGTAATATCTGCGTTATATTGCTTCCTGCGCTCTGGTGGCTGCTGGTCTGTAATAATGCATCCAACACTCATGCCAAGGAACCTGTAAATACGACCCATAAGCTCACTCTGGTAGCTAGCAAGATAGTCGTTAACTGTAACAACATGAACGCCTTTGCCTTCCAAAGCGTTTAAATAGCTAGGCAATGTTGCAACAAGTGTTTTACCTTCGCCAGTCTTCATTTCTGCAATATTGCCCCAATGCAATGCTGCACCGCCCATAAGCTGAACGTCAAAGTGACGCTGACCAAGAGTACGCTTTGAAACTTCTCGCACTGTAGCAAAGGCTTCTGGCATTAAGTCATCAAGCTTCGCACCATTGTCTAACTTTTGCTTGAATTTTGCCGTTTGTCCTTTAAGTTCCTCGTCCGAAAGCGCAGAAATCTGATCTTCAAGCGCATTCACAGCCTTCGCAACGTTCTCAAGGCGCTTCAATTGACGGCCTTCACCCATGCGCAAGGCTTTATCAACGATATCTACCACGTTTAGCTCCCTTAGGTCGTGTCTATTATTCGGCTAGCCAATATAGACGTAAACTGTGCCTATATTACGCGACGGCTACGATTTTTGCAGCTCGCGAGTCCAAAACAACGCATAAAATGCCCGCCTAGCTTATTACTAGACGGGCATTGCACTCATATGAGTTATTTTATTTACTTTATTTACCCTTATTTTTCTATTGTTTCTTTACTGTTTTGTTACTTCTTTTTAGCAACATTTTCTGGAGTATCAATCTCAAACACACCATAACTCCATCCATGCCTACGGTATACAACCGATGGACGCATGGTTTCTTTATTTACAAACAGGAAGAAATCGTGACCAATAAGTTCCATCTCGTACAATGCTTCATCAATGCTCATTGGCTCGGCAATGTGGAGCTTACGACGAATCACAATAGGAGTATCTCCAACACTCACTTCCACTGATTCGCCAGGACCCAAGTCGGAAGCAACCGCAGCATCTGCACTATTTGTTCCATCAACTTGAACAACTTCTTCAACAGTTGTTTCAACTTCTGGCTCTACAACACCCAAGTCAACTGGAACCATTTGCTCGTAGCCACGACGATGATCCTTGCGGCGATCTCTAGTTCTACGCAAGCGAAGCGTCAACTTATCTAACGCCATATCTAATGCACTGTATTGATCTGTGCTAGACGCTTCTGCGCGAATAACCGTACTTCCTGCAACTACAGTAATTTCAACTCTTTTTGCAGTATCTGCCTGCCTTGGATTGCCCTCAGTGTTAAGCACAATCTGAATGCGCTGCGCATCTGGAGCAATGGCGGTCACACGATTCATCTTGCTTTCTACAACGTCACGGAATCTTTGCTTAATTTGCGTATGACGTCCAGTGATGACGATCTCCATGCGAACCTCCTTAAGTAATCCGATACAAAATCGGTTTGTGTACACGTCAACGGCACCAGCGCCGCTGATATATCCATTATATCCGCTAAAAGCCGCCATTTTCTAGCGAGTCGCAAAATATGCGCAAAATTAAGACGTCTGCTATAATTGGGAAGGTTGAGGTTTCACGATGACCGCGGCTGCAATGTTCATTCGGAGTAGCTGAGGAACTTCCGGGCTCCGTAGAGCACAATGGCGGATAACGTCCGCCCAGGGCAACCTGAGAGATAGCGCAACAGAGAATAGACCGCCTAAACTTTTGTTTAGGTAAGGGTGAAACGGCGGTGTAAGAGACCACCGGGCTTCTGGTAACAGTTAGCCGCATGGCAAGCCTCATTGGGAGCAAGGTCAAGCAGAAGGTGTTTAAGGGCTGCTCGCCTAAGTCTTCGGGTAGACTGCTAGAGTTTGGCGGTAACGTCAAATCGAGATGGATGGTCATCCGTGTGCATTTTGCACGCGACAAAACCCGGGGTATGTGAAACCTCACCTCAACTTTTGGATTTTATTTTTGGCTTTTATTTAAGACTCTTATTTAAGACTCTTTGGCGCAAAGTCAAAGTCACCATTTATTAAATCCACTACCCCACAAGTTTTCATTCCAGCTAAACGAGCTGATTTTAGTGCTGCATCAGAATCCTCAAAAACAGTGCAATCGCTTGGTTTTACGCCAATTCGCTTTGCTAAGTCAACATAAGTTTTATAGCTATTTTTTGCATTACTTTCTAAATCTTCTCCAAAAATCATCAAATCAAAGTAATCATACAAATCCGTACGCTTTAACGCAGCAACGCATAAAGACTTAGAAAGAGTAGTTATAAGAACAGTTTTCGCACCCGTTTTACGCAAATAATCAACGTAATTTTTAGCGCCTTTTCTAAGTGGCAAATGCTTTGCGTATGCGTCAAAAGCCATGTCTTGCCACTCTTTCATTAAATCTTCGGGAGAATCCGTAAAACCAAAGCGCTCAATAACGTAATCCGCAACTTGGCGAGGTGTCATTGTTGCCGTGGAATCAGCAAAATCGGCAGGCACTTTAATACCGCGCTTAGCAAAACTCTCTTCGTCTATCTTGTCCCAAACGTTCAAAGAATCAAGCAAAGTTCCGTCAAAATCAAAAATCGCAGCACAATTTGAATTATCAACTAATGCATTTTCGCTCATATTATTAATCCCGATTATCTTTGATATTAACCCTATTATTCTGTTTTAGAAAAATCTGTCTTAGAAAAATTACTTTGAATTAGCTTAAGATTTTTCATTAGACTTTACTATTTTCAAGCAATTCTTTTGCATGATCCAAAGATGCTTGCGATTGGCTTCCCGAAAGCATTCTTGCGATTTCGCTTTGGCGGCTAATCTCATCTAATTTGGTAACAGTTGTATCTGCAAAACTAGAATTCTCGCCAGAATCAGCTCCAGAATTCGCTCCAGAATCCGCCGCGCTTTCAATCTTTTTTCTAACAACAAATTGAACGTTTGCAAAAGCTGCTACTTGAGCTAAATGAGTTACAACAATCACTTGCGCACTTTTAGCAAGCAAAGCCAGGCGCTTGCCTAACTCTACTGCTGCAACACCTCCAACGCCTGCATCAACTTCGTCGAAAATAAACGTCATTGATTGATTATTACTGCGATTTTGTTTTGCGCTAACAAGCTCCATCGCAAGCATAAGCCTACTGAGTTCGCCGCCAGAAGCACTACTGCCCATTGGCAAATAGTTAGACGCAGGGAAAGGCTTAAAAAGAAACTCAACACTATCTAAGCCGTGCACGTTCAAATCAAATTTTCCGTCCTTGTTTTTAGCGCGCTTAGAAACATTAATCAAAAGTTGCGCATCTGGCATAGATAAGGATTCAAGCTCTTTGCTAACTTCGTCGCTAAACTTTTTTGCAACAACTTTGCGCGTGTTATAAAGAGCTTCGGCAAGTTTTTCAGCGTCTTTATAAGTCTTCTCGCACAAATCTTTAGCGCGCGCAACAGCTTCTGGCGAATCATCCAAATCTTCAAGCTCAAATTGCGCTTTTTTAGCCCACTCTAAAACATCGTCAATTTGCGGACCCCACCTGCGTGTTAAATCGCTTAAATCGTGAATACGATTGTTAATAGCGTCTAAATCTTCCTGACTCTCATCAACATCTAATTGTTGAGCAAGTTGCATAACAATATCGGAAATCTGGGAAGAAATATCGTCAAGTTGATTTGCAATCGCGCTATAATCTCCGTCAACTCGAATTGAGCGAATCGCCTTAGACGCATTGTCAACCAAATGTAATGCGTCAACTGAATCTATTGCGCCATAATCAATTTGACTTGCGTCTAACGAAGAAACTGCTTCGCTAATAGCTCCAACGATTTGAGCAGCGTTTTCTATGCGATCTCTTTTAGCTTTAAGATTTTCATCCTCATTTGGTTTTGGATCAATTTGTTGAATTTTTTCTAACGATTCGCGCAAATAGTCTGCGCGCTGCCTAGAAGACGATTGCTGATTTATAAGGCGATTATATGCTTCAACGGCACTTTGCCACTTATTAAACGCTGATTCATAGTCTTGTAGTTCTTTAGAATTACAAGAGATTGAATCCAAGAATTCGCGCTGTTTTGAGGCTGTTGCTATGCGAAGCTGATCGCTTTGACCATGAATTGTTATTGTGTGCGAGCAAACGCTTTCTAGCAAGGATTTTGGAACAGAATAACCAGAGATTACAGCTCTTGATCTACCAGTTTTTGGAACAGATCTAGATACGTAAACTTCTTCTTTAGAATCGTCATCTTCACATTCTTCGGCATTAATCCCCGATTCTTGCAATATTTGCGCAACATCGCTAGATTTTGGCACAGAAAACACTCCTTGAGCCCACGACTCATTTGCAAAAGATGATACTTTTGCAGAATCTGCTTTTCCTCCAGATATAAGCTTTATAGCGCTTAAAAGCATGGACTTTCCAGCACCAGTTTCGCCAGTTATTGCAGTCATTCCTTTAGAAGGCGTAATAACAGCGTTAGAAATTGGGCCTAAATTACGAATCTCAAGTTCTTCAAGCACAAATACCCCCTATAGGTTTAGATTATTAGGGACGATTGAATATTCAGCGCTACCATCAGTATTACGATCAGTGCCATCTACACATGCGCTATCTTCATAGTTTCTATCGGTTTCATTATGAAGATTTGCTTCATAAATCTTAGGCTTAGCGGCCACTTTTCGGCGATTTTCACGCCATCCAACAACTGGCAAATCAAACTTAGTAACTAATCTTTGCGTAAATGGAACGCCAGAAAGTCGCGCCAAAAGCAACTCATCTTTAGATTGCCTAATTTGAATCCTAGAACCTTGCGGCAAAGCTCTTTGACGCCTTCCATCACAACAAATCCACCCACCAGAAGCTGATTCTTGCAAAATATCAATCGTAAAAGTAGAACCTGCTCCAATTATTAACGGCCTAGCAAACAGCGCATGCGCAGCTAAAGGAACCAGTTGCAAAGCCTCAACATTTGGCCACATAATCGGCCCACCTGCAGAAAACGCGTACGCAGTAGAACCAGTAGGCGTAGAAACAATCACGCCGTCACACCCAAAAGACGACATTTCAACATTATCAACGCGAATCGAAAGCTCCACCATTCGCCCACGATCTGCCCTATCTAAAGTAATATCGTTAAGCGCCCAATCACTTAAAGGCTCGCTCGCTCCAGGGAGCCAAACATCTACATGCGCTTCCATTCTATGCTCTAAAAAGTAGTCTTTTTGCGCAATTCTTCGCACAGCTTCATCTATCTGGAAGCTCTCAAATTCCGCCAAAAAACCAACATGCCCAAGGTTTATTCCAATAATTGGAACAGGAGTGCAATGCACTAATTCTGCAGCTTGAAGCATTGTGCCATCCCCACCTAGCACAACAACAATTTCCGTATTTTTATCTACTCCTTGAGCGATTTTTTGCGCAAAATCCGAAACTGCAGCACTATGAAACACACTAACATTAAAACCAGCATTTTTAAGCTGAGTAGTAACTTGATTTACAACAGCACTGTTGCCATCAAGACGCGCATGCGTAACCACAAGAGCATTGCGAGAAGCAGAATTACCTTCTAAACGTTCTTGCATAGCACCCCCTTTGTAGCTATTTGTAGATTAATCGTAGCTTATTTACAGATTAATCGTAGTCTAATCGCAGCTTTACAAACATTAATAGTTATTGTAATTGTTGCACTACATATTGCGCATTAATCTACATATTGCAATATTGCACATTAATCTTATGCAAATATTTATCGAACAATCTCTTGACTATTAAATTTGACTATTAAATCGCGCATAAAGAAGATATTCAACGTTCCCGTGAGTTCCCTCTATAGGTGATTCGCGAGTTGCAATAACGCTTAAACAATTGTTTTTAGCGCATTCTTTAACATTTTCTAAGGCTTTAAGTCTTAAGTGTTTATCTGTTACAATTCCGCGCTTGCCAAGATTTCCCTTACCAACTTCAAATTGTGGCTTTACAAGAAGAACAATATTAGCGTTATTTTGCGCAATACGTGCAATTACTGGAATCACAAAGCTAAGAGATATAAAAGAGACATCGGAGACTATAAGATTCGGCTTGTAGGGCAGATCTTCCGCGTAAACATTTCTAATATTTACGCCACTCATTTCAATAACGCGCGGATTGCTTGCGATTTTTGTGTGCAATTGACCGTGTCCAACATCTAAAGCTATAACGCAATTGGCGCCATTTTGCAACAAATAATCGCAAAAACCGCCAGTGGAAGCGCCAATATCTAATGCTTTAGTATTTGAATCAACTTTTAATCCTAAATTCTCAAATAAGCGAAATGCGCCTTCGAGTTTTAGCGCTCCTCTAGAAACGTATTTAACGCAAGAATTTTCTTCTTTTGATTCGTCAAGGCTTATTTTTTGCGATTTTTTCACTAAAAATGACGATTTTTTAACAATGTGATTATCTACTTTCACTACTCCAGACTTGATTAAGCGTTGAGATGTAGTTCTACTCTTCACTAAACTGCGATTTACAAGCGCGCAGTCTAAGCGCTGAGCTAAATCATCTTCGTCTAGCATAAAAACCTCGCTTAAAGTTTCAAATCGCAAATCGTATGCCACAAGTCGTAAGTCGTAAGTCACAAAGCCACAAGTCACAAAGCCACAAATCACAAAGAAAACTCTGGAAGAATGTAATCTTCAAGCGATTTTCCACTGTCTATTAAGCTCCAAGCGAGCGCACAAGCAGCTCGCAAAGCGTTGCAATCATTAGGATTGTTTACTTCAATAGAGTTACTAACGATTTGCGCTCTAGAATCGCCGCACGTAAACGTAGAATCGTCAACGCGTTTTGGAGCAACATGCACCTCGTTTAGTCCTCTTAAATCTTTAGAAACAAAGCTTGGTCGCAAGTGTTTTGGAGCTTCAAGCAGCATGCGCGGATTGGTAACGCCCGTAAGAACAAGAAGCGACTTATACCCTCCTATGGTACCTGCTTCAATGTCTGTGTCTAATCTGTCTCCTACAGCTAGCGAGCGCTCAATACTTATTACAGGATTTCCAAATTCGTCTTTTTGCGCATATTCTTTAATATCTTCATCATTGTGATTTGCGTTTGCAGCAACCAACAATCGCGCTTCGTCGTACATTGCGCACTCGGGCTTTCCAGCAGACGCAATAGGCTCTACTCCAGTGGCATTTACTACAGCTTGAATCATAGAACCGCATCCAGGAGCTATACCGAATTCACGTGGAATTGTTAAATCGCGATTAGTAACAAAATACTTAGCTCCGCGCTCTACAGCAAAAGCAACTTGTGCCATTTCTTGCCAAGTCATTTGCGGATACCAGCCTTGAATTACAGCCTGCGGATTGTCTTTACAAGACTTTACAGGATTAAGACCAGCGCTACGAACCTCTTGTACAAGATGATCTGCGCCTAGAACTAAAACGTTTGAACCGCTTGGAACATATCGAGCAACCATTCGAGCAGCTACAAGTGACGACGTTATTATTTGCCACGGCTCTACTTTTAATCCAAAACTTTCTAGCTGACTTGCTACAACTTCTTGAAAACGAGAAGAATTATTAGTTGTGTATTCAATAAACATGCCATTTTTTTGAGCATTTTCAATTGATTCGGCTGCGTATTCAACGGATTTTCCGCCTCTATACACTACTCCGTCTAAGTCAAGCAAAGCTAAGCGAAAATCCTTGCTTAATGCAGATTTGCTATTTGAAAAATTCGCTCGTTCATCAAGTTGCATAAAATATCCTCACGATTTAAGAATACCAAAGTAGAAAATGCCCGGCTTACTATACTCTAATAATACAGAAGCCGGGCTTAGAAAATATTATTTATACTATTCCTCTTTAGGCTTAACTGCACTCATCTCTACAGTTTCAGTATTATCTGCGATTTGTGAATCTTCCGAATCTTCGTCTGAATCTTCGGATGAATCATCATCAAAATCATCATCAAAATCATCTTCCGAATCATCATCCGAATCATCATCTGGAGCAAATTGCGCATCATCTTCACTAATGCCAACTTCGTCCATAATCGCATCATTAAGATGTTCCAAATCGTAGTCAATCACAACATCTTCTGGATTTTCTTCGTCTTCAATATCTGCAAATTGCTCTTCTAAGCGGTCAAGCAAAGCGTCAAGCTCAATCGCCTCATCGCTTCGCCCAGCCTCTTCAAGGAAGTACTGCTCCGCTTGAACAGCGCGCATTCTATACTCGCCAGGCAAGCCCTTAGACCTGCCCATTGCGTGAACAAGCTCAATCGCCTTATCTGCATGGTTTGTATCTGCCAAAACGCCTGCATACACAAGGAACATTTCTGCTTTAACTTCGCCGCTAACGCTTTTAGCTTCATCCGACATGCAAATTTCCAGCGCTTTATCGAGGTTACCCATACCGCGCTCGCAATCGGCAATAAATGGAAGATAATCCGTGTATCCATTCATTCGCATAGCTGTTCTAAACTCGCGCGCAGCAAGCTTGTAATCGCCCTGACGGTATGCAATAAATCCTAGTGTTTCGCGCGAAAAATCAATGCGAGACGCCTGCTTTGCAGCCCACTTTGCGTGTTCTAAAGCAAGCTCTGGGTCTTCATCTTGCAAAGCGTATGCAGCAAGAATATGCAAGCCAATGTTTTCGGAATGCTCCTTAGAAAGACCGCGCAAACGCTCGCGAGATTCCTTAGAAAGCATGGAATACTCTAGGCCCTTAGGCATTTTTGGCTCGCCCGGACGCCTATCTGTATACGGGTTTTGAGATGGGTAAGAAACAGTTCCATCCGAGTTTCTACGAGGTCCATTTTCAAAGCGGAAAGATGACTTTGAATCGCGCTTTCTAGAATCGTTCTTCTTAAATCCACCCTTGTGGAATCCATCCTTGTGGAATCCGCCGCGATTGTCTTCAAAGCGGCGATCATTGCGCTCGCCACGATTATCGCGATCAAACTTCTTGTATCTTGGATTGCCCGATTCCTTTGAATCAGATTCAAAACCACGATTTGTGCGCTTATTGTAATCGCTATGATTGTATCGATTATCGCGATTGCGCTTATCTTCGCGATTATATCTATCTTCGCGATTATCTTTTCTGTCAAATCTGCGATTATCGCGATCAAACCTGCGATCACCATCGCCATCAAACTTGCGATCCGAGTTCTTCTTAAAACCGTTCTTCTTGAATCCATCTTTATGGAAACCGTCTTTGTGGAAACCGCCGCGATGCTCACCATCTTTATGGAATCCATCTTTATGAGCACCGTCTTTGTGGAAACCACTCTTGTGGAATCCTCCGCGACGCTCACCATTTCCACCATTTTTACCGCCATTTTGACGGCTAAAATGGCCACGATTACCAAACGACTTACCACTACGCGATCCGCGTTCTTCGCCCATTATTGGCATACCTTTCAAAGTCTAAAAATATAAAATTATACTAAAATCTAATGCTAAAAACAAATCAAGCGCGCTTAAAAACTACGCACGCTCAACAGCACCAATAGCCTTCTTGCCTCTACGAATCAAAGCAAAACGACCGTGCAAGAATGAGCTATCGCTCAAAACGTCATCAACGCTTTCTACGCGATTATTGTTAACGTACAATCCTCCAGCTTCAATAGCTCTACGAGCCTCGGAAATAGTACGGAACAATCCTGCAGCAACAGCGGCCTCAACAACGCGATTTTCAACATGCGCTTTAGCAAATTCCAAAGTGCCATCTTGTGCTTTAACTTTAACGCCATCTAAAGCAGCTTCAAGAGTTTGCTCGTCAATTCCAGCTAAATCACCCTTGCCAAAAAGCGCTCCAGAAGCAGCAATCGCCTGATTTGTAACATCTTCGCCATGCACAAAACTTGTAACTTCCCAAGCGAGCACACGCTGAGCTTCACGACTTCCTGGGTCTTCTTGAATTTGCTTTTCCAAACGCTCAATCTCGCTCTTAGGCAAGAACGTAAAAGCCTTAAGAAGCTTAACAACTTCATCATCTGGCTGATTAAACCAGAATTGATAGAAGCGATAAGGGCTAAGCATTGTAGGATCAAGCCACATTGCGTTACCCTCAGATTTTCCAAACTTACGACCTTGATTATCCGTAATAATTGGGCTTGTAAACACGTTTACAGAAGCTCCGCGAACCTTACGAATCAAATCCATGCCAGAAGTCAAATTACCCCACTGATCAGATCCACCAAGTTGCAAAGTAACGTTGTAATTATCAAACAAGTACAAAAAGTCGTTTCCTTGCAAAACTTGGTAGCTAAACTCAGCGAAAGAAATGCCTTCGTCGGAGTTTAAGCGTCGAGCAACAATATCTTTAGAAAGCATTGTGCCGACTCTAAAGTTCTTGCCAACATCGCGCAAAAAGTCGATGGCAGACATTTTAGAAACCCAGTCGTAGTTGCTTACAAAACGAACAGGATTTTCTCCATCAAGAGGCAAAATACGGCCGATTTGCTTGCGCAAACGCTCCGCCCATCCAGCAACAATATCTTTAGAATTAAGCGTGCGCTCTCCGCTTTGGCGAGGGTCTCCAATCAAGCCCGTAGCACCGCCAACCAAAGCAATAGGATGATGGCCTGCAGCTTGCAAATGACGCATGTTAATAAGCTGAACAAGATTGCCAATATGAAGCGATGCAGCAGTAGGATCGTAGCCGCAATAATAAGTTAATGGTTCTCCGTCAAGTGCTTGAGCAAGTTGATTTTCGTCAGTAGATTGAGAAATCAATCCACGCCACTTTAGCTCTTCAAACAAAGAAGCAAATCCAGCTTCTTTGTAATTCCTCACCTGAGCCATTTATATCTCCTTATTATTGCAAAAATTACCGAAAATATCGGGCGCATTTGCGCGCTACAAGCCTTTCAATTTTGGCAGCACATGGAGACACTCTTATAAGCTGTTCCGTCGCTTACAGATTCAGCGAATTTCTTGTACTCGCTAATCGCAAGCTGAGCTTGATTAATTTGCTCTTTTACGCGCACAAAAGCTGTTCCGCCTTTGCCGCATCTAGAAGAAACAGAGCCATAACTAGAAAGAACAAGTCTAAGATCTGGTATTTTATTTGCATCAATAATGCCGTCTAAAATCGTTGCATAATCGTCGTTACTCAAATCGCTTAAATCGCATTTAAGACTTTCAGCGCGCTTTACACATAGTCCCGATAACGTATGCGCATTGCGGAAAGGAACGCCTTGTTTTACAAGCCATTCTGCAATGTCGGTAGCAAGAGCGAAACCAGTTGCAGACTGCTCAAGCAAGCGAGGCATGTTAAATCGCATTGTTCTAACCATTCCTGCAAATGCTGGAAGCAAAACTTCTAGAGTGTCGATTTGGTCAAAAACCGCTTCTTTATCTTCTTGCAAATCGCGCGCATAAGCGGTTGGAAGACCTTTAAGAGTGGCCATTAATCCAGTTAAATCTCCGATTAATCGCCCAGCTTTACCTCTAGCAAGCTCCGCAATATCTGGATTCTTCTTTTGAGGCATAATCGAAGAGCCAGTAGAATAAGCATCGTCTAAAGTTACGAACGCAAATTCTTGAGTATTCCATATAATAATCTCTTCGCTTAAGCGAGAAATATCAACGCCAATCATAGATGCAATAAACGCAAACTCCGCAACAACATCTCGGCTTGCTGTAGCATCAATCGAGTTTGCACAAACAGCAGAAAAACCAAGCTCTTTAGCAACTTCTTCGGGGTCTAAGCCAAGAGTGTTGCCAGCCAATGCCCCTGCTCCGTATGTACTTTCGTTTGCGCGCAAATCCCAGTCCGCAAGGCGATTTACGTCTCGCAAAAGCGGCCAAACATGAGCCATTAGCTGGTGTGCAAGCAAAATTGGTTGAGCGTGTTGCATATGAGTGCGGCCAGGCATTACAGCGTCTTTTGCTTCTAAAGATTGAGCGACTAAAGCATTGCAAACATCTAGCACGAGTTCCGCTAATGCGCGTGCGTGTCTGCGCAAAAACATGCGTATTAAAGCTGCGATTTGGTCGTTTCTAGAGCGTCCAGCTCTAAGTTTTCCACCAAGTTCGCTTCCTGCAATCTCAAGCAAGCCGCGCTCTAATGCTGTTGCTTCGTCCTCGTCTTCTTCAATTGGAGCAAAAATGCCATTATCTACGCGGTTTTGCAACTCGTCTAGCGCTTTGCAAAGATCTGCGTATTCTTGATTTGTTAATAAACCTGCACGATGCAAAGCGTGTGCGTGCGCGCGAGAGCCTGCAATATCGTCATCCGCTAACCGCCAATCAAATTGCGTTGACTTGCTAAGCTTTGCGAGTTCCGCGGAAGGCCCCGAGCTAAAACGGCCGCCCCACAAGGCTATTGGATGATTAGTATTGGCATTTGCGCTGGCAGTGGCGCTGTCATTTGCGCTGTCATTGGCATTTGCATCGTGCATAGTTATTCTTTCGTCTTTTTAGTCGTTCTTAGTTGTTCTCAGTCGTTCTCAGTCGTTCTTAGCAACGCGCATATCTCGAGCTGCAGCAACTTTACTAGACAATCCGTAGATTTCAATAAATCCGTTGGAAGCGCACTGGTCGAAGGTATCGGAAGAATCGTAAGTAGCTAAGTTAAAGTCATACAAAGACTCATCCGACTTTCTGCCTGTTACAACAGCCTTTCCTGCGTACAAAGTCATGCGAATATCTCCAGAAACATGCTCCTGCGTCTCGTTTATAAACGCATTCAAAGAACGCACAACTGGCGAGAACCACTGGCCGTCGTACACAAATTCTGCCCACTTTTTGTCTAGAGCACGCTTAAGCCTGTGCTGCTCGCGCTCCAAGCAGCAATTTTCAAGCTCTTGATGCGCTGTAATCAAAGCTTGCGCGCCTGGAACTTCGTACAATTCGCGAGACTTAATGCCAACTAAACGATCTTCAATAATATCGATTCTGCCGATTCCTTGAGCGCCTGCCCTCTTGTTCATCTCTTCGATTGCTTGAAGCGCGGTTACGCTGTGGCCGTCAATCGCAACTGGAACGCCTTTTTCAAACGTGATTGTAACTTCGTCTGGAGTTTTAGCTTCCAAAGGATTCTTTGTGTAAGAGTAGCATTCTTCGGTTGGAGCGTTCCACGGATCTTCCAAAAAGCCTGTTTCAATTGCCCTTCCCCAAACGTTTTGGTCTATGGAATACGGGCTTTTCTTGCTTTGAGTAATCGGAAGATTATGGTCGTTTGCAAAAGCGATTTCCACATCTCTAGTAAGCGACAAATCACGAATTGGGCTAATTGCCTTTAAATCTGGGTCCAAAGACTGAATCGCAACTTCAAAGCGAACTTGATCGTTTCCTTTACCCGTGCAACCGTGTGCGATTGTGTCAGCGTCAAATTCGTGCGCTGCGTGAACCAAGTGACGAGTAATAAGTGGCCTAGAAAGCGCGGAAACTAAAGGATACACGTCTTCGTACATTGCGTTTGCTTTTAACGCAAGCATGCAATAGTTATCCGCAAATTCTTCGCGAGCATCAACTACATACGACTCAACAGCTCCGCAAGCTAAAGCGCGGTTTTTTATGACTTCAAGCGCTTCTCCGCCTTGACCAACATTTAATGACACGGCTACAACGTCTTGGCCTGTTTGCTCTTTAAGGTACGGAATTGCTACAGATGTATCGAGGCCACCCGAATACGCCAATACAATACGCTTCTTATTAGTCATAGCAACCTCCCACGGTCATATATTGAATAAATAATATTGAATAAATAAACAATACATAGCATATTATACAACTATATATACAATCTCAACACGCGCAGAAATACACCATTTTGGCGATTCGCGCTTAGAAGTATTTAATCAAAAACCAAAACAAAGATAATACTTATACAGTTAACAGATATGCTTAGTAGGCACAATTTTAAGGCATAATTTTATAAGCATAACTTATAAGCATAATTTATAAACATAATCGCAAATGCGTTATAAATATTTTTTATTCGGAACTGTTAACTCAACCTTAAACCCACCGTATTTGCTTCTGCTTATATCAACCGTTCCATTATGAGCGCCAATAATCTGCTGAACAATCAGCAGACCCAAACCATGACGCTGTTCTGCAGTACTTGTATCGCAAATCATATAGTGCGGTGCATGATTAAGCTTGTCGATTTTTTCATCTGAAGCACCTATACCGTTATCTTCAACACAAATAATACAATTATTATTATTTTCAGCAACGGATACATAAATCGTACACCCATTTTCATTGTGAGATATGCTGTTCTGAATAAGATTAGATATTGCTCGTTTTAATAAATCTTTGTCTACGCTAATATTGCAAACAGTCAATTTAGCATCTGTTTCCCACTTAATCGAAAACTCATCTTGCATACCCATATTCATAAAGTCCACAACAACTTGCCTAACAACAGCAACAACATTTTCTTCTTTTTTCATAATTGGTTGCATATTATATTCAAGTTTTGAAGCCAAATTAAGGTCATTAATCAAATTCTTCATTCTTGCACTTTGCTTAATAATCATCGTCGCTTTTTTACGATCTTCTTGCGAAATATGGAGAGAATTTTCTAACTGTCCTGCATACCCCATAACCATAGATAACGGCGTACGAATATCATGTGAAACTCCAGCTATCCAATTCGCTCTTGCAGTCTCCTTTTTTCTCAATTGTTCTTTTTGTATTTGCAAAATATCGGAAGCAGAATTTATGTTAGATGAAATTTCTGAAAGCGCTCCTGTTTCTGGAATATGCACGCTTTCTCCACTAGATAAACGTTGTATCCCTTTTGTAATCGGATTAATTGATTTTAGTAGTTTTATATTAGCTATTAAATAAATTCCAAGAATAAGCAAAATGTTGATGAAGAATACGCTTAAAAGAATCTGCGGAAAATTTGAGATTAAACTGTATTTCCAACTTGGTCGTGTATGTTTCCAAAAGCTTTTATGCGGAAATCCGACTACGACAACTCCATTCTTATTATCACCCGTGTAAGTTGGATAACCATCAATATAACCAACGCTCAAATTAGCTACATCAGACAAAGTATAATCGTTTGGAATAGTTGCAGGAACGTCTTTTGTTTTCCATACGACTTTCAATGTATTATTATCAATCAAAATTGCCCATGCGCCAGAATTTGTCAATTTGGAAGACATATTTTTTGATAATACATAATCCCCACTTGCGGATAATTGTAATGCTTCTCCCGTCTCTTTGGCTATGCTATAAGGAGACATCTCTTTATCGGGAGCGTAATTTCCTATAAGTACAATAAACGCAATAATATTCATTAATACTATAAGCACAGAGCTTAGTAGAAAAATACTTATAAAGCGTTGTATTAGTTTTGGTATGCTTTTCATTCTGCTTTACTCCACAATCAGCTTATACCCTAAGCCTTTAACTGTTATTAAAGAAACAGGCTGCGATGGATTGAGTTCTATTTTTTCTCTGATACGACGTATATGTGCCATTAAAGAATTTTCATATCCAAAAGGATTATCACCCCATGCAGCTTCACATAACGCGTCAATTGTTACAATGCATCCAGCATTTCTATAAAGTGCAGAAAGTAAATCATATTCTTTGGCTGTGAGTGGAATATGTTCGTTATTTTTTATTACTTGGGCAGAAGAAAAATCAATCTGACTATTTTTCAGTTTAACAATGGGATTTTCGCTCTTGTAGCTTCGTCTTAAAATTGCCATAATGCGAAACGTTAGCTCTTTTGGAAGAAACGGCTTTACAATATAATCGTCTGCTCCTAAGTCAAATCCCTTAAACTTATCTTCATCTTCACCGCAAGCAGTAAGGAATAAGATAGGACAATCACTATATTGTTTTATCTGCTTCATTAACTCAAACCCATTACCGTCGGGGAGCATAACATCAAGGATTGCTAATTCTGGACGTAATTTTTGTGTTGCCTCTACTGCATCTTTTATACTTTTTGCAGTCGTTATATTATAAAAACCGTATTCGTTTAATATGGATACAACCATATCTAGAAGTTCCTGCTCATCATCAACAAGTAGCAGATGCTTGTTCAATAAATAATCATTCCGATTCATGGAGAACCCCCTAACATATATTATGCCATGTGAATATTCATTTTTTGACCTCGAATAAAAATGTAAGGTAGATGTAAGGTGAAGAGAATGTTGTAGAAAGGTTGACGCAATATCATAGATTCCGAAAGGAGATATTGCCATGAACAATATTGTTACAACAGAACATTTAACAAAAAAATATAAGTCATTTATTGCTGTTAATGATGTTTCACTTCATATTCGCAAAGGTAGCATTTACGGCTTTCTTGGGCCAAATGGAGCTGGAAAATCTACAACAATGAAAATGCTCCTAGGGCTTACAGCTCCAACAAAAGGTGCATTTACAATCGACGGAAAAAAGTTTCCTGCCGATCGCATACCTATTTTGAAAGAAATAGGCTCATTTATTGAATCACCATCTTTCTATGCAAATCTAACAGGTAGAGAAAATCTTGACATTATACGTCGCATTTTAGAACTACCTAAGAGTGCAGTTGATGACGCATTAGAATTAGTAGGTCTTTCTGAGTTTGGAGACCGTCTTGCAAAAAAATATTCGCTTGGCATGAAGCAAAGGCTTGGTCTTGCTGGAGCATTGCTTGGTAGACCACCTATTTTGATTTTAGATGAGCCAACAAATGGACTCGATCCATCTGGCATACACGAAATCCGAAATCTGATTAAGTCACTGCCAGATCTTTACGATTGCACGATTCTTATTTCTTCTCATATGCTATCCGAAATTGAGCTTATTGCAGATGATATTGGAATACTTAATCACGGACACTTGTTATTTGAAGGTAGTTTAGATGAACTACGACAGAATGCATTACAATCTGGTTTTGCTTCCGACAATTTGGAAGATATGTTCCTATCCATGATTGATGAAGACAATAAGATCAGGAAGCAGAGTGCAAGACTATGAAAACGCTTGTAATCGAACTAAAAAAATGCAAGAGAACTGGCTTTATAGCTCTTATGATTGCTATTGGCGTTATGGGAGCAGCGTACGCTTTTGTGAATTTTATTGTACGAAAAAATACATTATTAAACCTGCCTTTAGCTCCTATGGATATTCTTCTTACACAGCTTTACGGCATGATTATGGTGTTAAACATGTTCGGCATAATAGTCGCAGCATGCATTATCTACAACATGGAATTTAAGGGAAATGCAGTAAAAAAGATGCATATGCTGCCTATGAGCGTTCCTGCTATGTACCTATGCAAATTTATTCTGCTGACTGTTCTATTACTAATCGCTATTTGCATACAAAATTTAGCACTTGCAAAAATCGGTGTAACAGATTTGCCACAAGGTACGTTTAATGTAAGTACTCTTATATCTTTTGCTGCATATTCATTTATTACGTCAATGCCTGTATTGTCCTTTATGATTTTTGTATCATCACGATTTGAAAACATGTGGGTAACGCTTGGAATTGGTGTAGCAGGATTTTTAAGCGGCATGGCATTGGCTTCGTCAGACATTGTGCTTTTTATGGCATCACCTTTTATAGTTATGCTAAAACCAGCAGTTGCCATGAGCGCGCAACCTAATACTACGGTCGTAATCGTATCCATAGTTGAAACACTTCTGTTTTTATGTTCTGGATTGTGGGCGGCTAAGAACCTGCACTATGAATAAAAACACGCACTATAAGTAAAAACTTGCACTATATAACTATGAATAAGGAGACTATGAAAATGAGATTTTTTGAACTTCTTAGAATCGAATTTAAGAAAGTAAAGCGTAGTAAAATTATTCCTTTGATTTTTATTGCACCACTAATTGTGGTTGGATCTGGTGTAGCAAGCCTTCATAGATACTTCACTCCAGAATATACACACGCATGGGCTGCTATGTTTATTCAAAGCGCATTAGTCTATTCATACTATTTGCTTCCGCTTAGTATGATTGTTATTTGCGTGATGATTGCAGGACGAGAAACAAGCAATAACGGAATACTAAAAATGCTGGCACTGCCTGTTAGCAGATACGCGATTTCTGCTGCAAAATTTTGCGTACTGCTATTTTATTTGCTTATGGAAATGGTCGTATTTTTTGCCGTATTCGTTATAGCAGGATTGTTTGCAACCAGTAGCACAGGAGTTACAGAAACGCTCCCAATTATGTATCTACTAAAATGGTGTTTAGATCTGTTTTTGACTATGATTCCAAGCGTAATAGTCATGTGGGCGATTACTGTGCTTTTTGAAAAGTCAATGCTATCCGTTGGATTAAATATACTTCTTGTAATTCCTGGCGTATTAATAGCAAATACTCCACTTTGGATAGTTTATCCTTATTGTTACAGCGGATATATGGTTTCCCGCTCTCTACATGCAGTTACATCAACAGGATTAGGAAACGGATTTAATCTTATACCATTTTTGCCATGTGCAATTGCAATATCTGTGTTTGTATTTTTGATTGCAATAACACAATTTGGTAAAAAAGAAATGAGATAACAAAAGATACTAAATAACAATGCAACGAAATAACAAATGCAGATGTGACTTGCAAAATCGCGTATAAGGTTTTAGCTATACGCAAAACGCGTAAAACGTTAAAAACGCTCAAAACGCAGTATGGAAACAGATAGAACAAAAACAAAAAGCTTTCGGTTTTGAATGCCCCTAGTAGCAAACAAAACCGAAAGCAACACACTCAACACTCAAAACACAAAACACACACAACAAACGCGCATATGATGCAGACTAATAGGCTTTATGCATCCTTACCGCTGTTACAAAAGTTATTTTTGTATATTTTAGTCATAAATTCTATTGACTTCTTTATTTCTTCCTCGGTAGGCTTTGTGCGTTTTATATTGTTTTGCGTTGGGATTCGATTACATTCTGCACAATCGCTTTTTTTAACATCCACATTCTCAAGATCACCAGGATGATCAATATAATTCCTAATATAGGTACTCATAGATTTATCACGTTTGCAATATTCCTTTTGAGCAGAGTTAAAATGATCATCTTCAGTACTATTTTTAGGCTCCTGTTCAATTAGCCATTTGTCAAAACTACTTATACTTTTTTTTGATACAGTTCCCTTCCCATTATCATAATGCTTTCCTATTGCCTTCTCATGTAAAGCATTAAAAAGCTCAATATGATATTCAACACTAGGCATATCAAATGCACAATAGTTTATTTCTCCCCACGTTGGAGAGTATTCTCCAGATACGTTCAGCATCTCTTTTTTATTAAATCCGCTATAACGTTCTTCGCTATTCGCATTTTCTTTGCTTGTCTCTTCCTTACTAAATATATTTAATTTGTTTCTTAAGCTTGGTTTATTATCAGAATTTTGATTAACTTCATAGAACGCCTTCAACAAATATGGAGAATGCGTTGTTATAAGAATCTGAGATTTTTGTGATAATTTATTAAATGATTTCATAAGCTTATTTTGCGCATTTGGATGCAGGAATGTTTCTGGCTCATCAATGCAAAATATAACGGGCTTTTCTACACTGTCTTCAGATTTATTATTTATCTCTGCATATAACTGAATCAGACTCAAAGCCAGCGCTCTCTGCATACCTGTTCCCTTTTGGCACACTGGCGTAGCAATCCCATTATCAGATACAAGTACAACACCATTTTTGAAGAAACTATCTATTTCAGGTAGTTCAAAATCGAATTTTACTTCGCCCTCTCCGTATTGCTCATCTAGTATTTTTGTTACTTTGCGCTCTGTATCTTCCAGTATTTTCTGTAAGCCTTTGTCTCCAAACGCTTCTTTGTGCGCATCCTTAAACTTTCCCCATAAAGTTTTATTACCGTTTCCATCATCTTCTCTTTGAAAATCTTTTGTTAAATCATTTATTATTTTTCCTATTATCTTTGTCTTACCAAAATCTTGATATTCTTCATTCTTTAAGTCGGAATACACAAATTGCACATCAAACAACGCTGCAATGGTTTTATCAATTCCCGTAGGGTTTTCGTATCTTTTAATTCCTTCTTCATTGGAGTTTGGATTATAAACCCTTATATTTTTAATATCCAAATTAACAGTTTTCTTACCTTGCACAACAGAAGTACTCTCGGAACTTCTTAGTATTCTTATGCTACAAGTTTCATCATCGCAATTTTCCTTATTGCACTTTTCTTTTATAAGATAGTCTTGGTATTTTTTTAGACCAGAGTTATCGCTATTAACTAATTTTTCAATATCTGTACCCGTAAATTCAATTTCAACACTTACATCTTCTGACTCTTTACCCTTTGTTATATATTCTTCTTTACTCTTTCCCGATTGTATAAATTCAATTGCTCTAAAAATTGTTGTTTTACCGCAATTATTATTTCCAACAAAAAAATTAATTCCGTCCGATAAATCTAATACATGACTTCCAGCAAAACTCTTAAAATTATTTAATATTATTTTTGAGATATACATATCAAACTCCTTGCATAAGTTATATGCAGAAACTCATTTTCTTTCTAACAAATAAATGTGTTCATTATTTAAGAGAAATAAAATAGCATCTTTGCATCAATTGCAATTCTATGATTATTATTTCTAGAATCGCTTTGTTTTCTATTAGTACCATTTAAAACACAACTATGTGCTATAAATTCCTAACTGCTAAAGTTGCAACATTATTAGAACATTTTGATATAGTAAAGGGATGAATGGATTAACCACTCACCCCTTTACTATTTTGTAAACACTAGAACTGTCTTTACGTAATGCCTAACAAATTACAAAAACATAACCATTAAGCTTAAAGACAACTCCAAATCAGTGCTTAGTGACGAGCCTTGCGAACAGCAGCACCCATGCCAGCAAGCATGGTGGCAGCCAAAGCGGTCAAAGTTACGCCAACACCAGTAGCAGGCAACTTCTTACCGGCATCCTTCTTCTTCTCAACCACAGTGGTCTTAGCACCAGCAGCAGCACCATTGGCACCAGCCTGGCCAGACTGACCCTGCTTAGCCTTTGCATCCTTAGAAGTCTCAGCTGGCTTTGTGTCCTGAGGATTCTTTGGATCAGCTTCAGCTGGAGCAGGCTTAGCTTCATTCAAAGCCTTCTGAGCCGTCTCAAGCTCCTCCTGAGCTGTGCTCAATTCCTTCTGAGCTTTCTCTACAGCAGCCTTCTTCTTTGCACCATCAGCATCATTATCATAGGTAGCTGTCTGAGCATCATTTGCTGCCTTTGTCTTATCTGCAACAGTAGCCTTAGCCTCTTCAACAGCAGCCTCGAGCTTCAAGACCTGAGCTTTAGTATAAGTCTTAGCAGCCTTCTTCTGAGGGATGAGCAATTCGTTAAAGAAGCTGCTCACTTCTCCTTGGTTCTTGAAAGGCGTGTCATCATTATTAGCAGCCATTGCTGGGGTTGCCATTGCAAAGCCAGCGAGCAAAGTTGCGCCAGCAGCGAAAGCGGCGATAGCCTTCTTATTCATCATTTTATTTCCTTTCTTCTTCTCCTATGCGTTAGGGGCGCATAGAAAAATTTGCCTTTGCGGTTTCCCGCGTAGTAACCGAGAACTAGGGATTCATCGGTAACTGACTTAAAAGATACAACATACTCTACCGAAAATCAACTAAAACATTCAGCTAACATTAAGGTTTGTTCTAAATATTTTATTGTGATTTTACTAAACTAATACTATTTGCCGTAAATTTTACACATAAATTACTAACCAACCGTAAAAATACGCATTTCAAGTTTTTTGAAGAATTTTCCCAGGTTTTTTTAAGGAAACGATCTTCTCGCGTGTCGCAAAACAAATAATGGGAAAAGAATCAGGAAAATCGTTCGCACGGATTAGCCGTGCGAACGTCTTCGCCGCCGTAGAAGCACACCGTGCTTCTACGCTAAGCGGCTCAGCGAATCGAAGTGATTTTTCGCGCATTATGCAGCTCAAAATCGTCGATTCGCGGGTGTGTCGCACTATAAAAAACCGTAGTGCGATTGTACTGAATTTTGTTGTGTCAAGTCATTAGCTCGCTCTAAGCGAAAAGGCAGGTCATGTCGTTAGCGCGGTCTAAGCGCGCTATTCCTCACGGCTATTAGTAGCCGTTCGGCTGATTTGGCACATAAAGTCCACTGGACTTTATGCCTTAAGCCAAATCACGCTTTGAAGGAGCTTGAAATGCGTTATGCAATTTCAAGCTCAGTCAAAGCGCGCAGCAGAAGCAGTGCTTCTGCCTTGAGTGGCTCAGCGCTCCGAATTGCCTTCGCGCGCGACTCTTCAAGCGCTCAGGCAGGTCGGAGCGCAAACACACTACAGTTTTATCAATGCCAATCTCTTCATTTACTAGCAAACTATACTTTTCACACTCCTTCAGGTTTACCAATACGTCTAATTCACATCCCACAACAATACCTAAACCAACAATGGAAAGCTAACTTGACATTTGCTTTCAAAACAATTATATTATATGTAAAGCTAGCTTTCCATTAGAAAGGAGAATGTAATGTGAAAAATAGACTTGAACAAATTAGAAAAGAAAAAGGCATAACACAAGAAGAACTTGCCGATACACTAGAAGTATCAAGACAAACAGTCGGTTCTTTGGAAAATGGAAGATACAACCCATCAATCATATTGGCATACAAAATTGCTAAGTACTTTAATTTAACAATCGAAGAAATATTTATATACGAGGAAGATAAAAAATGAAAAAACAGAAAACCCAGAATTTTTGGTACATAGGATATGTAATAGGAATTTGCGGATTGATTCTTGCACTCACTCTTAAACTGAACGAATCCGTAGAAATTGTACTGTCAGTTGTTTTTGTTGCAATTATCTCACTTTCACACGTAAAAATCATGCACTATAAGATGATGGAAAAAGACCACAACTACAAAATAAATGTGAACGATGAAAGAAACGAGAAAATCAAAGATAAAGTAAATGCAACAATGGCATTCATACTAATGCACCTAATGGGAATAATTGCCATAATTGCATTTATCACAAAAGCATATTTGCCAGCTGCTCTTTTAGCTATTTCAGTCGCCTTTTCTCCATTAATCATGTTTTTTATCAACAAATATTATGAGAAAAAATATTAAAACCAGACCCACCCACCCATTTACTACTTATTACGAAGCTTACCAACTTTCATAAATTCTTTATCTCCAATACGGAACTTTTTACTATTAAACGCCACTCCCATAATTCTGCTAATAATATACTCATCAGTTATAAGCACGAAATACTGCTTATCTTTTTTATCCACCAAATAATACTGATCAGCCCCAAGAGTGGAAACAGCTTTACTGAAATCATATATGCCAAACAATGGCAATCCTCCAAGGAGAGTAGAAAACCATCCAACAAAATTATCCACCATTTTCTCAGATGAACTGTTATAAGTCTTAACAACAGTTAGCATATTGATTTCTGAATCAGGATATTCATCTAATACAATCTGCTCTTTAATTTTCGACTTCTTAAAACCGCTCAACCTACCGTCGAAACCATATTTATTGAGATTAATAGGCTTCTTAGTAATAGAAAAATCAACGCTATTGTTCTCATCCAAAAGATAATCAACACTCACGCTTAGAGCAGATGCAATAAATTTCAGATTATCTATATCTGGCAAACCTCGATTCGTTTCCCATTTTGCTACAGCAGCACGAGATACCATCAATAATTCCGAAAGCTCCTCCTGCGTCAACCCAGCTTCCAGACGAGCCTTTTTAATTTTTTCTCCCAAAGATATAACACTACTCATAATGCAACTCCTTTCAAATCAGTTATTACACATAATGAAATTACTTGACGGAAACCAAATTAGTATTGAAATATTTGATTTAGATACCGCCTAATTACAAACTAACAAATAATTTACAACGGAAAAAGAAACAAGGTGAAACACTATAGTTACCAACTGTAACAGTATAAGAATGCAAATAATGTAGGGAACTTTTTTTACAATTTTTACACCGATTTGTTCCCTAAAACATAAGCAACTAGAGCACGCAACTATGGATGCTACTATCTGACAATCACTATCTAGCAATCTTCCGACACTCTTCGATTCTGGCATCCAACCACTCTGCCCTACTACCAATAAACCCTACTACCAATATGCCCTACTGCTCTTTGCAATTAGCCCAGTGCTATATTCATACGTGTAGGTGTTCTGCATATCAGCATCACTCGGCGACCAGCTTCCATTTGAAGATTTTGAAGCCTTAAACAGAATATAAAGACCACATTTTCCATCCTGAGAGTCCCTGTTATACTGCAGATAAGTAATGTCCGAACGGCTTTCACTCAGAACAAAGTACATATCCCCCTTGGCAGTATAGTTCTCCTTGAACGTAAAGCCTTGCACCGCAAAATACTTATCAAATATCTTAAGCGCTGCATTTCTTTCCCTCTTTGATTCTAAATCACGCTCAGTGGCATCATGCAAATCGGAATTTTTCTCTGGCTCTTCAGCCTTTAATCTTGTATCTTTTAATCTTGTATCTTTCCTGTTATTGCGATCGATTCTGCTATACCACTCAGATTCACTTATTTTTGGATCAGTATCACTTGAATCTTTCATTGGTCGAAGATACTTAAGGAAAAATGGGCCTTCAGACTTATAAAGATAATACTCAAAAGGAGCATACATATCATCCACGTGCTCTGTGTATGTACCATTATCATTTTGTTTCACAGAATATCTTCCAACAATAAATAAAACGTCAAAAAATCCAAGACCTAAGATAATCAATACGCAAAGTAGAACAGATAGATAACGAAGTACAATTCTTATACCTATTTTCCGTATACGCGAAATAAGATAGAGATTATAGAAAACACATTCAAGAGCAATCGTAATCATCCAAACAACTGGCATTGCCGCGCATATAACATATACCCAAGTCTGCAAAAGCCACCGATTTGGAAGATGCAACGCAGTTATTTCAAAAAATGCAGTTAGAATACCACTTAACACAAAAAAGCAACAAAGAACCAGTGAGAGTCTACCCTTCCCCTGTTGATTATCATAGCTAAGAAAAGATTTGTTACAATCTACATTTTCACTACGAAAACGACTGTGTAGATTGCGTTGCCAAATAACACAAATAACCCAAATAAGAGAAACTCCAACAAGAAACAGAATTGCAAAACAATAGGTGATCCATCCAAAAAGCTGTAGCTTATTGGATGCCATAAAAACAGTTCCAATAATCATTAAGATGGAAAAGATTTCCGCACTCAGTTGTAAAACCTTATACTTGTACAATTCTTTATTTGCACTGTTAAGGTTTTCACATATTTGCTCATGTGATTCACAACATAGAGGATTTTTCTCATCTGTGGGAGTATGTTCCTGCTTTTCTTTCTCTTTCATCGATGAATCTGACATTTTTCTGTTCCTACATTCTGTTTCCTATATTGCGCTTACGATTTACAATTGTTCTAATTATTCCAGTCGCTTAGTCTGTTCTCTTCTAGCGTAAATAATCGCGAGTATTTGAACTTCTTTTCTACTCTCATCAACACAACGCTTTCGACGTATGTAGAACCTTTTGCTCAAAAGAGAAGAAAACAGTCTTACAAAATCTTATGCAGCTACTGCGGTTCTTCTCCATGGATGATGCTTTATAACGATAACAATATCTGTAAGCACAATGCCAGCAACTACACTCACCCACACTAAACTCGGTGTAAGAAGCCAAGCGAGAACACCAAAGATCAGCAGTCGAAGCAATACAACAATAACTAAGAAAGGCCAACTTTTTGTTAGGCATTTCTGTTGATCAGCCTTCAATGCGCCCATCAGAACCATAACCGCAGCAGCCGCGCAAGAAAATAGCATATTGCCAAAGAATATGACGAGTAGCGTGCTCCAGCCAACGATACTACCCAGCATCCACCATTGCAGCATCAGCGCAAGCAAAAATGTTGCAACATCGCATACTGCTTCAATCAGCATATTCGCAACAATTAACGAGGAGAATGTTAGAGACGTACCTCTAGGAGTGCCTGTTTTACCTGCGCTCGCATGCTGTAATGCAATCATGTTTCTCGCCTCGGCGCGCTTTACGCGCTCTTCTTCAAGCATTTGAACGCCAAGCTCAACCGATTTCTTTGAAGCTTCCTGTAATTGCGCATCCGTCATACCTGGCTGCCAAGGCTTTTCGAAAACAAACAGCAACACACTAGTAATCGCTGCGCCAAGAATAATGCTTAGCAATGTGATATCGGAAACAAGCAATAAAGCAATACCAGAAGTCACCAGCAGTCTGAGCACAAAATCGATGATTCCTCTGAGTAAATCGCCAGACCCGTCATCTGGTCTGCGACGCCTATCCCACTGCAGATACGCTGCACTTAGAAGCGAAAACACCACAACACTAAGTGCGAGTATTGCCACAGTTTCCCAACCCAGTACGCGGTGGCCTACGAACTGCTGTACAAGCAACGCAATAATAAGCGTGCAAATACCAGCAACAGTTTCTGTAATCACATAACCCCAAAAAGCATCCTTGAAAAGCACTGGCCTTACCTTCGTCTCACTCATCATCTTTCTCCAGAAAATGCAATCACGGAATATCGTGCTTTGATTGTACAGCTTTGTTCGCACAAAATATCTAAAAATTACCCTAAACACCGCTTGAGCGGTCAGTATAGATTAAATTAATCTTTTTCCTATATATTAATCCAATACCTTCTTGTTGTAACATTTCCTCTTGATAAGCTATTTTTCACTTTGTTTTCTAAAATTCCACCATTATTTTCTATGACTCGTATCGAGCCGATATTGTCATCATCACACGTAATTAAAACTTTATGTAGATTCAAAGTCTCTTTACAATATGCAAGTGCCATAGAAAGCATTTTTGTTCCATAGCCCTTCATACATTCAGATTGTCTAACTTCGTACCCTATGTGACCACCATAGTTAATTAAAAAAGAATTTAATTCATGCCTAATATTAATTTCACCAATAAATTTTTCATTATCTATCAGCCAAAACGTAGTAGCTCTAACATAATTTTCAGGTAAATTTATACCATGTTCAATATTATAAGAACTCTCTATAATTGTCTCAGGGTGTATAAAACGTCTTTCTGCATTCGGCCTAAAAATTTCATCTTCTTCATTTGCTTCTATATAACCTTGGATATATTTCCTATCTGGTCTAATTAATTTCATAAGTTCTCCTTATTTCTAATATGTGATTCTAATAAGAATGCAATTCTATTAAAATTAGAATCCATAATAGTCTGTTTAGCTTTAATAGTATTACTATTAAAAAAAAAACCACACATACAAGCTTTATTAAAGAAAAATTTTTTATTTTTCCAATAAGTGCAGGCTTTTCGCATCCATAAAAATTTTTCTTTTCCATAAAGCACAGCTTCTACTAGAAAAGTAATGTATGATACGACCAAATATACAAACAAAAAGTGGGTGCACTTTTTAACGATAGGAAAAAATATCGCAAAAAGGTTTAAGATTGGCTTAATAGCTTGCTGAACAATCTTACGCAATAATCAACATGCCACTAGTCTTACACCCACTCCCCATACGCGAATTTAATATTTATATAATTAACTAAATCCCATATTTATCAGCTAAAATCCTATATTTGTTAAAGTACCTTTACGTCGTTGAATCGCCACACCAACATTCCATATGATCACACCAACAATTGCCCACAACGCACCAACAATAAGAATCACAAGTAGCGATACACCAACATTTACAGAACCATCAACTATGCTACGCGATACTTGCGTAACATGAGTTACTGGAATCACATATAACACGTATTGCATCATCTTAGGAAATACGCTAATTGGAGCAATCACACCACAAACAATAGGAAGTATTGCACTAAGCGCGTTAGAAATAGTATAAACATCATTCATCATCATGCTTATAGCAGCTATAGCAATACCAAATCCCGTAGAAGCAACAGGAACAATAAGGAACAACAGCATCAACGCACTCATATTAATCACAAAGAAAGCACTCGGGCTTACTACAAGCATTGTTATAAACAAAGTCACAGCATCACTCACCAAAGAAATAGTAACGAGCGCAATAATACGACCGAACCATAATGGTAATGCAACTTTCGCGCTTGTAAGCACGAATGGTGTTGTTCCTTCAAAACGATCCCATGCTAGTGCCTCTGACACAGTCATACTTGTGGAAATAGAACACGCACCCATAACAGCAGCAAGAGTTGATGCAATCAAACTATAATTAAAACCAGCGCTAGTCGCATAACTAGCTGCTCCATTGAAGCCTCCGATTACAGCTCCAGCTAGAAAAACGTATAAGAACGTGGATAAAAGAGGCTCAACAATCATACGGATAACAGCAGTATTCCAACTATTTAAGCTAGGTATACTCTGTATACTCACTCTTGCACCAGTTCGTATACTAGATAAAACACTTACGTGACCATACTGTGAATATTGATTATATTGATGCAATCTAGCACACTTACTATTTTGAATAATTTTATTTTGCATAGTTTCAACCTGATTATTATTTCGTATCATATTATGTTCAAACTTCCATTAAGCGTTGCAAGTCGAATAGCATGACGTAACATAAAACCTGCAATAACAAGCAAAATGCTGGATAATACAACGCATAACACAATTGCTAACACAGTAGTAGCATTAAACGATTGCGCATGAACCACCCACACTGCAGACGTGAGCGGATGAATAAACGCAATAACGCGAGCTGGCAATGGCATTGATTCTACAGGTATCACTATTCCACAAAGCATCCATACAGGAATTAAAATCAAACCTTCATAAACTGTAGCTTTACGGCATAATACAAAAATTCCAGATAATAATGCAGCAGAAGCTACGCAAGCTAGCATAGAAAGTAAGTATCCAACTAACTGCGTGAATGTTATCATAAAGAACCCATGGCAGAAAACAGCAACGGTAATAATCGCAAGCGGCATACCAATACAACCAAGTAAAGCTGCTGATCCTACAATAGGAAGAAACACTGCAGAAGGTGAGATAACACTTAAAGTTAAATATTGTAATGTTCCTAAATAACGCTGGTATCCAATAATTCCAACAGCAGTAGTCGTAGCAGACCATAATCCAGCTATAGAAGAATCAACCCAAATATTATTAAGACAATTAGCGCAATCATGAGAAAAACCATAGTATGCAACAATTTTCATCAACGCAAAACATACTGGAGCAAGTATCGCATTTTGCAAGAAAAACGTTGTTTTCGCTAAACTTTTAAGCTGAAACCACAAGCCACGAATCACAAAAGCATATGAACGAGTAGAAGTATTCATATTAAACCTCCTACTTATTCAATGAAAGTGAAGAAGACGAAGAAGACGGCGTAGCAGCAGAAGAAGAAATATTTGATGCAGAAATATTGTCATTTTGAACAATAGCAAGATACGTTTCTTCCAAACTTGCAGCGCGATCACCTAAACGTGTAATCCCATCAACAGGAATTTTAATATTTCGTTCTTGAGATAATGTTTTACTCCACGCGATAGTAATATTTAACACTCCATGCGATTCAAAAACATCACACCACAACACTCCATCAAGTTTTTGCAATTCTTCCTTAACACTAGGAGTTCCGCTTGATGCTTCACCGTCATACGCGTACATTGTTACATGATCAATATGCTGCAAAGAAGCCAACTGCTGCACACTTCCCTGAGCGATAATATTACCGTGATTTATTACAGCAACAGTATCAGCTAATTTTTCAGCCTCACTCATCTCATGCGTAGTTAACAAAATCGCTATTCCTTGATCTCGTAAAGCATGAATAATTTCACGTACTTTCCTAGCATTTTCAGGATCCAAACCAGTAGTAGGCTCATCTAAAAGCATAAGATCCGTTTTAGCGACCAGCGATCGAGCAATATGCAATCGCTGCCACATTCCCCTTGAAAAAGTTTGAACAGCATCATGAGCTTTATCAAGTAAATCAACTTGCTCAAGAGCATCGTGAATACGCTTACCTTGCTCCATATATGGAACAGCAGAAAGATCCGCGAAATAACGAAGATTATCTAATGCACTTAACCTTTGATAAAATCCTCGCTCACCTCCAAGAAGTAACGACACGTGCTTACGCGCTTCTCGAGGATTACTCACAGCATCAATATCGGCAATACGAACACTACCACTATCAGGAGCTAACAACGTACCAACAATTTTTACAGTAGTTGTTTTACCTGCACCATTCGGACCAAGCAAGCAAAATATTTCACCAGAATGAATATCAAAAGATACGTTATGTAAAACTTGGCGAGTTGTCTTCTTACGACCTAATCCACGAGAATAAGATCTTGTTACATTATCAATACGCAATATTAAGTTGCTAGCTGACTGCTTATTATTGTTATCGCGACTATTAGTTGCATTTTCTATATTATTATTCATTATTATTGCTTCGTTCTTACTTATTATTAAACCTTAATTCTTACTGTTATTGAATAAATTTCAACAATGAAAATCAGTTAGATAAAAAGATAACGCTTGCTTACAAGAACGATAAGAACGCGCAAAAACATGCAAAAAACGTGCAAAAACCAACGCGCACGTGCAAACATAATGACAAACATCATGTGCAATGCGTGTTTAATACTGCTAAAGAATATGTATCTTAAGCTGTTTTATGTGCTTTTATATGCCTTTCAAACCGTTCTTAAGACTAGCGATCATTTGGGCAGTCATAGCGCAACACCTCATAAACTTAAATGTGCTTTACGTGGAAAATTATACGAGCATTACGTCAAAAACTCAAATATAAGCAATCACAAAACATTTGTTTAACATTTGCAAAATATTACTATTTCTTCTTATAACCTACAGCAACATTACCTGTTTTATTAAGTCCTGGTACTTTAAGAACACAAGAGCTTGACTTACAAGAGCTTGGCTTGTCTTTTAAATCAAATTTTCCAACTAAAAATAAAGCTTTAAGCCCTGGACCAGGTAAATTAAACGATGAGTCAACTAACTTAATACGCTCACCGCCAAGAGTGACTTTAGACAAATCATAATGAGAATCAAGAATATCTCGTGACACAAAGAGATACAACTCATTCTTATTCATATAGTTTTCTGGTATACGAAACTCTTCCCGAGACACCGCCACTGTTTCCCAATGATACGACGCAAGCTCCGCCTTATCATCATCAGCAGCACATGCAGAAAGAGAAAATAGAGAACCTAGCAGCAGAAGCATAACAAGACAACTTTGAAAAATGTTTTTACAAAAAATAGTTTTACTCCTCATAACACCACTAGCCTCCTTTTCGCTAACACGACTCTGTATCAAATAATCATAAAACAGACTATTAAGTAAACAAGATCTCCCATTCTCTCTGATTACTGTAATAATCTTAATAAATATTCTATTTTTTTTATTAATTTGTCTATACTATCGACGCTAATCTCTTCACTTACTAGCAAACTATAATTTTTATAAACAGCAAGATTCGCAGAGCCAGAGGAACCAACATAATCGCGAGCGTTTAATGCTTCCAACAATATTCCCTCATAAACGAAGCAATCACCTGCAAATCTTCACCCTCATAATACTCAACAAGCAACTTCTTAAACTCAGGAACCCTAGTTTCTGGAATAACCAACAAGCCTTTACCGTGAGAAATCAAACAGTGTAGGGAACTTTTTTACAATTTTTACACCGTTTTGTTCCCCAAAACATAGGCAACTAGAACACACAACAACACGACAGCAAAATAGCCTTAATGCTCATTGCAGAATGAAAGTTAATATTGGGAATATTGTAGGAGTGTAAACATCCAAGACAATTGCAAACAGAGAGTTGTTAATTTTTTTGTTCAATAATTTTATCGGTAAATACCTTTAAAAATTCTTTAGAATTACTCCAGCCTGCACCATTGTTTACTTCAGAAAAATCGAACCCAGATATTTCGTCTAAAGCTTTACTACAAACCCATTCATACATTCCAGCCTCTTTGCTTTTATATATTATTAGGAACAATGGTTTCATTGCTTTTTTACCCAACAACAAAACACTAATATATTGTTTAGAATACATTACATCGTTATACCATTGTCCTGTAAGCCAATAGAATTTATCTTTGCGCCCCTTTTCACCAATCTCATCGCATAGATTTTGTAACTGTTTAGCCACATATGTGAGAACCTTTTCATCTATGTTTTTTATGAGCAAAGTTTCATCAACACCATTTTTACTTACCTCTTTCCAGTCAACATTTTCATTATTTTCTGAATTTCCTTCATTTCTTGCAGACTTTTGATTTTCTGTTTTTAGTTCTCTATTATTATCGCTAAAATTATTCTGATTCGCACAACCTGAAATAAGTGGCATAAGACAAACTACCATAGTCAAAAAAGCATAATGCTTGATATGCTTCATTTATACCTCCACCTACAACTTAATCTTTACCTAATTGCAGTTACGATTCTCATGTTCAATCTTCACTCTGTTATTCACTATCATCTGCCCAATATTCATTCATCTCGTAGTACAAATCATCTTTGAGTCTAATAAAACTGACGGGATGTAAATTATGGACAAAGAATGCAAATCTGCAGCCTATAAAATAATTGTAACTAAAAATCATCCGATAATCTACAGGATTTTATTTACATACATAAACAGATGCGTGGCAAAATGAGTACACGCTTTAACGATAGAAGCGAGATATCGCAAAAGGTTTAATTGCCATTTACAACTTTCTCAATATCTCTTTTCCCATAAAGCACACGAGAAACCACAACTTCATACTTTTCTTCAAAAACAAAATAAAAAATAAGAAAATTATCACACGACACGAACCCTATGCCTTATGCAAAGATTCAAAAACCTTACTCGCAGGCTTCGCATCACCAGATAAAACCGACTTATAACCCTTTTCCAACTCATCATTCAACTCACCTTGAGTCATAGAACTCACATCACGCAGCTCTCTATAACCCAATTTCACATCAAAAGGAAGCCCCTGCCGTAAAACAACCTGCTTATAAAACATGGTAATAGCACTCGAAGGAGGAAGACCCAAAGAATTCAATATATGCTCTACATGCTCTTTTAACTCTGGATCAATACGAGTATACAAGTTAGCTGTTTTCGCCATATAATCACCCCTTGTTTCTTACGATGATTACATGACATTGCATTGGCATTGCATTAACATCATCATTAGCATCAGCATTTACACTTATACGTAATATTAAAAGCAAATTGCATTCAAAAACCGTAAG
This sequence comes from Gardnerella sp. c10Ua_31, assembly GCF_055700915.1. Taxonomy (NCBI): domain Bacteria; kingdom Bacillati; phylum Actinomycetota; class Actinomycetes; order Bifidobacteriales; family Bifidobacteriaceae; genus Gardnerella; species Gardnerella sp. c10Ua_31. The sequence continues at coordinate 6,870 of NZ_JANUYG010000003.1, read as the reverse complement.
AAACCAGCTAATAAACTTAAAACATAACAAAATCAAGTCACAAAACTTACACAAAAACACTACTCATCTTGATATTCAAGCAAAGCATCAGTATCAATCGTTTTGATCTCAAACGTTTTTCTTGTTGAAACACAAAAATTATGCTTAATCATAAGATTTGCAAGCTTCACACCATCAACCAAAATAATATGATGATTGTCAGCGTAATCTTTAGCTTTCTGCGAAAACCTAGACGTTGTAACAAAAAGACCATGCCCTTGCTTACCAGCTAGCCGAAAACCACGCTTGATTAACACCATTCTTCTTTTTCAGTGCCTTATAATTCGGCCATATCCAACCCTCACCCCATTGATATGTTTTCACGATATGATACTCAATGCCGTATTTATCCAGTTCTTTAAGTCCTGTCTGCCAATGACCGCCAGATTTTAATCGGATATGATTATCCCAACTTTCTAAGTAAGATAAATTAACGTAAAATGAGTGAAAAATAGTCCGTCTACGACAGTAGTCATCTGCTTGGCTATATAAATTTAAGGAGGTTGTAATGAAGAAATCTATGTATCAAGCTATACGATTATTCCTTTTTTCATTATTATTGCCTCTTTTAGGACTTATTATCAATTCTCTTAAATCACTCGATTGGGAAATTGTTTATGACTCACCCTTTTTACTCATTGTTATAGCTCATGCACTTGGTTTAACAAAAATTCTTCTTTACTCGATTGTTGTCAATCAAAAAACACTCGAAAACTTAGGAGTTTATAAAACTATCACTATCGCGCTCATCGCCCCTGCTATTGATTTATTGATATTACAAGAGTCTCCTCGGCAATTGGGTAGTAGCTGGACTTGCACGTACATTACATTTTTTATTACTCTTGAATGTATCCCAACTATAATTCCAATCATTGTTAAAGAGTTTTTACGAAGAAGAAACCAAAAGCACAAAGCCTAAAATACACCCACCTAATCCACACGTGACATCAATACTATAATATCTTTTACTTCCAAGATTAGCTATGAAATCAACTTCTAACTGTTTCTTGATGCCTTTATAACGTATATTATATCTGTGAACAACATCTCGTAAATGTACGCCTCTTCCTATTTAGAATTATTTCCATTTCGGAATTTAATCTAAATACATTATGAAGAATAGGCTCATGGAACTCAACGCTATTTAGAAATCTATCGCAAAAAGTCTCTGACCTCACCCAAGCTAGCCGTGGACACTCTTTAGAATAAATACATCGCGTCCACTCCACTTAGTAGTTGCAAAACATGTACTTGTATGATGTCATCCATTTAATTAGTCTCGCTGTCTAGTCGGAGAATTGTTTTACTTGCTTGACTTAATAAGCACGACTATCCAAGCGATAAGAATCAGTTCCATTGCAATGGCTACTCCAAACAGATAGTATATAACTCCATAATAGCGAAAGCTACAATAACTGGAACCATTACGCTTGTTAGAATAGAAACTAGCTGCATTTGCTTACGACTGTTTGAACATTTACTCATTTAGATGCTTTCCTAGTAAGCTAGTGCATTTAGAATCACCAGGGTCTCAAGTGAACGATAAGATAATAATAATAATGCTAACGTCCACTGATGAAATTCAACTATTTGAAACTAACGGTGCTAAAGTACCTCTCTCACTAATTAACAAATTATCATAGTCGGCGTGAATGGCATTCTGAGTGACTGTGGCACCATTCACGTCAAGAGGACGAGTACTGTCATACTTTTTTGTTACAACGTACCTGTCACCTTATCATTCTTCTTTTTTCACATTCATTCTGCCTTACCCATTGGTAAGTAGTAAATTTTACCGTCTTTAGAAATCAATTGCACATCCTCGGCATACAGGTCAGAGGTGTCCTGCGGATGTTTAATGGATTTGACTGATGCTTGAGCCGTTATCATATCTACTGTTTTTTTGTTAATCGCCCTAAAATTAAGGTCATCATCAAATAATCCAGGAATAAAATGAATGACGCGATCGATTCCATCTCTTTTACGCTTGATCTCATCTGTATCAATGCTTAAACGATTTACGGATGTCTGATGCCAGCCAGTCAATAATGCTTGAGTATCTTCCACCTGCTTTGTGTATGTCGGCAAAAGCGCTAGGCACTGCTTTCTTGAGACAGCCCCCAGATGAAGCGTATACCTCAAGTCGGAAATCTTATACAGCACATCAAGCAATGCTTTTTGGTATGTATACCAGTTTTGCGCTTCTTTTAATTCCTTTTCATAAGATGCATAATCCAGGTCATTTTTCTTTGTAAAGCCCGCCAAAGTTAAATTAACCTGACCAAGTAACTGAGTACATTCTTCTTCTAGATTATCGAGCTGCGCAATCTTTGACAGTCTCAATTCATCATTCTCAAGAATCTCTACTTGAAAGTCGGCAATTTTCTTAACATGAGCAACAAGTGAAAAAATCCGACTTCGAAATTCATTATCTTGGAAATCAGATATTTTTGAAATTCCATCACGGATTACTCCAAGCTCTGCATTTATCTGCGTCATGTAATACTGCCCAACAACAATTGATGCCAATCCCATGGCTACACCCACATTATTTGCTACTACATTTTTAGCTTTAACCGCTACAAGGTTTGCATGACCCTTGATTCCATTAGCACCAAAATAGAGTCCTCGAACCGCTCCTTCCATAGCCTTAGAATTGGTAAGTTTAGCACCAGCCGGGATTATAGCGCGATACAAAACCTCACTTCCCGCTTTTGTAGTTTGGACTGCATTGGAACCTGCTATACCAGCCTGCACCAATCCGGAAAACAAATTGCTCACACGCCCCAGAATTTTACTATCAGTTATCTCCACCAGCTTACTATCATCAGATATTGCTTCTGCCGGAAGCATTTCCATCTGAATGACAAGTTCATCGAGCTTTTGATCTGGCTGAGATAATTTACTTGTTTTCTTTACTATCATCGCACTATTATTCAAATCAGAGTTATTCTCGTCTTCGGGAATATTTGTTTTCTTTAGCCTATTAATTAGGAAAGCAGCAATCATCACCACTGCCACAATACATATGCCAACTACAACATACTCTATATTCAAAGTTCCTCCTTTTAACGTTCTATAATAGGAATAGTAAATTTTGCGAATAAATCAAGTCTCACTGATTTTGATATCTATCTCACAACCACAACTACCCGACATCTAACCCGACAACTCCATTTATTGACATCTATCTTGGCAACTCACCATCACACTTTTGGTTGGTTCTCCTTTGGATAAATTTCCGCAGAGTGTTTTGTCTGCCCGATTCCGAAGTCCCCCGATTGCCAGAAAACCGCAGCGTTACCGAGCTTTTGCGGCTATTTTCCTGTCACTCTCAACATGGATTAAGAGAACGCTATAGATACCATAGCATATGTTCATATTGGGAAATCTACTTTCATCAACACAAAAATAAACGTAATAATTTTTTACGCGTATTCTTCTAAAAACAAGTTTACACCACGGCTGCTAATCAACATTCAAGCTCTTCAAAAACACCATCTATCGGATAACTATCGCCACAAACCGCCTGATTATAACCTTTAGCCATCAACGCGTTAAACGTTTTCTCGTCCATATCATCTTGTGCTGGAAGTGACTTTGGAATAGTAAGAGAAAACGGAATACCCTTATTAAGAATGATTTGACGATAAAACATGTCAATAGCAGTAGCCCTAGGAACTCCAATAGTTTCCAAAATCTGCTCCGCCTGCTGCTTAATATTTTCTTGTATTCTCACATTCACATTCGCTGTTTTAGTAACTGTCATATCAATCAACCTCCATACACACATCATAAAATACTGTATCGCATATTGCAACACATTTGCACGAATAGGATTCCTCGACTGTCATACACGATTTTTATGTTCGCATTACTGCATCAGATAGCACAATCAAGCGCCGTGATGGTGGGAAGCACCACTTATTTTCTCGTTTGAGTTTGAACATAAAAATATCAGATAAAGGGAAGGAAATGAATTTACACCAAAGTGAGGGTTTGACCGATTCTTATCATCTTATCTCCTTTACTTTCTGTAACATATTTAATGAAACTAGCATTTTGTCGTGTATATATTAGTGAGAAGCATTTGAAATACTTTCTTAGCTTCTTAGTGAGTTTTCCCTATTTATTGATCGCAAAACATAGGGAAATTAGGCAAGAAAAAGATGATAGATTTTTCTTTTCTATCGTCTTACAAATTTAGTATTTAATTTTTCAGTTCACCAAACCAGGATTGACTTATTCGAAAATTTTAATGAATCTCTTTTGCGTCTTATCACATACATATCCTATATTTTCATAGAATTTATGTGCTTCTGTTCTTGCTTCTGCTGAGTTTAACCTGATAAACTTAAGTAATTTTTGTCGAGAATCCATTTCTAAATGATTCATCAATTTTTTTCCAATGCCTCTTCCTTGAAACTCTGGTAAGACAGCTAATCCTAGAATATTTAATCCACAATCTGAATAAAGACTCTCATACATTTCAGCATGTATAAATCCAACAACTTTATGTAAATCCTCATCCTCATAAACATAAATCACATGATGCTTTTTATCAGCGGATAGTTTTGTGATTTGATTCTCTACTAACTCTGTAGAAACAGTATATCCTAAAGAAATATCACATATTTCTCGTATAGATTGAGCATCTTCTTTTTTTATTTTTCTAATCATTTCATTACCTCCGCAACTTCAAATTTATCTAGCTCTATTATTTCAGATATACCCTCGACCATATAGTTATAACAGTAAATCTTACAATCTTGTAATTACCGTATTTCTATTAAGCTTAACCTTGCCTTTTCTCTTTATATATTCTTCAATATCAAACACGTTCTTCTTGTCATAATCTTCTAAGAAATAATGTTTATGTAACGATCTCTTGCCATAATAGCGGGATTCATTAATATCTTTCATCTGAAATTATATGCTCTATTCCACTATGCTCCGATTTAAGATATTCTTTCATAAATGTCGGGTAAGCCTTAAACTTATCAAGCTCATCTATAGGTAACCAATGCATTGTCTCTTTAGCACCTGACTCTGTAGTGCTTTGGCTCGTAAAATCTCTTTTGCCCATGGGCTTCATCATGTAGTAGAGTGTAAGCTCATGGAAGTCTACTCCATCTAAGCCGGAGCTACCGATGAATAAGTTCTCGTGTATGACGGCAAGGTGATCTACTTCATAATTAAGACCTGTCTCTTCAAATACTTCTCTCTTAACGGCTTCTTCTGATGTCTCGCCCATGTGAACCGCTCCGCCAACTGAGTAGAAATAGTCGTCCTCATCGTTTCTTGCAAATAGCACACAACCTTCTTCGACTATGATGGCTGCTGCTCTATATCTAAATGCTTTTTTATCGTTAATAAATCCGCAATTATATTCCATAGTTTACTCCTTTATTTTTTATCTAATGACTGTGATTTATGGTTCAAATGCAAACAAGTTCCCAATCTTAATTGAAAATCCAAGTGATTGATACATTTGTATATCACATTGTGCACAAGCAACAGTCATTGAACTTATTACACTCGACCCTAGAGCGTTGATATCTTCCCTCATACAGCCAAACTGCGCTCAAAAACCGCGCCAAGCCAGCCTAAAGCCGTCGCATACTAAACCTTTTAACGATAACTCTCGCAAACCCCTGCTACACAAGGGCAAAAATGCACCCACCTAATCAGCCTCCTGCATCTTATAGCACGGTGAAGCGCCGTGATGGCGGTAAGCTCCGCTTATTTTCTCGTTTGAGTTTGAACATAAAAATAGCAGATAAAGGGAAGGAAATGAATTTACACCACTTTTAGGACTTGACCTATGAAATAATTAATCGTTCCATTTTCAATCAATATATAGAGACCGAGTCCAATAAACACGACAGGTACAATTATTTTTTCGTACTTTTCCACAGTCTCTCCGATAGCAGAAATTGAGGCGAGATTTTGAGATAATTTGCATAGAATCAAAATCCCTAAGGCAAATATTACTAAACTTATACCAATCTCAATCAAACTCTTTCCTGTAAAATAGGGGATATAAATTCCTAAATTATCTCCACCCATTGCCACTGTTAAACTTGTAAATGCTAAGATTTTTGATCCATCTCCGGTAATTTTCCCCTCGATATCTTCTTCATCAATATCTTCATCCACAAAAATTGCTCTTATACCAAGACCTAGCGGAATTAGACCAAGGAGTCCGATAATCCAATCTTGTGGAATAAAATTTAAAAAGTAAGCGGCAATAAGACTAGCCAGTACAAGCAGTCCTGTACCTAAATACTGCCCTACATAAATTGATTTCAAACCTTTCTTTCCTTGACTAGCGAATAAAATAGTCAAAACAATTAAGTAGTCAATGGATGTAGAAACAAAAACTAATAAAGCGGATACTATTGTTTCCATTATTTCTCCTTTCAAAATGTTTAATGTTTATAGCCAATCAAAATTGACTGCACACACATTGTGCCTCGGCAGTTACCAATGTAGACATTTTAAGAAATAACTTCACAATTTTCCCACCTTTCCTTGAAATATTACTTGTGAAATTTACTTAAACTATATGATTTTGTCAAATATGCTGATAGATATCCACGCAAACTGTGAAGATTGAAAATATATAAAATTAGATAGACCAAACATTATTCATCTAAATAAAGCCATTGTTTTCAAAAGTCTTATAGTCTATTATTTTATTTTCTTGACAACAAACAAATTGATTCTAAATGGATTGAGAGGACGGGTAGTATAGCTACACTTTTTTGAGTGCCAAGCCACTAATATAATTGTAATCTTGATAATATTATGATACTTTCTTGATAAAAT